>PKCY01000176.1 GCA_002862985.1 Haliea sp.
GTAGAAAAAGAGGATGGACGTCGAAAATGGCCGGCTCAGATGATTCGCTTCTACAGTGTCTGATGACCTTGTGCCGCTACCATGGTGGCGGCACTGCGGAGGCGGCAGTGTGTGCGGGACTGCCATTAAAAGACGGACGGCTTACACCCGATCTTTTCGAACGAGCCGCTGCCAAAGTTGGCCTCGCTAGTAAAATTGCCTACCAGGATATTGTCAGTATTGAACCAGCACTGCTACCTGCGGTGGTAATACTAAAAGGTGAGCGAGCTTGTCTGTTAACGGGTTGGAATGAGGCTGGTGATGTAGCCGATGTTGTTTACCCCGAACTCAATGAAGCGGTCGTCAACGTGCCCCGGGAAAAATTGGTAGCCGATACTACGGGCGAGGTCATTTTTTGTAGACCCCGTTTTCGTTTTGATGCGCGCGCGCCTCGCGTTGGCATCAGTACTCGAGGCCATTGGTTCTGGGACGCCATCCGCGCCAATGCACCGATTTACCGGGACGTTCTGCTGGCCGCATTCTTCATCAATATGTTTGCTCTGGCATTGCCGCTGTTTACTATGAATGTATATGATCGTGTGGTCCCAAACCAGGCGACAGAAACCTTATGGATGCTGGCCGCCGGCGTGATTATTGTCATGCTGGCCGACATAACCTTGCGCACCATGCGCGGTTATTTTCTCGACTTGGCAAGCCGGCGAGTCGACATTCAATTGTCGTCCCTGATTATGGAGCGGGTTTTGGGTATTCGTCTGGAGCATCGACCGGCTTCGGTAGGCTCCTACGCAGTTAGCTTGCGATCCTTTGAAACGGTTAGAGATTTCATAACATCCGCATCGATCACCACCATCATCGATATTCCCTTTGCCCTTATTTTTATCGCTGTCATCGCCTGGATTGCCTGGCCCGTGCTGGTGCCGGTTATCGTCGGTCTACTGGTGGTTGTAGGTTTTGCCCTGTCGGTGCGAGGAAAGCTGAAGGAGTTGGCAGAGACCACGTACCGTGCCGGGGCAATGCGAAATTCCACGCTTATCGAAAGTTTGGTCGGACTGGACACTATCAAAGCGATGGGCGCAGAATCGCGCATGCAGCGACGCTGGGAGGAAACAACCTCCTTTCTGGCCCACGTTGGGGTCAAGTTGCGCCTGATATCGAATTCGGCCATCAATGTGACTCAGTGGGGCCAGCAGATAGTATCCGTTTTTGTCATTGTGACCGGTGTTTACCTGATAAGCGCAGGTAACCTCTCCATGGGTGGGCTTATCGCCTGCACTATGCTGGCGGGTCGTATAATGGCTCCGTTTGGACAGCTAGCGGGGTTGATCACCCAGTATCACAACGCCCAGATTGCGCTAACAAGCCTCGACGAAGTTATGGCCAAACCGGTAGAGCGGCCGGAGGGAGCGCAATTTCTTTCTCGCGAACTGTTTGAGGGCGAAATTGAATTCAAGAACGTTTCTTTTTCCTACCCCGGCGCGGAGATGGAATCGCTCAGCAATGTGTCTTTCAAAATTAAGCCGGGCGAACACGTCGCGATACTCGGGCGGGTGGGTTCTGGCAAGTCAACTTTGCAAAAGCTTGCTAGCGGATTATATCAGCCTACTGACGGCGCCATTCTTATTGACGGCATCGATCTGCGCCAATTGGACCCCTCGGAGTTTCGGTCCAGAGTTGGTTATGTTCCGCAGGACGTTACGCTTTTTTACGGTAGTCTGCGCGATAACTTAACGCTGTCGAATTCGCAGTTGTCGGACAGCGCTATCGTGCGTGCTGTCGAGATTGCCAATCTCACGGAATTTGTAAATCGTCATCCCCAAGGATTCGACATGATGATTGGCGAGCGCGGGGAGTCTCTCTCCGGCGGACAACGTAAATCGGTCGCGCTGGCCCGGGGTGTCATACAGGAATCGCCGCTTCTCCTCATGGACGAACCGACAGGTTCGATGGATCACTCGACTGAAGTTTCCGTACGTAAAAACCTTACAGAATTAATTAAGGGGCGAACCTGGCTAGTGGTTACACATCGAAATTCCCTGTTGGAAATGGTGGATCGAATCATCGTAATCGATAATGGAAAACTCATAGCTGACGGCCCTCGCGATACGGTGGTACAGGCTCTCCAGCAGGGCAAAGTTGGTAAGGCGCAATGAACGAGAAACCGGTCATCGATGCTGTGCCGATTTCGGATGCCGCCGCTGATATCGAGACGCCGCCTCTGCGCAGGAGAGTGGTGGACTGGTTGTTTGCGCCCTGGATGAAAGAGGAATCACCAGGGCAATATAATAATTGGCAACTGGATGCGCACCGAGCCTATATTGAACAGCAGCCACTGCGGGCACGGATTCTTCTCTATGTGGTGGCCGTGACTGTGGTGTGCCTGATCGTCTGGTCGGCTTTGGCAAAAATAGATGAGGTAACCCGGGGCCAGGGCAAAGTCATACCCTCTCGCCAGATACAGGTGATTCAGTCCCAGGATGGGGGAGTGGTTACGGAGATTCTAGTGCGCGAAGGTGATTTCGTGGAGGAGGGCGAGTTACTTTTGCGGCTCGACCAAACGCGTTCTCAGTCTACATTTCGTGAAAATCGTGCAGAGTTCCAGGCGCTATCGATAAAGGCAGCACGCTTGCGGGCGCTGGTCGAAAAGACAGAATTTAAACCCGACGCTGAACTTGCTCAGGCCGTGCCCGAGATTGTCGCCGAAGAGACGGCCCTTTTTGAGACACGTCGTGCTGAACTGAGCCTTGCGCAAGAAATTGCACAACAGCAGTTAGTGCAGCGTAACGAGGAGCTGGTTGAAATTACGGCCCGTGAGCGGCAGGCGGCCCGCTCACTGGAGCTGACCGGGCAAGAACTGCGTATGACCCGGCCCATGGTCGCTTCGGGGGCGGTTTCTGAAGTAGAGATTCTGCGGCTCGAGAAAGAAGTAAATCAGTTGAGCGGAGAGCGCCAGCAGGCGGCCGCGCAGGTTAAGCGCATCGAATCCTCCATTGTGGAGGCGGAGCGTAATTTACACAGCGTTGAAAATGAGTTTAATAACGAAGTTCGGGAAGAATTGGCCGATACCATTTCCAGAGTGAATTCTTTGCGAGAGACTGGCGAGGGCCTCTCTGATGTTGTCAGGGGAACCGAGGTTCGTTCACCGGTAAACGGCACCGTCAAGCAGCTGTATTTCTACACTATTGGTGGCGTAGTCCTGCCGGGCAAGGAGATCATCGAGATCGTTCCCGCCGATGACACTCTATTTTTGGAGGTTCGAATTCGACCCAAAGATATTGCATTTTTGGTGCCGGGGCAGGAGTCACTGGTGAAGTTCACGGCCTATGACTTTGTGGTCTACGGTGGGCTCAAGGGGGTAGTGGAACACATAGGTGCGGACACCGTTGTCGACGAGGAGGGCAACCCGTTCTATGAGGTCACTGTTCGCACCATTGAGTCGCGTTTAGCGAGGGATAAACCCATTATTCCCGGCATGGTTGTGGAAGTGGATATTCTCACAGGCAAGAAGAGTGTGCTGGCGTATATGATGAAGCCTATATTGCGCGCCAAGCAGTATGCGCTGTCGGAACGCTGATGGTGCGGATCTTTATCTGTTCGCTCGGGCGCCTGCGAGAGCGCTGGGTTTTGGCTTTCCCCGATGCGCATGTTGTGTCGGATCTTACCGAAGTCGGTGAGCAGGCGTCAGGTGGAGCCCGGAGCTTGTGGCTCGATCTCAGTTCAATGCACCGTGACCTGCGTCTGGAATCGGTCACCGCAGCTGCTTCAATGGGAAGCCCTGTAGTAGCGATGATGGGCGCGCCGGATGAGTCCGATGCTTTTGCTTTGCTCCAAGCCGGCGCCCAGGGATATTGTCATGTCGAGGCAGCTCCCGGGCAGTTGCGCGAAATTGCTACAGTGGTAGAGCACGGAGGTTTGTGGATGCCGCCAAATCTGGTACAACGCTTTCTGGCTGTATCCAACCGGGTGATTCCTTCCTCCATGCCTGAGGTTCCGGAACTTAATCAGCTGACATCTCGCGAATTAATGGTGGCTGAGCAAGTGGCCCACGGGGCAAGCAATCGGGAAATCGCGCAGGCACTTGAGATTACGGAGCGCACTGTTAAGGCGCATATATCGGCCATTTTTGAAAAGCTCAGTGTGCGTGATCGAGTGCAACTGGCACTGAAAGTAAACAATATACCCACCTACAATATCCGCAATTAGTTGCTGTTGGGTGTCTCCAGCGATTGTCCCTGGACGGATATTCAATATGACCTCCATCACATTCTGAATATTCTGAGGCCCTACCTGTACAAAAGTACAATGTAAGCGCACTTAAGTCGGCATATCATTAGGCTGTAAAAGCGAGATAAGCAATTCTTATAGCCAGCGCGCTGGCGAAAAAGGTTACCGACATGGCAAACGAGATATTCGCAACAGTAACTTCGATCAATGGTCAGGCCTATGCCCGCAATGCCGAAGGCGAGCGCCGGGAGCTGCGTCCAGGTGATGTGCTGTTTGAAGGCGAGACACTGGTTACCCCGGACGGTGGGAGCGCAGAACTTTCCTTTGTCGACGGCAGCTCTCTATTGGTAAGTGACGTCGCGGAGATTGCAATTACTGGCGACCTGATGACGGGTACGGCTTCGGGTCCCGATGAAAGCGCGGTCGAAGATGAGACTGTGCAGCAAGTACTGGCTGCATTGGAGTCTGGTCAAGATATTGGTGATGTCCTGGAGGCGCCTGCAGCAGGCCCTGATGCAGCTGCACAGGCTGGCCAAGAGGGTCTCAGTTTTATTCGTCTTGGGCGAATTGTGGAGCAGACCAGTGAATTTGCCGGTATTGCCGGAAGTGCCAGCCAAGAGGCTGCAGTGGTCGTGGATGACGAACTGGTGGGGCCGGTAGACGCCGTTGATGATTCCTCCACCACTGGGGAAGGCCAGCCCGTTGTTATCGATGTACAGGATAATGATGATTTCCAGGAAGGCTCTTATCTCACCGCGGTGACCAACGGTAGCAATGGATCGGTGGTAATTAATGCGGACAACACGGTGACCTATTCACCCGAAGCAGGGTTCCTTGGTACCGATACGTTTACATATACCGCCACATCTATTGATGGAATCGGCCAGGATACTGCGGTTGTGACGGTGCTGGTAAACAGTGAGCCGCTCCCGCCACCCACACCTCCTGTACCGCCAACTATCAGCATCACTGATGACGTGGTGGTGGAAGGCGAAACAGCTACGCTGACAATATCCTTGTCCAAGCCCTGGACAGAGACTGTGTCCGTGCAATACAGCAGTTCAGACGGATCTGCCGTTGCGCCGGGCGACTACGATCCTGTTACCGGACTGGTAACTATTACCTTCGCCCCGGGAGAGACCAGCAAGGACATTTCAGTAAGTACTAACGTCGATAATACTGAGGAGGAGACTGAAACCTTCGATGTGAACTTGAGCTCACCGACTAATGCCACTATCGCCGATGACACAGGTGTGGTGACCATAGAGAATGGCCCTGTTGAACCCCCAACACCAACACCAACACCAATACCCACACCGGGAGTGTTAGGTGTGGAACCTGGCAATGCCGAAGTGAACGAAGCGGGTCTGTCGGCACGCGTCTTGGAGCCTGCTGGTTCAAACGAAGCGGCCAATAGCGAAACAACAGAGGGCACGATCACTTACACAGCGCAGGATGGCCCGGCGGTGGTGACGATCGGTGGTGTGGCCGTGGCGGTCGGTCAGACCGTTGCCGGTACCTCGGGCACGCTGACGATTACCAGTATTGCCGTTGGCTCCATTGGCTACAGCTACACGCTGACAGACAATACACTGACGGATCCGTCGAGCGACACCTTTGCGGTGGTAGTGACGGACGCCGACGGTGACTTTCAGTCCGGTAACCTTTCAGTGACGATCGTTGACGATACGCCCGTAGTAGGCGACTTCGTCGACTTTTCGGTAACAAACGCAATCGGCGTAACCGCCGGCGCTGCAAATACCGGTTTCGTCTCTGGAGCCGATCACTGGAGCGATATCAATATTACTGGGGAGGCGATAGATGGCCTTACCTATCGGCCTCTGGATGTCTCAAAAGACGCAAATGGCAATGTTCTCAGTGTCACGTTAACTGCTCAGGAGTCATCGGGTAGCGATGACGTCTTCAGTTTTACCGTTATGGCAGACGGCACGCAATCATTCAATTTGATAAAGCCGGAGGCGGAAATACAGTTAGGGCCAATATTGCTGTCCGGTACCACCCCCGGAGGGCCGACTTCTTTTCTTGAACTTGAAGACGGCTCCATTGAGTTTTCCGGCATTGGTGACTATGGAGGCAGTGGCGTGTTTGCGACCAATCAGGGAATGGGTGTTGGCCCCGACGGATTAATCGATCGAACTGACGCCCTGACGCTTGAATTCTACGAACCTGGGTCACCGGGTAATGATACACCGGATAGTAGTTCTGCCAATGCGGTTGAACGTCCGATCGACTCGGTGACGTTTACTGTTACGTTCGGCGGCGGTGCGCTAAATTGGACAGCCTACAATACCGTAGATGGCACCGACGAGTCAGGACGGATTGCCCAGGCAGCCCCGGGATTCACCATCGACCCCACAATCGACTTCAATAAGATTGAAATAAGCGGTGAAAACAGTAATTTCACTTATACGGACGTGCGACTTGGCAGCCTGTCCTTCATTGAGAAACTGCTGCCAGTTGGCGAGACTATCACTTTCGATGTCACCGGCACTGATGGTGACGGAGATTTAGCGTCCACGGATATCGTTACTGTGGATATCATATCTGACGCACTTTCTTCACCCGCACCGGCGCTGCCGTTTACGCCTGTGGTGCCTCCTGGTGCGGCTGATACGCTTTTGGCTACCAATGATGCAGATATATTTGTATGGTCACTGGCAGATAATACCGCTACGGGTGATCAGATTGTTGGATTTGATCCCGCTGCCGATGCTATCAGTATTGCAGATTTGCTCGATGCTACGGTGAATACAGCGGACTTCGCCAGCTATCTTAAGATCGATTTTGAGGGTACTGACACCGTAATCAAAGTCAGCAATAGTGGCGATTTTCAGAATGCACAACAGATTATTACGGTGCAGGATGTAAACCTGTTTGTAGGCGTAGACTACAATGATTCTGCCGCACTTAGCGCGGCGCTGCAGAGCATGGTCGACGCGGGCAAGTTGATTACTGACTGAGTAACGTCGCAATAGGTGTCCAACTCATCCGCATCATGCTAATGGGTTGTGAAACTGGCCACTTGGAGAAGATGATGCCCTTCGTAAAGCGCGATGGAGTTGGAAACGTCATAGCGATAAGTCAGGAGCCAGGGTCGGGGTTTGATGAAGAACTTCCAAATGATGACCCGGCTATTTCCGCGTTTTTAATCGACGTAGGTGGCGACTCGTCTTCGTTGAGCGCTACTGACCAGGATCTAGTCCGGGTAGTAGAGGATGTTGTGGAGCTACTAATTTCCAAGGGTGTGATTCTATTTACTGAGTTGCCGGCAGATGCGCAGCAGAAAATTATGCGGCGTCAGAAATTGCGTTCAGAAATGGGTAGCGTGCTAAATTTGATAGGGAAGGACTAAGCGCAGACCCTTTAAGAGATATGTAGATCGTTTAGGAAGGCCTCGCCAGGGTTACCCCTTCGCTAGTCAGCCAGAGCTATTCCCGGACCTGTAGCGCCATCGATGCCTAGCTCACGCAGAGCTGCCCATTCCTCGTTAGTGTGCACCCCCTCGGCAATTACGATAACACCGATGGTATGGCCAAGAGTGCAGAGTGTGCGCAGCAGCGTCTGGTTGCCAGGATTGTCTTGTACATCGCGCACAAAGCTAGCGTCAACCTTTAGATAGTCCAGGCCTACATCGTGTAAGTGGCCTAACTTTGCTAGCTCGTGTCCAATATGTTCGATACCAATATGCCCGCCACAAGCCTTAATGCGAGACGCTAGATGTTTGAAGTTCTCCAGGTAGCGAAATACCACTGCTTCTGGGATTTCTACCCACAATTTTTCGAGCGTAGCGCTGCGCGTATTCAGGTGTGTCTCTACCCATTTCACAAAGCTATTATCAGCTATGGCGGCGACAGACAAATTTATAGCAGTGGGTAATTGTGAGCGCTCGATCGCTTCAAGTGCGAGTTCAAACACTTGTTTGTCCAGTTCGCCAGACACCTGTATTCGATGAACCCAAGGAAGGAATTGGCCGGCACTCCAAAGCTTCCCGTCCCAATTAAGGCGCACAGGTGCTTCATGGTGAATAAGCCTGTTATCGAGGTCGACAACGGGAAATTGAGCGAGAGAAAAATCACGATCCCTAAGTGCTTTTTCAAGAATTTCACGCCACTGATCCACTTGCTCCTGTACGGGCCTGATTGTAATGTCACCCTTGTAGGTTTGCGTCACAGAAGACACGCGTTCCCGTTCTGTCGCTGCCAGAGCGCCTTCCGCTCTGTTCAGCAATTCGGTTATGCTGTCTCCATGCCTATAGACCGTGGTCGTTCCAGGTAGCGAAACACTCTCGCCCATGCTGTGGTCCTCTAGGGCGGCGAGCATTGCTTTCTGAATATCATGGCCGAGTTCCGCCGCTTCTAGTTTCCGCGGCGCGAGAACGGCAAAATCTGAGCCGCTCAGGCGCGCTGCAGCCCAGCCTGCGTGTTGCATGATGATTCGATTGAGAGCGCTGCCGATATCATGAAGTAGGCTATCGGTAGCGGTTCGTCCGTACTTTTGGTTTAGCTCACTTAGGCCCAATACGCGGATTATGCACAGAGTGCCCGAAGATGTTTCATCATCCCCTTCCATCGCTGCTCCCAGTGCATTTAGGAAAGGGTCTCGGTTATACAGGTCGGTAATTTTGTCTACGTGTGCGTCACGCTGCCACTTTTGCAGGCGCGTGGCTTCCTGTGCCAGCATTGACGTAATTCGAATAGATAGTTCATTCATGGCGCTAACCACTTGGCGGAACTCCAATGTGCGCGGCTCAGAAATAGTAGTAACGAAGCGACGGTTACCAATGGCTTCGGCCTGATCCACCACGTCTCCCAATGGATGCAGGATTCGTCGCAGCAGGCTATTGCCTACGAGACCAGCCCCGAGTGCGGCTAGAAAAAATACCGCAGAGAGCATCAACGTGTTTTGCCACAATTCCTTGTAGGCGAAACGCGATTGGCTGAGTAGTGTTAGGGTTCCAGCCTGTTGCCAACCGGACTGTATGGCTGCCACGCCTGGTTCGACATGAATTGGCAAGAGACTCGTGAACCAATCTGGGGCCCCAGATTCAGCTTCCTCCGCAGTTCGACGAATCGTGACCTTTCCCTCTGGGTCTGTCAGTTCAATCAGCTCGTAGTAGCCAGTATCGAACTGGGCGGACAGCGTGAGTTCCAGCAGAACTTCATCAGCACCCTGTTGCGTGAGCGAAAGCGCCAATGCAGTGGCATTGTCCGCATTTTTCATGCTGAGCTGTTTTTCCAGGTAGGCTCGCGCTGAGAGAGTGGTAACGAGAATGCTGACACTGAAGACCAGTGCCAATAGCAGAATTATCCCCAACCAGAGCTGTTTCAAAAGTGACATGATCAGGTTTCCTCAAAGTTTGGTTTCATTGCAAACCTTCCGTGGCTGCTCGGCGTAACAGATTGCGCCAGCGGGAGAGCTTGGTGCCGGGTTGTGTTGTAGCGGGGGTAGTGGCACCCCCCACCCATATCCCCTGACTGTTAAATCCATATACGGGTATGAGATCGGATCTAGCGGATGCAGGTCGAATTTCGGGAACGAGGTTGTCCAGAATTACTGGTTCCTCGGTAGCAGATGGATAGTAGGCAAGCACCATGTGAGCCCTGCTTTTAATGTTCTTATTAAGTTTAGCCCTGGCCTTGACATAAGTGATCCGTAGCTTGGTAATGTCGACATCTGCGAGTACCAATGTGGCATATTTTGCAATCGCAAAGTCTTCACAGTCTCCCATACCGCGGCCCATGAGCTCAAGCGGGGTGGCCCAATAGTCATTCTCCTGCCACGTGTCAGAATCTTGAGACCAACTAATGCGGGAATTGAAAAAATTGTTGGCGTACTCAAGCTTTTCGCCATCGGGTAGGGATTTCATTGTCTCGATTTCGGCCTGCCATTCGTCAACAAACTCGGCGCTACTCTGTCCATAACGAGAGAGCGCTAGATCGCGCATCAGAGAAAAGTTGGCCTGTGCTATAGCAAGAGCCACGAACATTTGAACGACGAGCACAGGCGCAATAAAGCGCTTGATGTTGGATTGTACTTTCAGCGACACCACATCAAATGTTCTCTGTGTGGCGATAATGAAGATACACCGGACGGCCAATGAGGTCAGCATCCGGTGTGTTGATGGTGGGATAGTAAAAGCGTGCAAAATTTACGGGTATTTGAATCATATATTGTGAACAAATAGCATCGTAAAGATTAAGCGGATCATGGGATACTGCCTATCACCGAGCCTACTGGCGTTGTTTGATCCATCTTAGGGTATGGACAACGGGAATGATACGTTGTGACGATATTAGTAGGTAGTTCTGATTTCTCAGGGAGGACATTAAAACGCATGTTTCCGAAAAGTTTAATTAAGGCAGCAGTGGTCTCTGTTGCCGCAGTTTCTGCAGCCTTCGCACAGAACGATCAAGTGCCGCCACCATTGGATGTCTCCGGACTCAAACAGGCGGTTACAGAGGGGGTGCTGATTAGCCCGCGTGTCAACGCTGACTGGTACAACTTTGCCGCGTCGGGCGACGCAGAGCGCGCTGCTCGTGGTGGGTACTATCCAAGCGTTGACCTTGCTGCCAGTATTGGCCGGGAAGACCGAAAGACTCCGCAGGTGAACCTGGGTGACTCTGGGCGTGATGCTACGTATTTCAGTATCACTCAAATGTTGTTTGACGGGTTCGCCACGCGGGACGAGGTGGCTCGCCTGGGCTTTGCCAAGTTGTCGCAATATTACGCATTTAAGCGAGCTTCCGAAGAGGTTGCTTTCGAAGTGGCGCTGGCATTTCTCGATACGGTTAAATATCAACACCTTGTTAGGTACGCTGCGGACAATTTGTATGTTCACCGCCAGATTCATGCCCAAATTGCAGAGCGAGCTCAAGGCGGAGTAAGCGAAGGTGTTGACCTTGATCAAGCGGTAGCACGGGTGGGGCTTGCCGAAACCAACCTGGTGACGGAAGTCGCGAATCTGAACGATGTCATGGTTCGATTTCAGAGGCTGGTTGGCGTTATGCCACCTGAGAATCTGGTAATTCCTGCGGTTCCTTCGGGTCAAATTCCTGAGTTACGTGGAGCGGCTCTCGATATAGCGTATCAACGCAGTCCTGTCATTAACGCATCAATTGAGAATCTGCGCTCGCAACAAGAGGCGCTTAACTTAAGCAACGCACCGATGATGCCTCGATTCGATCTGCGCTATCGCAACGAGGTGGAGCATAACACAGACGGATTTGATGGGCGGTTCGATGAGGAGGCCATTGAGGTCGTTATGACCTATAACCTCTACCGTGGTGGCGCTGATAGTGCGCGAAAACGCGAACGTTACAATCTCTACTATGCAGCAATAGAGGAGCGCAAACAGGCTTGCAGGAATGTTCGTCAGGAAGTGATGGACGATTTTAATAACATAGCGGCATTGGAACAGCAGGTCGTTTTGACCGATATAAGCCGCTTGGCCCAGGATAAGACCCGGCTGGCCTATAGGGATCAGTTTGATCTGGGTCAGCGCTCTTTGCTGGACTTGCTTGATAGTCAGAATGAGTACTTCGATAGCGAACGCGCACATATTTCCTCGATGGTTGACTTAGTGGCTACCCAGGCGAGTACGCTCGCTAATATGGGATTGCTGCTTGCAGCTATGGAGATTGACGGACTCAACGCAGGTAAACTCGCCGCTATGGATCTGGATTTGTCACGTGACGCCAACGACGAGAATGCCCATGCCTTGTGTCCAGGTGAGCGGGAGCCTGTTCTCACTTCAAGCGCGGCGGCGTTGGCTGGGCTGTCTGCTGGCAGTGATCGTTACCGCGTGCTTGCTGCTGGAAAGGTTGCATTGGAGGTCAATGTAATATTTGCGTTTGACTCCGCAGTTATTTCCTCTGCTTTTGACAGTGAAATTGGTGTAGCGGCCACTGCGCTGCGTGATAATAGCGACCTTCGCGCCACAGTTGTAGGGCACACAGATTCCATCGGTGATGATAACTACAACCAGCAGTTGTCTGAGCGTCGGGCGATGGCTGTCCGCGATCTATTAGTGAACCAACACGGGGTTGCAGCTTCCCAGGTGACAGCAGTGGGCCGGGGCGAAACCATGCCCATTGCAAGCAACAAAAGTGCCGAAGGCAGGAATGCCAACCGACGAGTAGATTTAGTGCTGGATATCGTCAAGTAGGGGCTTGTCGGTCAGGGCAACTACAGGCGCGCAAGGAACTGGACAACATCACCGCAAATGGCGCAGAGGAAACCTGGTGCATGTTCTTGATGAATCTGAATTACGCGGTGGGGAAGCCGTGGATATGCAGCATGACTGGAAAGTTATTTTTCACTCCCAGCAGGCTCACGCCACATTAGCCATAGCGGTGGTGCGGAGGCTGCAAATCGGATTTGCTTCTGCACCTTGAATCCGTGGCCCTCATAGAACGGTAGATTTTCTTCTTTCGAATTCTCCAGATAGGCGGCTACTCCCTGGTCGTCACACATTTTCAGAACGTGAGATATGAGGGATGTGCCGATACCCTGGCCCTTACTGGCCGGACTGACACCGATCAAAAACAAATAATAATGAGGTGCTGAGGGATGATTTTTTTCAATCTTCAGACCGCTCATTAGCATGCGCCATATGCCTTTGGCCCCACCGAATTTAAACACCTTGCTGATACTGGCGAAATTGAGGGGCCATTTTATTTTTTGGTCAGGTCCCAGCCAGCATGCGGCACCGCGACCCTGTGCGTCCAGATAGGTGAGCTGATGTTTGATGTACACCGGGAGTATAAACTCGAAAAATGGCTCAAGCTTTTGTGGATTGTTGAGAGACCAGTTCAAGACAGGGTCATCATGAAAAGCTTCCGCCAGAATACGAGTGGCTTCATTCTTGTTTGAATCATCTACTAAATTAAAGCTCATACACTAATTCTCACCGGACCGGATTACACGCATGCTAAGGCGTGCGGAACATCAAGCATCCAATCAGTTACCATAACTATTGGCGGTGATCGAATCAATAAACGCCATGATTTGTGCCACCGTTTCACTGGGATAAAACTGAAATGCGGATACGTGACTGCCCCAGCGTTTTTTCCATTTTAGATCCGGATGCGCGGCATCTATGGCGGGCGCAGTCCATAGGGTGACGCTAGGATTTTGCCGCGCTAACTCGGTACTGTAGGGCGCTCGGGTCACCGGGTCGTCTGGATCCTGGATGGCGAGTATTGGAAGCGTGAGTGCCCCGGCAATGATCAGCGCCTGATCATCACCGCCTGGCAGCCCGTAGAAAGTTGTTGCTGCCCACGCAGAAACGGCAAATAGTGCAGGGGGCAGGCCGGTTTCTACCCAGGCACCCTGCTTAAACGTATCCTCGGTATCCAGCAGCGCATCCAACAAGATCAGGCCGTCGAGCTTTGCGCCTTCCGCAGCGGCCTGTATTACGGTCGCACCGCCCATTGATATCCCCATCGCGAACAGAGGCAAATTCGGAGATTTTTTTCGGGCCCAGTTTATGGCGGCCAACGCATCGTACTTCTCTGTGCGACCAAACTGTAGGCCGCGCTCATC
Organism: Haliea sp.; assembly: GCA_002862985.1. GTDB lineage: Bacteria > Pseudomonadota > Gammaproteobacteria > Pseudomonadales > Halieaceae > Marimicrobium. The sequence goes on from PKCY01000176.1 coordinate 13,786, forward strand.
GCTGCCCGAAGCGCCGTGATTGCGCAGATCGATTACTGCCACGGAAATTTCCTGATCTACCATCGCGCGATAGAAATTGAGCGAGTCAAAGTAGCTGCTGTGGCGGTTGGAGCCACCACCGTGAATGAACACCAGCACGGCACGGGCATTAGCCGCGGGCATCCACCAACCTTCGAGATTCAGGTCTGAGTCTTGAGGAGAGATTGTAAACGCTTCAAATTCAAGGCCCACATCGGCTGGGCTCGTGGTCAATGCGATACGCTCGACCGTAACGGACGCTTGGGGTATGGCGACCAGGGCCAGGTAACACGAGGATGCACCCACCAGTAGGACGAGGATGAGTAGGGATTTTCTCTTCACGGTATTGTCCCTTTGGGCTGGTAGCGGTCGGACATGGTATACGCAGTGCCGTCGTGGCCACAAGCTTGCGTGTATTTGGTGTTCCACCGCGGTACCTCGCGCTGCACTATAGCGCGACTCTGAAAGTCTTGGCGGCGGCTAGAGTTGCCTGATCGAAGCCGAGTGCTTTATAAAATCCGGATCAGAGAAGTTTGGAGGACACAGTGGAGACACGAAATAAAAGGCAGGAAAACGAAGCCCGCCTGTTGGGCGGTGTAAAAACAGACAGGGTATTGGGCACTAATGATGAATCTGCGATAAGCGATCAGGCATTGCCCGTCGTTGAAATCAACGACGAGGACTACCGTTCGTTTTGCTGGCCGTGTTATGCCCTGGAGGGCGATATTGACTGCGAGAAGGACGTATAGTCCTTGCTCGCAATCACTTTTGCAGAGTCTCTATAAGAGTCTACTGGGGAGTGATGGCGTTGATGTGATCCAGCGCTTCACTGTACTCGGTGAGTAGCCCGAACATTATATCGCGACAGGATTCGACCGAATTGATTTGTCCCACTACCTGGCCAACAGGATTGAAAGCCACTTTCTGGCATTCACCGCTGCCAGCATAGCGATGCGAACGTCGCACTGCATCGAAGGTCAGATAGCCCTGTAGGGGCATGGGTAGTGGATCCGGGGTGTCATCTCGCTCCCAGGCCTCCGTCCATTCGTTCTTCAGCATGCGGGCAGTCTTGCCCGTAAACGAGCGGGAGCGGACAGTATCTTCGGAGGTAGCACTCATATAGGAGTCGCGCTGTGCCGGTTCCGCATTGGCTTCTTCTGAATTCAGCCACGCAGAACCCATCCACACACCTCCTGCGCCGGTACTCATAGCAGCCAAAATCTGGCGGCCGTTACCAATACCGCCAGCAGCCAGCACGGGCAGGGGAGCAACCGCATCGACCATTTGAGGCCACAGAATCATTGAGGTCACTTCACCTGCATGGCCGCCACCTTCGGAGCCCTGGCATACCACAAAGTCCAGCCCGGCTTCCTTATGGGCTAAACCGTGCTTGAGGCGGCCCGCAAGCGCGCCTATGAGCCGTCCGGAATCTTGCACCTGCTTGACAATGTCTGCAGGTGGGGTGCCCAGTGCGTTGACGATCATGCGGCACTTGGGGCGGGTCAGAGCAATATCGACCAGGGCTTGGGCTTGTACCGCCGAGAAACTGAGGCTGATCTCATCATCCTTGTCTGGCCATTCTGGAACGCCAGCATCAGACATCAACTTGTTAGCGAAATCGCGGTGCTGCTGAGGTATCGCGGCTTCCAGCATCGCCACCAGTTCTTCCGGTGTGTTTTTGTCCATACCCTCGTACTTCTGCGGGATGGCGGTGTCTACGCCATAGATATGGGCGCCGATGTGCTCGTCGATCCAGTCCAGTTCTTCTTTGAGCCGCTCAGGCGAGAAACCCACGGCTCCAAGAACGCCAATGCCTCCAGCTTTGCTGACGGCTACGACCACATCGCGGCAGTGGGTAAAGGCGAATATTGGTACTTCCAGGCCCAGCTGTTTACAAAAATCAGTTTGCATAATTCCCTCGGATAGCCTTGATTTGAAAGACGGCACTTATCGACAGGGGCTACAGTAAAGGAATTATCAGGCTACATGAATGACGCTAGAGGCCGACCAAAGTAGCATAAGTTGACGCCCAGAGGCGCGATGAGAAAACTGATTGAAGCTTGTTCACAAAAGTGGTCGAGGGCGAGAAAGCACAATGGCAACTAGTTACTCGCCTGTTTAAAAAATCTTTGCCAGGGTGAGGATTAGTCGTGGTTGGGGCCGCGCAACGCCCGGTACCGTGCCTGCAGTGAAGCCTTGTTAGAGTCAGCATCGGACTGCATACGAGCGAGATATTCAGTATAATTTTGGTGCGCCCGCTCATCCAGTGCAGCCATTTTCTGCAGGTACTGTAGCCACGCTTTTTCACTCACATCCTCGGCCTTACTGAGTTTTTTATCGTCCATTGTCCAATCCCCCGGCGCGCGGTTGTTATCTGGACGTCGCTCTATTGCGACTCCAGACCACTGCAACACAGAGAATTCATCCGGACAATATGACACTGGGATAAATGTGAGCCAGTTCCCTATTGGCTTACCGAAATGCGCGCTGGTTTACGTCAGACAACGCAAGCCAGCTTTAAAGGGCTAGAACCCTGAAGGCGAGGTTACCCTGGACGATATTTCTGAGTCTTCCTCCGTGATTGGCTGCACTTTAGGCTCCAGGGTCTGTAGCTCGAATTTGGCAGGCGGAACGAATTTAAAAGCATCGCGTAAAAAACTTGGGTTCAAATTCCAGTTGGAGAAGTCTGCCCAATAACGAGGTTCTCCTGGCTCTTCCCTGTACGCAAGTACAACGCGCAGTGGTAACGGTTGGCGGCCAGAATCAATCCAGATTTGGAAATCTATGCTGTGTGTGCGACCCGCAAGATGCGTCGTGGCTTGTCCCAGGATTTCGGCCTCTCCAACATAATCTACTTCAACGACACGCTGCTGCAATTCCTGGGGAAACTGATTCATTAACATGAGCGACAGTGGTAGGCGCATGCCTAACTCGTCGACAAAGTACCTGGCAGTTGCATCGATATCTCCGGGTTGGGATGCGCGGGCATAGACTTTTGTTTTTGGGTCGCTAATGGTGATCCATTTGCCATCAAACAATACCAGTTCTCCGAAACCTACCCGCTTTTTTACCTCGTCTAGTACGAAGGTGGGGCGCTCTACCGATAGTTGGCGTTGGTCCTCGTACTCAATTTTTTGCCCGTTTTCCGCCACTGAATCATAACCCACGCGCATATCAACTTGGAATCTTGGTGTGTCAGCGAGGTATGCAGCCATGTCTAACAACAGGGACTTGGCGGCCAGTTGAGAATCTGTCAGTGCACTTACATCGCCGGAGTTGATTGTGTCCTGTGCAGATGTGACGCTACCGGCCAGTAGGGCGAAAAGCCAGATGCTTTTTTTGGCTAAAGATTTCCACATGACATGTATTCCCCTGGGTTTGGTGAGTAGCTGTGTGATCGCTTGCAGTTAGGCACAAGCGAATGCATCTATCTGATTCTAGCCGATGCTCAGAGTGAGTAAAGCGCATCCCGCTTAAGTTTTGACTTGGGATGTTACTCCGAACGCAGCGCTTCTATGGGATCCAGTCCCGCCGCATGCATTGCGGGTGAAATACCCGCAGCCAGACCTACACCACAACTGAGGGCCAGTGAAGCCAGCATGAATGCAGGCTGCAGGGCGATCGGTAGTTCCGGTGAAAAGGTGTTGATCATCATAATCAGTATAGCAACAATGGTCAGCCCTAATAGGCCCCCCATTCCCGATAAAAATACCGCTTCTCCGAGAAACATCCACAGTATCTGTCGGCGTGTGCAACCCACTGCGCGCAGTAAACCAATCTCCTGGGTACGTTCCTTTAGTGCGGTCGTCATGATCGTGAGCACACCAACACCACCAACGACTAGCGCCACGCCTCCGAGCGCTCCCACCGCCATTTTTAACATAGACATAATCTTGTCTAAAGTAGAGAGCATGTCTTCCTGGCTGAACAGGGTAAAGTCCTCGTCACCGTGGCGCCTTACTAATAAGTCCTTAATGCGGTCGCGCATTTCACCGGAAGTCGTGGTCTCCTTGAATATGATATCAACCTCCATAAGAGATTCCTTATTGAACATCTGCATGGCGATGTCGGCGGGTATATAGATCGCATCGTCAAGGTCAAAACCCAGTAGTTGTCCCTTGGTTTCCATCACGCCGACCACGCGAAAGCGAGTGCCGCCGACCCGTATATGTTTGCCAAGGGCGCTGGAGTTGCGAAACAGTTCGTCTTTCACGCGGGCGCCGAGTACAGCAAAATAGCGTGAGTTGCTCAGGTCGCCAGCGGGAAGAAAGCGGCCCTGCGCAACCTTGAATTTCCAGGCTCTTGCCATCTCGGGCCCTACGCCATACACATCCGTGTCACGGCTGAATTGTCCGCCTTCAATTTTTGCGGTGCCCTGTATGAGAGGCACTACTGCGTCTACATGCGCCAGTCGGCCCAGTTCTCGGGCATCGTCCAGCGACAGCGGACGAATGGTTGTCAGCAGTCCCGGTACTCCGGAAGTCGATGTTTTGCCCGGGGTGACAGCGATAATGCGGGTGCCGAATTGTGAAAAGCTGTCCATGAGATACACTCGAATGCCTTCACCTATCGATGTCAACAGCGTGACAGCAGCGATCCCAATGCTGATACCCAGGGCAGTGAGTAAACTGCGCAGGGGTGCTGTGGTGACTGCTTGAAAAACCCATCGCAGCCAATCACTCATTAGCATGTCAAATTACTTCCTGCCAAGTGCATCGACGGGCTCCATGTTGGCCGCTTGCTGGGCCGGTAGCCAGGCAAATAACAATGCTGTTCCCACTGCGAGTGCTAGTGATGTCCACAGCGCCCATGCGGGCGTAGCAAACGGCACTAAGGGGTAGAGTTTACGGCCTGCGAGAATTACCAATTGACCTGCCAGCATTCCCGCCACAGCGCCTGCAGCTGCAATCAGGCCGGCTTCGGTCAGGAAAAGCGTTCTGACTTGTGAGGCTGGAGCTCCCACTGCTTTGAGGAGGCCAATTTCTGCCGTACGTTGCTTGACGGACATCAGAGTCACGTTCATTACCAGTATACCCGACACCACGAGGCTTATGGCTCCAATGCCGGCGACGCCCAGCGTCATAACTTTCAAAATGGAATCAAAAGTGGTGAGCATGGCCCCGGGGCTGATGATAGTGACGTCCTGTTCTCCATCGTGCAGTACTTTCATTCGTTTTGAAATGTCCGAGGTTACTGCGCTCACCTTATGATTGTCTCTGACCTTCATCATCACCCGAAACAGGCCATGAACGTTAAATAATGATTGAGCGGAGGCAACCGGAATGAAAATAGCCTCGCCAAGATCGGCGCCAAAGGAATCGCCGGAACCTGACAATACGCCTATGACCCGGAACCGGTAATCGCGGATTCGAATCCACTGGCCAATGGCGCGGCTATTATCAAACAACGCATCTTTTAGTTTCTGCCCGATAACAGCCACCGGCTTTCCCTCTCCTAGGGGGAGGTCGGGCAGTGCATTCCCCTGGCCAACTTCCAGTTCGCGTAAAACAAAGAAAGCGGCTGTAGTACCCAATACAAGGCTGTCACGATCGCGGGACTTATAAGATACGGGACCATTTCCCATTACCATTGGTGCCCAGGAGCTTACGCCCGGAACCGACCGTTGTAGCACTTCCACTTCTTCGAGCGTTATCGAGCGGGCGGCGGTGCCGGTCATTGGAGGCATGCCGCCCGTCGTCTCCTTTCGGCCAGGCACCATGACCAGAGTGTCTTTACCCATATACGCAAATTCACCCAACACGTAACCTCGGGCACCTTCTCCCAGTGCGGTCAATATCACTACGGCGCTGACCCCCAGGCCAACAGCGGTCAGTAACATGCCACTGCGGAAAGGCTGTCGCCGCAGGGCCAGAAAGCTAAAACGTAATAGGTCAAGTAGTCGCACGGTTACGCTGCCTGATCATCTGTCTGGTCACTGGCAATGGTGCCGTCTATCATGCGAACGCGACGTCTGGCGCGCTCTCCCATGCTGTTGTCGTGAGTGACAATTAGCAGGGTGATGCCATCGCGGTTAAGGCTTTCCAGGATGTCTGTTACTTCTGCACCTGAGCGCGAGTCGAGATTACCAGTGGGTTCGTCGGCGAGTATGATTGTCGGCTGCATAATGATACTGCGGCCAATAGCTACACGTTGGCGCTCGCCGCCTGACAGCTGGTTGGGTAAATGGTGCGCGCGGTGGGCGATACCGAGTTTTTCAAGAATGTCATCGACAGATGCGCGACGTTTTTTGGCCGGAATGCCGGCGAGCATCAGGGGCATCTCCACGTTTTCCCGCGCAGAGAGCCTGGGGATGAGGTGGTATGACTGGAATACAAAGCCAATCTGGTCGCGGCGCAGGCGAGCGCGCTCATTCTCGTCAAGTGACTGGGTGTCGACTCCGTTCAGGAAGTAGCGTCCTTCGTCGGGACGGTCGAGTAGGCCGAGCATATTCAACAAGGTGGATTTACCTGAGCCGGAGGACCCCATCACGGAGAGGTATTCGCCCGGATCTATGTGCAGGTTGATATTTTCCAGGGCATGTACTGCGCTGTCACCCAGAATAAACGTGCGTTGAATGCCACTGATTTTAATCATCCCGGGGTATCACCTCCAGGCCGTCGGCCAGTCCGGGAACATCCAGTGACAGCACGATTTCATCACCTGCGTGTAGTTGATCGGTGACCTCAGTGAAATTCCAATTGCTCAGGCCCGCCTCGAAAGAAATCAACTCCAACGTACCGGTTGTCCGGTTATAGCGATAGACCTGGTCATCTTCCATCACAGCTTCGGTAGGAACGCGTACGACATCTGTATGGGTCTCCAGAATGATGTCGATATCTGCGCTGTAACCTACCAGCAGTCTTTCGCGAACCTCGGGGTCATCGAATGAGACGTCGACTTCCACGGTCCGCGCCTGTTTCTCAAGATCCAGGACATAGGGGGCGATGCGGTTTAAAGTGCCCGCGAAATCTTCGCCTCGGAATGCATCGAGACTGATGCGCGCGGGGAGATGCTTGCGTAATTCTCCTGCATCCACCTCATCGATGGGTGCTGTCACATAAAGGCAGCTGTAGTCGATTAGGTCCACCGCAGGTGGCGTGGCCACGCCTGGAGGAGAGGGCGTGACGTATTCACCGATTTCACCGGTGATCTCGGCGACAATTCCGACAAAGGGCGCGCGCAAAAAAGACTGCTCTAGGAGAACATTGTTCAGTTCGAGGTTTGCTTTCGCCATTTCTTCATCATCGTGTGCGGCCTGGCAGGCAAACCGCCCACTATGTGCCCTGGTGCGGCCAAGTTCAGTCGCCTCCCGCGAGGCAAGTTTTTTTGCCAACAAGGTGTCCAGTCGATTGGCTTCGCGCTCAGCATTATCTGCCTCCACGCAAACTTGCTCCGCGCGGTGGCTGGCGGATAGAAATTGCGCGCTGGCCTGGGCTGCCATTGCCCTGCGATCCTTGTTCCATAGGGACAACAATATTTGTCCTTTTTCGACGCGATCTCCCTCATCGACAAGGAGGGTATCAACCCTGCCGCCGACGGGCATGGAGAGTTTTGACCGGCGGCAAGCCTCAACGGTGCCGGCGCGTGTGTTGGACACTGTTTTTTCGACCGTGCCACGTTCTATAGTATGCAGTGTGACTTTGGTAGGCTCGTCTTGGCCCAGGTACGCTATCGCAGCGACGGCGATGGCAACAACTAAGAGAATGGCGATCAGCTTTTTCACGTTGGCTGGGTTCCCTGTCAGCGATGTCTTAAACATTATGACCTGAGTGGCCCTACAATTCGATGCATTATATCCAGTCTGCGATGGACGGTTGAACGCCCGGAAAACTGAAGTTGATCGGTAATCTTCGATGCTCGTAACTGGATACTGGCGGCTGCAACGATTATATTGCTGATCCTAATCGTTGGTCTGATTCTGACAAAGAGACGGAGTAAAAAATATGGGTAGAGCCTATCAGAACCGCAAGGACTCGATGGCCAAAACCTCTGATATGAAAGCACGCGTGTACAGCAAGTATGCCCGTGAATTATACGTATCGGCGAAGTCAGGGGGAGTGGATCCAGAGGGCAATCTCTCCCTGCGAGCCCTGATCGATCGGGCAAAACGAGACCAGGTTCCCGCTCATGTGATTGAAAAGGCTCTGGATAAGGCTCGCGGTGTAGGCGGGGAAGATTTTTCCACCGCGCGTTACGAAGGATTTGGGCCCGGCGGGGCCATGGTGATTGTGGACTGCCTGACTGACAATCCCAACCGCACATTTGGGGATGTGCGCCAGTGTTTCACCAAAACCAAGTGTAAACTGGGCTCGCCCGGCAGTGTCAGCCATCTGTTCGATCACAGTGCAATTTTGGTTTTTGCAGGCGATGACGAGGAGGGGGCATTGGAGGCCCTAATGTCTGCGGATGTGGATGTGTCCGACATTGAGTGTGAAGAGGGCAAGATTGCCATTTTTGCTCCCCATTCGGAGTATTTTAAAGCCAAAAAGACACTGCTGGATGCGTTTGAGGGCATCGAGTTTGAAGTGGATGACATTCAGTTTGTACCGCAAACCTCGGTCTCACTGAATGCCGAAGAGGCCGGGGTGATGGAGGCTTTGATCGATATGCTCGATTACCTTGAGGATGTCCAGAACGTGTATCACAACGCCGGGTGACGCCTTCAGGTGAGAATGCTATATTGCGGGGCTCAAGCGCTTCGTTCCAGTGAATGAAGCGCTTATTGCAGTTTCCTCGCTATAAAACAGAAAACACTTAGGAGAACATGATGCTAATAAAGAAAGTGATCGGTTTGCTGTCACTGGCCCTGGTAACCTTCGCTCTTGCTGGCTGCGACAGTGGTGAGAAGGAGGCGAAATCAGTTACGCAATCCGTTAAAGACACTACTTCGGCAATCGCAGACAAAACTAGTGAAGCGGCTAAAAGCGCTAGCGATTCTGTGAGTTCCGCTGCGGACTCTGCTGGCGACTCGATGAGGTCCGCTGCGGACTCTGCGGGTGATATGGCCAGTGATGCCTCCGACAGCGTAATGAATGCCGCTGACAGTGCTGGTGATGCTATAGAAGATGCGGCTGATAGTGCCGGCGATATGGCCGACGATGCAGCTGACAGTGTCAAAGACGCAGCGGGTGACGCGACCGATAAAACTGAGAAAGCTGCCGATAGCGCCATGAAGGCGGTACATGGCGGCTAACGACGAACAATATGCGCCGAGTCTCTGTGCGGGGCTCGGCGGATTGTTTCAGTCGGGCCATGCTACTTTGTGACTGTGCCAGTGAACGTCTGTCTGGGGCAGGACGTACTTTTCTGCACATTCTCTTTCGGCATTTCTTCATTTCTACCAGAAACTGCAGCGCCAAGCGTGTACGAGGTGCGCGCGAGCATTGCGCCATATTTCCGTTAGCTCCTCTCGTGTTAATCAAACACGTTGTGCAAGAGCTCGAAAGAGCGTTTGCGGTCCTCCAGATAGTACATATTTGTGACGGCCATGATCTCATCGGCGTTGTGCGTAGCCGCCAGTTTTTCAATCTTATTCTTTACCTGGCCCGGTGTGCCCGACGCTCGGCTGTTTTCCCGGCTCGCGATAAAGGCTTGCTCGTGCGCACCCAGGGGATAGTCTAGTGCTTCCTGGGGAGTGAGGGACTGTCCATTAGACTGACCGGTGAAAAAACGGAACAAATTGAGATCGTAGGTCAATTGGAGGGCGCTGGCCTGTTCCTGGGTGTCGGCGCAAAACACGCTCAGCGTCAGTATCGCGTAAGGCTCGGTCTGTTTTTCGCTGGGTTGGAAATGTGACTTGTACAGACCGATGAGTCTGGCGTCTGCCTGTGGGTTAATGAACAAACCTAAATTGTAGGGCAGGCCTCGTTGTGCTGCGAGGACGGCGCTGTCCGGGCTGGATCCCAGCATCCACAGCGGAATATGTTCTGGTGGACGAGGGCTGACAATGGGGCTGGTTTCATCCGACCACAGGTACTCACTGAGCTTCGCTGTTAAGGCCGGGAACTGATCAAACTTGGGACGGCCGTCGGTAGCCAGGGCAACGGCGGTGGACATGTCCGCACCGGGCGCTCTGCCGATACCAAGGTCTACCCGGCCAGGATGCAGATTGGCGAGCAGTGAAAAAACTTCCGCCACCTTATAGGCACTGTAGTGGGGTAGCATGATACCGCCTGAGCCAATACGAATGTGTTGGGTCGCCGCGCCGACCGCTGCCAATAACACTTCTGGCGCACTCCCGGCGACTGAAGGGAAGGCGTGATGCTCCGACACCCAGAACCGGGTGTATCCTAGTTGTTCACACCACTGCGCCATTTGCAGGGTTTCCTGCAGGGCGATGGAAGCCTGGTTTGCGGATCTGGCGAGGGATTGATCCAGGACCGATAATCTCAGTGACATAAGTGCTCTATTCCATTTTCGCGGGCTGTAACTCGCCGAGGTGCACTTCAGCTCAGGCGGTGCCGTAGTCATCGCCGATGCCCTGCGCGCGAATAAGCGAGGCCACTGACTTGCCCGCGATAGCAGGCAGTGGTGCCGTTACCTTACCGGCTCATACGCGGGCTGGGCGGGTGGTTGGCGACTGACATAGGCTGTACCACGCACATCCATCATTGCCTTTGAGTTTCTCATGAGTAAGGGACGGAGCTCAGGTTTGATAAATTGCATGCTACTAACGATGATCTCATGAAATAGGGTTAGCAAAAAGGTAAACCTATTGACCCGGCAGGTTGATTGTACTGTTCTAGTGGTAAGATAGCGCATGGATTTTCTTTCTGATTGGCAGCAGCCGCTGCTATGGGCAAGTGGTTTTTCGTTGCTAGGGGCTGCGGCTACTATTGTCGTTGTGCCGTGGGTGATTACCCGGTTGCCCAAGGACTATTTCGCCCAGAAAGAACGCATCGTTTGGCGAGAGTCTTCCAGGCAGCCTGCTTTTGCTTTGATTGGTGGGCTGCTGAAAAATTTGTTCGGCCTGTTGTTGATCATTCTGGGCCTTATTATGCTGGTGACGCCGGGGCAGGGCATCCTAACCTTGTTAATCGGTCTTATGCTGATGAACTTTCCTGGTAAGTATCATGTGGAACGCTGGCTGGTTATGCGACCTGGGGTTATGCGCGGAATGAACTGGTTACGTGCCCGACGCGGCCAAGCGCTCTTTGATGTGCCGCCAGATCATTCGATAGTTGATTGAGCTTACATGTTCGGTCAAAGTTTTCCGCTATCCTGAGGGTAAGTAGTCGCGATAGTCGATTTAATACCCGCCGGGCGCGCAGCGAGTATGCACTGCTAACGTAGAAACCAAGTGTATTGGAAATGCCTATTATTAGGGGGTTGTCATGCAACAAATACCGGGAATTAACGCAGCTATCATCAAACGGTTCGCGCCCAATCCTGGTCGCAGACCGCTGGTGCCAGAGCTGAGTGAGCAGGCCCAGGTTGCCCTGATGTGCCGCATGCTGTTTCGTGAAGGGTGGAACGAACACATTGCCGGGCATATCACCTATCGCCTTGCGGACGGCAACATGTTGACGAATCCCTGGGAGCTCGCCTGGGATGAGGTCACTGCAAGTGATATTCTGACACTCGATGAGTCAGGCAATGTCATTGAAGGGCAGTGGAACACTACTCCAGCAATCGGTCTGCACCTGAATTTGCATAAGCTGCGGCCCGAAGTGAATGTGGTGGTCCATAATCACGCACAGTGGAGCGGTCTCTGGGCGAACATGCATCGTTCACCGCCGGTCTATGATCAGGCAGGTGCTTACGTCGATGGTCCACTGCCAGTCTATAACGAGTATGGCGGTACCTTTGAAGACGAGGACCAATCCATGGCGGCGGCAAAAGCGCTTGGCGATGCCAAGTGGGCGCTTCTCGCTAACCATGGTTCGCTGGTGGTCGGCAAGGATTTACGGCAGGCACATTTGCGCGTAATTACTCTGGAGTGGCGCAGCAAGCGGGCTTATGATTTAGAGCAAGTGGGTGGTGGTGTGCCGCTCACTGATGAACAGGTGGCTGCTATTGCGCTGCCAGATGCCAACGGGTTTCCCTTTTTGTGGGAGGCAATGGCGCGGCGGGAACTACGAGCAGATCCCGGAATTTTGGATTAGGCGAGAACGCAGCTATGGCACTTGAAGTTACCGCGCTTGAAAATATTGGGGTGGAAGTCAGTGGTTTCGATATCACCAGGCCAATCGATAATGCACTGGCACAGGAGTTGGTTGACCTGTGGAACGAACATGCTGTTCTTCTCTTTCGCAATCAGCAGGTGACGCCTGAAAACCAGATAGCTTTCAGTCGAACTTTTGGTGACCTGGCAATGCACCCGCTGGCAGCGACTACCTCGCAAGAATATCCGGAGCTGTTCATGCTGGTAAATGAGCCGGATAAAGAAAAATTTATGACTGCGCGCTACCACGGTGAAAATGTGGTGAACAAACTGGACTGGCATATGGACTTGCACTACACCGGCAAGCCAAACAGAGGCGCATTGCTGCGCGCCGTCGTATGTGCCGAGGAAGATGGCTTGACCGGCTTCGGCGATTTGGCGAAAGCCTATGATGCCCTCGACAAAGAGACACGTGTACTGATCGAAGAAATTGATGTGACCTATGCCTTTAGCATGCAGCGCCGGCATATGCGCTTCGTCGATTTAGAGGGCTATGAGCCGGGCCCCTATAGCCCCAAAAAACCTTCAGACCTGAATTATCCCAACTTCCCGGAAGTGGTGTATCCCGCAGTGGTGACACACCCGGTTACCGGTCGCAAAGTACTGGAGATTTGCGAGCAGTTTCTGGAGCGCATTGTCGCCCCGCATCTGTCGGGACTATCAAATGACGAAGCGGTTGATCTACTGGAGAGATTGGTAGAGCATACCCGTAAGCCCGAGTTTCACTACTTTCACCGTTGGCAGCCGGGTGACATGGTGCTGTGGGATAACTGGCGTGCCATGCACTGTGCTACTGGAACAAAGCCGGGTGTGGAACGCGTTATTCATCGAACCACTATTTCCGGTGATGCAGCCTTAGGTCGAGCGGCTGATGCTTAAGGCTTAGTGGTTCAGCGCTTGCCTGCGCGCACAACGCGAGGCAGTAAAAACCGAACAGGTACACCGACCAGTTTTCGCAGGGTATTTTGTTTGGGTGTGTGTTTTGCCGAGGCAAACCGGTGTAGATCTAATTCTTCTGTAATGGAAGCGTTGAGCGCGTTCATTGAACCATCCACTGGTATGCTGGTGGCATCAGCGATGCGGACCATGCGTTGGAAATTTCCCGCTGCCGCAGCGGTATCCACCAGGACTTGATTGCCAGCCGCCTCTAACAAAGCATGCCGAGAGGTTTGCAGGGCTGAGTTATCTCTGCGCGCCACTGCCTCGGCAAACTGCATTAATTCGTGCCCGTGCAGAATGTCATCGTTGCTCTGGCCATCGATGATCTGCAGGTCAACGTCCTGTTGTGCAATGTCCGCGCTCAAACTGAGTGAGAAGTTCCGCTGGCAGGTATTGTGCGGCGGCGACTTTAGACCAATCTCTGACCGCATCGGGTACGAGGCTTAGAGCCCTCAGCACATTGGCAGAACGGTTTTTAGGCAACAGTCCCTTTTCTCGTTCGGTAAACTTAGCCGTTTTCGGCAGCATGGATACGAAATCAGTGCCGCGGACCGCCATCGGCGGACGATACTGGCAAGGCTTGCCAGACCGCAGCTGTGGCCAGGGCTCCAACGGAAGGCCAAGCGCATGATTGAATTCATCAATACTAAATACGGTAACTGTGACGCCCAATAACTCGACGTATTGTTCCTTGCTCAAACCCTGATCTGCATCGCCCTCGATCCAGGCTTGAGTGATGCGGTCCTGATCCGTGATAATGCGATGAACCGCATCGATTGCCCGTGCCGAGAGGGCACCGCCGTGTACGGAGTGGATCAATGCTCATAGCAAGGCATCGACTAACGTGCCGTTAGAGTCGGCGCGGGCAATCCGCTTGCGGGTTAAAACCCCGTAAGCTATTGATTTATATACCTTAGACTGCGGCTAGGATAACCCGCAGTTGGCCCGTAGAGCCTTGACCCAAAACGACTTCTTCCCTATAGTACGGCCCGCACGCGCCTGTAGCTCAGCTGGATAGAGTACCTGGCTACGAACCAGGGGGTCGCACGTTCGAATCGTGCCAGGCGCACCAAAATTCTTAGCAATTATCAAACGGTTAGCGCATCACGTGTCAGCCGTTTTTTGTTTCAGCATAACCAGTGCCGGACTTTTCCTTACGGACCTTATTTACCGGCTCTAAGTATAGGACAAACAAACGGCCTGTCGGGAGTAGGTTTCCTCACTGATACTGCCGACTGAACTGAATGACGCTCGCAGATCCACCACAGCGACCGCAAACTTCAATGTCGATATTGAATACTCGCTTGAGTCGCTGGGCCCAGGTCATAGCCGCATGACGCTCGATCGGTGAGACGACGTCACTATCGGAAGGACGCATTGCGCTTTTACTTTTCTAATTCAACGTTAAATGTAAGATTGCACAAGCGGAACGTTAACGGTATGTTTTTGTCCTAGATACCTATCGACTCGCTTATAGCGTTCTCTCACGACGTGGCCGGTCATTCCTATTATTTATCGTAAGGACAGACGCTCATGTTTCAAACAGCCCTCAAGCGCTCACGCGAGTTGTGCATTATTGCCGCGAGCGTCACGTTGATCGCATGCTCCAGCAGTAACAATGATGATAATTTTATACCGCAGCCTGAGTATCTGCCAATCGCGACTCCGACCGTTTCGCTGCCGCCCGACGTGGGCACACTCAGTTTACTGGCACAGAGCTTTGATTTGGGTGATGTCGGCTATCAGCAGAGAGAATTTTTTATTGAAGGCACGGCCTCTGCCTTCACTAATACGGACGAATTGGGCTCAGACGGTTTCTGGGCACTCGAGCCTGCCGAGCAGGCGACCTACAAGACGCGCATTGTGGTGTATTCACCGATTGATCCCGCTGACTTTAGCGGCATTGTGCATCAGGAGTGGCTGAACGTAACCGCAGGGTTTGAAACGGGGCCAAGCTACGGTACGGGGCAAATAGAAATGCGACGTAGTGGCGCCGTTTGGGTCGGCGTGTCGGCACAATTAATAGGCATTGAAGGCAGTGATCGCTCGTTAGCGCCGCTGCACTTGAAAGCAGTCAACCCAGAGCGTTATGCCTCGCTGCAGCATCCGGGGGACGCCTTCTCCTATGATATGTTCTCTCAGGTTGCTCAAGCCATTCGCAATCCTGACGATATTGATCCACTGGGAGGCCTGAACGCCGAATATATCATCGCCTATGGAGAATCCCAATCGGCTGGACGGCTAACTACCCATGCCAATGGCATTCAACCGCTCTACAATGCGTTCGACGGCTTTATGATTCACAGTCGCGGAGACGGCGCTTCAGCGATATCGCAGGAACCACAAACGTCGATACCAGCGCCTGACGCCCCCCTGATACGCACGGATACAACGGTTCCGGTCATGACATTCGAGACGGAAACCGATGTCGTCTTTCTTGAATATGTGGCTGCGCGCCAGGACGATACGGAGATGATTGTGACCTGGGAAGTGGCAGGCACAGCGCACGGTGACTACTACATATTCGTCAGTGGACGAGGAGATAAAAACGGCACTCCGGAATTTGCGTCTGTGATTGAAGAACCTTCAATCGCCGGTTTTATCACCTGCGATAAACCAATGAACAACGGGCCACAACATTACCACTTCAACACCGCTGTGCGCGCGTTAGATGAGTGGGTCACAGAGGGCAAGCTGCCTGTACGCTCGCCACGGCTTGAAGTTAATGATGACAAATCAGACTATATTTACGACGAATTCGGAAACGCATTGGGTGGCATGCGCAGTGCCTATGTCGACGCGCCCTCCGCGGTCCTCCGCGGCGAGCCAAATACTGGCGCCGGTTTCTGTCGACTGTTTGGCACAACGGCACTGTTCAGTGCTGAGCAGATGGCCAGTCTCTATGTCGATGAAGCGGGCTACGTCAATGCTGTCACCGCAGCGACTAATGACGCGGTAGAAAAGGGGTACCTATTGCCCGAAGACGGTGAGGCTATTATCGCTTGGGCACCAAGCCAGTGGCGTTCACAAACCGGGGGAGGCTGAAGTAATTATCGCTGACAATGGCTTGTCTGCAACCGACGGCTACCTTACTTATGTTGGCAACAGGGCACCTGCGTAACCGTTTGGCCTTGCCCTACAGTAAAGCATGGAGATCGCGTCGCGTTGCAGAGCGGCGTGGGCGTATTGCGCTTTAGAAATGCTAACCGTTGCGTTTCAGAAAAATAATCGATAAGGAACGCGCTATCATGCATTGCAAGCATAGGACAAACAAACGGCCTGTCGGGAGTAGATTTCCTCACTGATACTGCCGACTGAACTGGAAAAATTCGGGAAGTAACCGCCGATTGCCCTGAAAAAATGTTCGCTGAGGTGATCACACAATTCATATCCGTTCATTCCTGAA
>PKCY01000134.1 GCA_002862985.1 Haliea sp.
TGGAAACCTCTGACAACACCATAAGTTTGCTATATCCATGTGATAAATTCGCAGAACTGAACTACCCTTAAGAGACATTGGAACTCCCCGGAGATCATTGAGAAATTATGAAACAGCTAGGAATACTTGACTCCGCTTTTGTCAATCTGGAGCAAACCAACACACCGCAGCACGTGGGCGGCATTGGTATCTATGACCCATCGACCGCGCCAGGCGGATTCGTTCGTTTCAAGGACGTAATCGCCAGTTTTGAGCGGCGGCTGGGTAATTTGCCACTGTTCCGCACCCGTCTGGTGGAGGTACCGGGCGGTCTGGATCGTCCCTACTGGATAAAAGATGCCAACTTTGACGTGGAATTTCACCTGCGCCACATCGCCCTGCCCGAGCCCGGCGACTGGCGCCAATTGTGTATCCAGACCGCGCGCCTGCACTCGCGACCGCTGGACATGTCCCGGCCGCTGTGGGAAGCCTATATCATTGAAGGCCTGGACAATATCCCCAACCTGCCCAAAGGCTGTTTCGCCGTCTACACAAAAATGCATCACTCTCTTGTCGATGGCGCAGGCGGCTCCTCCTTTATCACCGCCATACACGATCTCGTACCCAATCCGGGACCCGCCACCGAGCTAGACGTCGAGCCTCGGCTCGTAGACACCGCCCCCACTGTTAATGAGCTACTGACCAAAGCGACACTCAACAGCGTGAAGAATGCGGCACAGCTGGTTACAGGGACGGTAAAAAATACACGCGAGTTAGGCAAATACGCTTTGGGTATTGCACGCAAAGAAATCCCCGCTCCGGATATATCGGCACCAAGAACGCGGCTCAACAAGCCCGTAGGACCCCACCGCGTCTTCGACGCAGCTGAATTTCCGCTGGATGGATTCAAGGACATCAAAAATGCAGCCGGAGTTACTGTTAACGACGTAGCCCTGGGGGTGATTGGCGGCGCCTTGTCCCGCTACCTCGAGTCGAAAGGAGAGTCACCCAAAGAAGGCTCACTGGCCGCAGCTATGCCTCTTAACATGCGCACGCGCCGCGGTCTCACGCAGGAAAACAATCAGGTAGGTTCTGTTTTTGCCTCACTGCATACACAAGTGAAGGATCCAATAGAGCGCCTCACCGCTATTCGGCAATCTACTGAAGAGGCCAAGATCAACGGCGAAGCCAGTCCACTGGTAGACGCACTGAAGCTGGCCGGCGTATTTTCTCCTGTTATTTCAAAGTCGCTCGCCGGATTCTGGTCACGTAACGCACTATCCAAACACATACCAGTGAATATCTCGACGTGTATTTCCAATGTCGCCGGGCCCGACTTTCCGTTGTATTGCGCCGGAGCCAAGATGGTAGATTACTTCGGGCTGGGCGTACTGACACCCGGTATGGGCATTTTTCATCTGGTATTCAGTTACTCGGGCAAACTAACGCTGTCGGTGTTGGCAGACCGCGATATCATGTCCGACCCGGAGTTTTATCACGACTGTCTCGTTGCCTCCTACGAGGAACTTTACGCTGCTGCTATTAATATGGGGACCCTGCGAGCCAAAAGTACCGATATTGCCGCAAAGGCTAAAATTAAATCGCCTCGACGAAAACGCGCCAGCACGGCAACACGTAAATCGCGCCCGAAAAATGCCTCGATACAAAAAAAGACCGTTAAGAAGGCAAAGCCTATAGCCAAAAAGCCGCTGACAGCGAAAGCACCCAGAGGGACTAAAGCTGCTGCTAAGAAGAAAGTAGCTGCTCGCCCTTCGATTAGAGCTGCCGCTACCAGACCCAAGGTAACACGGCGCGAATCGGGCTCACCAAAACCCAAACTCGTGTAGTGGTAACTGTCCAATCGCGATCCAGCGGCAGTGTTCTCCCTCACTGGCCGGATTGAATAAATCGCGGTACAGGACAGCAATAGGTGGATCAAGGTATGTACATTCGGCAAAAGAAAGGTAATGAGTAGTAAAAATCGGCGCGATATTCCACGTTTCAAGAGCCCAATCATCGAAACGCATTGTCATCTGGATTATCTTGAACCGGATGCAATGGAATCGACGCTGGAGAAGTCTCTAGCGGTTGGAATTGAGCGGATCATTACTATCGCAGTGTCAGCGGATAATCTCGATCGAGTTATGGATCTGACCAAACTCATGCCCTGCATCTGGGGTACCCAGGGCATACACCCGCACGAGGCGGCCAGCTACAACGATCAAGTCGATGCCACCATACGCGAGCATGCGACCAATGAACGCATACTGGCAGTGGGAGAAATAGGACTCGACTATTTCTATGACCACGCAGACCGTGCGGTTCAACGCTCAGTTTTTGAACAACAGCTGCAAACTGCGTCAGAACTTAACCTCCCTGTTGTGATCCATACTCGCGAAGCCGATGATGATACCCGCGACATCCTCCGAAACTATAGCGCTCTACTTAAACGCAAGGGTGTCATACACAGCTTCACCTCGAGTCTGACGTTGGCAGAATTCTGCCTTTCTGAGGGTTTTATGCTCGGTTTCAATGGAATAACCACTTTTAACAGCGCAGAGAATGTGCGGGAGATTGTTGCGGCGACGCCAGTAGAACAACTTCTACTGGAGACGGATGCACCTTATCTGACACCCGTTCCCTATCGGGGCAAACCCAACGCCCCCTACTACCTGCCCTTCGTCGCTGAAAGGGTCGCTACCATCAAGCAGTTGGATATTGAGTTCCTGCTTCAAAATGCCTATGCGAACAGCCTCGCCCTCTTCTTTAATCAAGGCTCACGACAGGTTTAACAAACGCACAATCCGTCGACCAACAATTCGACTGCAATGTCCAAGCGGTCTCGCAGTTTCGGTGATAAACTAAGTGCCCTCTTATAGACACCTTGTTCAAATTTCACAGGCAAACGCCACGAATGGAATACATTATCGGACAGCGTTGGGTTAGTCACGCCGACGCGAAACTGGGGCTTGGTATAGTCGTTGATATCGATGGACGCCGCATTACCCTCGCTTTTCCCGCGGTTGATGAGGAACGCACCTACGCAATTGAAAACGCACCCCTAACCCGATTGCGCTTCAAGACCGGCGACCATATTTCCACGAACGATAATGTGGATTTGCTGGTACAGGAAGTCCGCGAGCAACAGGGCCTGCTCGTTTATATCGGCACCGATCACCACGATGAGCAACTGACTGTTTCCGAACTTGAGCTTGACGCTTTTGTGCAATTAACAACACCCCAGCAACGATTGCTCAATGGCCACTTCGATAGGCACAGCGAATTTGCGTTGCGAGTGGCAACATTTGAACATATGGACGCAATGCAACGCTCTCCGGTGCGAGGGCTGTTGGGGTCTCGCACAAGTCTGCTACCACACCAGGTCTATATCGCCAATGAAGTGGGCCGCAGACACGCGCCGCGGGTACTACTGGCTGATGAAGTTGGGCTCGGCAAAACTATTGAAGCAGGGATGGTTATTCAGCAACAATTGCTGACGGGGCGCGCCTCGCGAATACTCATAATGGTGCCGCCCAGCCTGCTGCACCAGTGGCTCGTGGAAATGCTGCGCCGGTTCAACCTGCATTTCTCGTTATTCGACAGCGAACGCTTGGCCGAAATGCCTGAGGGTAATCCCTTTGAGACGGAGCAACTGGTGCTGTGCAGCCTCGAGCTATTTAATGACCAACCAGAAGTGCAGGCGCAGGCCTTGGCGGCGCAATGGGATCTTGTAGCCATAGATGAGGCCCATCATTTGCATTGGTCGGAAGATACCGTTGGCGAAGACTATCTATTTACTGAGCGTCTCGCTCAGCAGACCGCCGGACTGTTGTTGCTTACAGCGACACCGGAACAAGTCGGCCAGGCCAGCCACTTCGCTCGGCTGCGTCTATTAGATCCCTCGCGTTTTCACGACCTGGCAACATTCCAGCGCGAGGAACAGCAATACAGAAAATGGAGCGAGATGGCAGATTCCCTGGAATCTGGAGAAATCCCCAGCGAGCTGCCCCCCGGGCTCGATCCGAAAGCGCCCGTCGCCGCACTCATCGAGCAAATACTCGATAGGCACGGCACCGGCCGCGTACTCTTCAGGAACACCCGTTCGGCAGTGGAGGGCTTCCCGCAGCGAGTTCTTCATCAATATCCACTGGCAGCACCAGAGCAGTACACGCTGGCACAGGTTGATCTTCATGAGCGGCTTTACCCTGAACAGTCCTATATAGATGACAGTTGGCTGTCGTTTGACCCGCGCGTACTCTGGCTGGAACAGACGCTCAAACAACTGCGCCCGGCCAAGGTATTGATCATCTGCGCAAATGCAGCGACCGCGGTGGCGCTGGAACATCATTTGCACTTGCGCTCAGGCATTCGCTCCTGTGCATTCTATGAAGGTCTTTCCATCATCGAGCGAGACCGTGCGGCGGCCTATTTCGCCGACGAAACCAATGGCGCACAAACCCTAGTGTGCTCAGAAATCGGTAGCGAAGGCCGCAATTTCCAGTTTGCACATCACCTCATACTGTTCGACCTGCCGATGAATCCGGACCTGCTGGAACAACGGATCGGCCGGCTCGACCGCATAGGCCAGGAGCATGACGTCATCATTCATGTTCCCTACCTCGAGGACACTGCCCAGCAAACTCTGCTGGAGTGGTATGACACCGGACTTAACCTGTTCCACGACAGCTGTTCTGCCGGCTTTATGATATTCCAAATGTTTGAGGAGCGCCTGCTTCCGCAGCTGGAGCAACAGACCGACGACTTCGGCTCGCTGCTGGCCGACAGCGCGGCTTTCACCGCCAAAACCCGCCAGGAGTTACGTGACGGACGCGACAAATTATTGGAACGCAACTCCTGCAAGCCCGAGATTGCAATGACGCTGATTGAGGAAGTTATCGCCATTGAATCTGAAGATTCACTCGAAAGCTATTTAGAAGCATTGTGCGAAGCCTACGGGGTTGAGCAGGAATTTCATTCCGATCAAACTCTCATTCTGCGCGCATCTGAACACATGCTCACCGGCCATTTCCCCCACCTCAAAGAGGATGGCACCACCGTTACCTTCAGTCGCGCCAAGGCATTAGCGCGGGAAGACATGGCATTCCTGTCCTGGGAGCATCCCATGATTCTGGAAGCTATGGATATGGTGCACTCTACCGAGCTTGGCAACGCGGCACTGGGTACCATTAAACTAAAAGGCGTTGCGCCGGGAACAATGTTGCTGGAGGCGCTATACACAGTAAACTGTGTAGCGCCAAGAGCACTGCAAGTTGAACGTTTTCTACCCCTGAGCCCAATGCGTCTCCTGGTAGACGCTCGCGGAAAAGATTTGGCAGAGCTGGTCCCCCACCAGCGATTGAATCAATTAATTGAGAAAGTCAAAAAGCCCACCGCCCTGGCAATTATCAAGCAAGTTCGAAACGAAGTAGAGGCCAAAATGCTATTAGCCTCCGCTCAGGCTGAATCCCAACTGGAGAATATTCTGACTACGGCCGAGCAGACCATGCGCGCCGACTTGGGGGCCGAGCGAGACCGCCTCGCCGCTCTCAGAGAGGTCAACCCCTCCATCCGCCAGGCAGAACTGGACCACCTCAACTATCGCATCGAAGAATGTGCTATACACATTCAACATGCTAATTTGCAACTACAGGCACTGCGCCTGATCATCACCACCTGAATGTTAAAAACACAATCGAGCCACAGTATTTATTGATGGGCTTAAATCACTCGTCCAAGCCCATCGCGTTTGTAGAGTACATCACGCCTACGCAGTAAAAAGTGCGAAGTTGTGCCCTATTCTATTGACCAACGTGCAGGAAAACTGTTTATTGGTTCTATCGAAACCAAACAGAACCATACTGATTAGACGGTATACATAAAATGAAGCAGGTCCGCTGCCTATGCGGTAGTACCCAAATAACCGTGGCGTGTAGAGCATCACATCAGCTTCCGACCTTCCGGGACGGTGCACGACTCACGCTGCGTGCTTTACAGTGACCGCTAAAACACTACCTGAGACTGTTAGTGTAATTCTGGTTGCCTTCAATGCCTGGGAACTGACCAGACGGTGCCTCGAACACCTGCTCCGCGCATCCTCTACATTAAAAATAGAAGTGATTCTGGTGGACAATGGCTCATCCGATGGCACGCCAGAACAGGCAGAACAGAGATTTCCGACTATAACCGTGGTCAGGGCAGGAGAAAACCTCGGGTTCGGTCGAGCCTGTAATCTGGGTATGGCAGCAGCACAAGGAGAATTCGGCGTTTTTCTAAACAACGACGCTCTCCTAGCACACGAACAGCTTTCCCAACTGCTTGAAGCCTACCGCCGCCTCCAACTTAATGGAATCTACACCAGCCGCATAGTCGACGAGAAAGGTAGAGAAGAAGCCTCCTGCTTCCGTGCCATTGGGCCCGGAAAACTACTAACGACTGCATTTGGACGACTGGATCAGGCCACGCAGGACAGTGCGTATACGCTCTCCCTGAGTAACAACGAAGCGCTCGAAGTCGACTGGTGTACCGGTGCTTTTATGTTATTTCCCCGCAGGATCTGGGAGGATTGCGGCGGCTTCGATGAGAATTTTTTTATGTACTACGAAGACGTAGACCTTTGTCTGCGCTGGCAAGCTAAGGGCTATAAATGCTACGCGAACGCACAGATCACCGTTCAACACACATGCGGCGGTTCCTCTACTAACTCGATTGCGAGATCGAAAGCCGTCGACACGTCACAACGTTACTTCTATCGCAAGCATTTCGGAATCTCTGGCGCCATTCAGTCACGTCTTTTTCAGATTTTTAGAAGTGGCTTACGATCTGTCTTTCATGGTGCAATGGCCATAGCGCCGGATCAACGCAGAGATTGTGTCCTTCATTTCAATCTATTAGTAGCAGCATTAACTCATGACTAGAGAGAACAAGGATATTTGTATCAACTGCGGTGGCGCTCAACCGATCGAGATGAACAATTGCCACGCACCTGGGGAAAACGGTACAATTTTTAACCTTCCTTTGAGAGCAGACCCAGCTCTGTGCTCAGAACTACTAGATCACTAGAGAGTCCCTGAAAGAATGCAATTTCCACTGCGCGAGAAAATCGACTATGTGAAAGACAGATGCCTAAACGCCCTCTGGATGATTCGAAACGGAAAATTCGAGCTCATTATCAAGAGCGCCCTTATCGAAATCAACCACAGAACGATGCTATTAAAATCTCTGCTCCTTCACGGCCGAAATCCCGACTATAGTAAACTTCCTGGCTCAGCCTATGTCAACCGACGAAAACTTGTCCCGGCAAGTTACGCTCCAACAAAAGCGAGGCGCTCTTCCCTTCCGATACTACAAGTCGACAGAAAAAAAGTGGCCGACGAACTAAATGCGATTATCTCATCGAGCGAGATTGGGGATAACAGTCAGCCATGATAGCGCCTTGCCGAATTTCCGTTCTTACGGTCACGTTCAACGCCATTGAATTCATAGAGAGTTTCTTACTCTCACTGGTAAAAGTAGACGCCCAGAATATCGATCTTGAAATCATCATGGTGGATAACGGATCGAGCGACGCATCCGTATCACTTGTTCGCGAGAAATTTCCCGATGTCATCATCATAGAAAATGAACAGAACAATTATGCAGGAGCCTTGAATCTTGGTATCGCCAAGTCTCGAGGAGACTTCATCGCTATTGCAAACAACGACGCGAGGGTCGACGCGAACTGGCTAAAAGGCTTTCTACCGGTATTTGATTCAGACGAAAAAATTGGCGCGGTGCAGAGCAAAATCCTTTTTGCAGAAGGGAGCAAGATAAATAGTGTTGGCGTAGAACAGGTCGAGCATCTCTATTTCAGGGATATCGGCTTCAATGAGGAGGACTCTGAAGAGTTTTCACTGGCGGCAGAACGAAACTATATAACCGGTGGCTCCGTGATGTTCAGGCGGGAGTGTCTCGATGATGTAGGAGCCTGGGATGAAGAATTCATCATGTTCATGGAGGATGTCGACTACAGTGCACGCTGCCGTGAGCGCGGCTGGAAACTTTGGTATTCTCCAGACAGCGTTATTTATCACCACTACCATGGCAGTACGTCCGAGGAATTTTGCGACTACTTTTGTACTCGAAACCGGTTTTTCTACATAGCGAAGCACCTCCCCCTGCAGTTGCCAGAAGCAATAGCCTCATCGCACTTTTTTAAGAAAAGCGAGTACGACCACCTGTACCGCACACTGTTGCACAGCATGAGAATTATGTGCGGCTGCCAAGATACAGACGTCGTATTAGAAGTGCTGAAGGCTCTCAGGAAATGCCTTCCAGGCTTTCTTGGCGACATCAGCGCCAATAACTTCTTTTCTCAACTGGAAATAATTCTTGGCTTACGCAAGATCCGCGTCGGCATTTACGATCACGCGGGGCACTTTGCTGGTGGTGGCCAACGCTATGTCGCTGAAATGGCGGCCATCATGCAGGACCGGTACGACGTAACCTATATTTTTAATAAAGATGTTGCCCTTCAAGATTACAAAGAATGGTTTGACTTGGATTTGTCAAAATGCTCCATGAAGGTTATTGGCATTCCATTTTTTGACGAACGGGACCGATTTACAGCAGATGAAGGCATGGTCCTGTCGGAAAAGCATAATGTATTCGATGGAATTAGCAGGGAAAGCCTCAACTACGATATTTTCATAAATGCCAATATGCTGGGCAAAGTAAACCCTCTTTCCTTGCAATCCATTTTTGTTTGTCACTTCCCTGATCAGGAAAAATCACGCTTTTTTCAAGTCAACAAGTACGATTTTCTCATGATCAATGGCGACTACACCGGAGAATGGGTACAGAAACGCTGGAACCTACAACCAACACACAAGCTCTATCCCCCGGTTAACATGTACAACCCTGATAGCACAGCACACAACAAGGAAAAAATTATCTTGTCTGTCTCCCGCTTCGAGATCAGTGGCAGTAAAAAACAGCTGGAACTAGTTCAAAGTTTCACCGCCATGTGCAAGAGCCACCCCAGACAAACTGAGGGCTGGAAACTCATATTAGTTGGGGGCAGCACACCCGACAACGCATACCTTGAAATGGTAGAAACTGAAGCTCTGGCAACAAATTATCCCGTGGAGATAAAGCCCAATGCAGCAGTCAGTGACATTAAGGATTTGTACAGGAAAGCTGCCATATTTTGGCATGCCTGCGGACTGAACGAAACCAAGCCAGAGCGCATAGAGCATTTTGGCATGACAACAGTAGAGTCGATGCAGAACTACTGCGTGCCGATCGTCATAGACGGGGGCGGCCAGCGAGAAATTGTAGAACAGGGTAAATCCGGGTACCGCTTCTCTACACTGTCACAACTACAGGAGCACAGTTTAACAGTTATAACGGACCCCCAGCTATGTCAAACGCTGGCTGAGAATGCCTATGGACGCAGTCAGCTGTTCGATCAGAACATATTCAAAGTCAGACTAGAGAGTTTGCTGGAGGAAGTAGAGGCCAACCTGATTGGGATTGACGCGCTTTAATTCCCGCCTCCCAGGCTATGTTTGAGGGGCTTTCTGAAGCAAGCCTACCACTTCAGAGAGTTCTACCGAACCTCCCGCCAAAAGGAACGGACACTCTGCCACTATTGCGATTGCCTTCTCTAGTGACACTGCCTCGAATATCGTAAAAGCCCAGGTAGAACCCGCTATGGACGCTGCATCCGCGTCGCCATTTTCGTGCACGGCTTTATGATCCGCGAGTACACTGAAACGATTTCTAAAAGGTGATTCTAGCTGCTCTAACCATGTGCGAAACTCCGACCCCAGAAGTATAGGCGACAATCGGGCATGGTCATCATCACTGTGATACCCGTAACTTAAAAAATATTGGTTCTTCGTTGGCTCAGTTTCTACGGCTGCATAACTTTCAAGCCTTTCAAGCCTTTCAAGGATGGGTCTCGCTGGAAAAATATCAGCAGCAAGACTCATCAGACGCACAGCTGACGCAAGATCCGATTTCTCCAGACGCAATGCAGCGTTCTTGAAAAGCCTAGCATCGTCATCAGTGAGCGTGAGTTCTTTCCCGTTCTTCTCTTCCTGCTCTTCCTGTTCGGCAGATATATCCTTACTACATGCCAAGATATGCGCACAAATGTCGGAGAACTCCTGGTCAGACACTACACCAGCGAGTTCTTTCTTTACAACGCCCAGCACCCTGACCACAACCCTAATGAAGTCATTGTCCAACACCCGCTCTACTTTCGCCTGTTCGCCTGGATCATCGAACATACTTTCGCTGTTTGGGAAATATTTGTCTTTAAGTCTCTGGTTACTTTCCGCAAATGAACTGAATATCTTATTTCGAGTCGCCAATGACGGCTGCTGTCCTTTCCCCTTGAGCTCTCGGTAAATGATATTTTGAATTTTTTCTCGTATCGCCAACAGTTCAACGCGCGCTGTACGCACCGGGAACGCACAGTTGACTGCACGTGCAAGCGCCTGGCCTGAAGGCCTCAACGATTCATTTTCAATTTCTATCCTTTTGTCTAACGCCCCGACAAGTTCAGGATCAATTTTACTAGTAAAATCGTCAAGTAGACTTTTATTCAGGAACTTTTCGTGATCATAAATTGATAAATCGATTGATTCGAACCCGAAGCGCTTCTCCCATTCCAGAAGCATTTCGTAGTAGTTGTAGTATTTATTTCGGTGCGAGCAGAGGCGAATAATTTCGCTAAATGTCTTGGTTCCGCCGGCTCTTAGGTTCGTTGTATAAAATGAAGTGCAGGTATCTCCCTGCTCTCTTATATAGCAAACGATTTTGATGGACTCAAAATAGGCGCTAAGTAGCCTGTGCACGTTGTCCATCTCGTCTTCTGTATGCAGTCGTGAATGCAAATGTTCACTGGAAATTATCACAGTATGAATATTTGATCCCAGTGACTCCAATTCACTTTCAAATTTTGCAATAAAATTGCGCCTGAATTTCTCTCTTCCCTCAGTGGTGGAGATTCCCTTTCCGATCAAATATTCGTCATAAGAGTCGTCACTGACGCAATATGCTGGTAGTGCACGATTATTCGTTGTGCCTGCACTCTGAATAAAGTGAAAACCAGCACTTTTCAGTGGTTTTTGGTTTTGATACAGAAAACGCTGTATCGAGGAAGTCCCCGTCTTTTCTGTTCCAATATGAACAATTGCTTTCAACTTTAACGCCCCAATAAATCCAATGCGCGATCTGTTGCGGAATGGCAATTACGAACAAAATATGTAGTGGTTATGATCTGATCAGGCACGCCTTGTTTGTGTGCCTTCAGCAGAGAACGAAACAAGCTGACCTGACATGATGTGCATGAAAATGTCCGTCAACACGCATCATATCCAAACCGTAAATCTTGTCAAATATCCAAAGAAAAAAACGTCTGGGCCCTACTCAGGGCATCACTCTACTGAAGGAAAAAATTCGCTCGCAGTATTAACACCGCCAGGCGACCCGATACCGTGGTTCACAAGTGAGTAAGCAGGACCAGGCCCTGAATCAAATGCACAGAAATACTCGGTACTAATATAATCTTGAGCTAGCTTGTGCATTCTACATTGCACTAATGAGAGTCCATCAATTTTAAGCGTATCTGGAATGTCGGCAAGTTGATCACTCGAAGTAAATCCAGGAAACTGATGCCCATCAGCGTCCGCCGACTTTTGAGGAGCGGCGGCTGTCGATAGTCTTTCCGCGTTTTCTAAGGTCTGCTGTTTTCTAGGACTTCATCAATTTTATTGAGTAATACGTCTAGTCGCGCGGGTTTTTGAACGAAACCCGCTATGCCTGCACCTTGAAACCGGCTCAATATCTCATGCTCAGTGAACCCACTACAGAGCACCACACGCACATCAGGCTGGATTTTTCGGAGCTCAGCAAACACTTCTTCTCCATCGAGTTTTGGCATATTAAAGTCCAGCAAGACACAGTCGATTGATTCGAAGTTAGATCGAAAGGCATCAACAACCTGCTGCCCGTCTACTGCCTCAATAACGTCATAGCCCGCTTGCTCGATCGCCATAACGACTACATCCCGGACCAACGGCTCATCTTCACCAATTAGTATTCGGGCAGACTTTGCAGCAACAATTTCTTGATTTGCCAACGGCTTCTCCCCAACCTCCAGAGAAATAAGTGGAAGAATTATGGCAAATGTCGTGCCCTCTCCAGGCACTGAATCTACTGAGATAGCGCCCCCATGTGCTCGCACAATACCCTGTACTGCGGCGAGCCCAAGGCCCCGACCGCCTGGTTTAGAGGTGAAAAAAGGATCGAATATTTTGGCCATATCCTGAGGGCCCATACCGATACCACTATCGCTAACCCACATGCGGATATAGTTACCTGACTCTAAGGTTGTGTCCGGATAGAGCTGAATAAGCTGTTCGTCAGTGTAGCTATGCACACTGGTACCCACCAGTACTATTCCCGTCTCGTTACAATAAGATTCAGACGCGTTGGTAATAAGGTTCATCAGCACCTGTCTCAGCTGACTTTTATCCGCCTCGACGCCCAGAGGCGCTCCGTGTAATTCGTATTGCAAGTTCACCTTCTTCGAAATGGCCACTTGCAACAGCTCGCCAGTCTGTAGAACCATTTCATTGCAGTTGAACTTCTCGATCGTGCTGACGCCTCGACCCGTGAATGCCAACATCTGATTGCAAAGGTCCGTTGCGGTAACACTCGCGTTTACAATCCGTTCGAGGTGAAGCGCAACTGCAGCATCTTCGGGCACCTTCCTCATAGCTAGTTCGGCGTTTCCGATCACTGCCGATAGTAGATTGTTAAAATCGTGCGCTACTCCTCCAGCCAACACGCCCAGCGCCTCCATCTTCGTAGAGTCCCGAAGCTGCAGCTCCAAGCGGTCGCGTTCAATCGCCAAGCCAACCATTCGTGCAGATGTTTCGAGTACGTCCATTTGGTGCTTTGTCGGTGCACCCGGCTTCACATCGTAGAGCGCCATAGCGCCCAGAATACTGTTGTTTACCGCTGTGACAGGTACCGACCAACAGGCACAAACCTTGGCAATCTCTGCTGCGTCGCGCAGGTCCTTCCAAAGTGGGTCCTCAGCTATATTTTCGACCACAACAGGCACATTCCAGAATGCCGCAGTACCGCAGGAACCAACCGCAGGCCCAATGCGCAGCCCCTCGACCGCAGCATTGTAGTCCCCGGGCAAACTAGGGCCGGCGCCTACACTTACGTGTTCTCGGTCCGAACCGATTAGCAGAATTGAACAACGAAGCCCTGGGTTCTTTGATTCCACGACATGAACCATCGCTTCAAGAGTTGTTGTAAGCGTTTCATTGACGAGGGGCTGCTCATCCTCTTGGCGGCTGAGATCGCCAATCGGCTCATGGTTAGCAGTGCCAAGCAACACAACTTGTCTGTCTTGGGCCTTTACACGCCAACTGAGGAGCTGCCAGCTACCCCCCTTGGTTCGATGGCGCGCTTGGGCTTGCCCCTCTCCGGCTTCCAGAATCTCGTCCAGTAAAGAATGGTCTTCAGGATGAATCCAACTGAATAAATCACCCACGCCGAGCTCATCGCTGGTAAAGCCAGACAGTGCAATAAAGTCCCTGTTGACACGCAGTGGAACCGCAGCCGCTACCTGACGCAGGATCATAGGTTGGTAAAAATCAGACTCTTCAGGACTGTTCAACTTACAACCCTCATTTTCGGAATGGGAGTCTTCGTAGACTCCACGGGAGATATTCTTATCTGCATTGCTCACTCAACGAAAAGAGGCATGCAGAACTGCGAATAACATACTCCCAACCGACTAAACTTAGCGGTGCAATTATGCACCAACTAATAGGCGTGTAAAGACATTTCTGTATCGCGGTGACTGCAGCCGAAACTCTCATATAGCCAGTAGCGTGTTCATAACGATGACCTGGCGCCTCGTAACACGTATAATTGGGCGCAAAGGCCTTCGATGTGAACGGTGCCAAACCTGGCACCGGCACATGCACATTTGACTTGTTTCCCGATGCGCCACTGGTAGGCAGATTATAAAAGCACAATTTACAACAACAGCTCATCGGGGCGTTCTGCAATATGGGGAACTCAATGACCCTCATACCAGCAGTAATAGTGTATTAATCGACATTCACTACACCAGTATGAATCCTCATGATTGGAAATATTATGAATTCCTGAAGCAGCTATACGACAGTCCCATGCCTTTGCCCAAATTACTCTTAGGTCACGACGTATCCGGGGTAGTGGTTGATGTAGGTCATAACGTTACAAAATTCAATGTCGGCGACGAGGTGTATGCCATGAGCGCCAAGACGGGTGCCTTTGCTGAGATGATAGCGATCGATCAGCGCATGACCGCATTGAAACCCGAAAACGTAACCCATGAACAGGCCGCCACCATCCCGATGGCCGCACTGACTGCGCTGCAGGCATGGCGGATCACGGCCTTGAGCGAAGGTGCACGTGTTCTAGTGGTGGGCGGATCTGGTGGTGTTGGCATTTACGCGGTGCAACTTGCCAAGGCACAAGGCGCGGAAGTTACCGCAGTTTGCAGTACGAAAAATGTGGAGCTTGTGAAGTCGCTAGGGGCAGATAAAGTAATTGATTACACCCGGGAAGATTGCACTCAGGGGGAGCGACGCTTTGACATCGTGTTTGATACAGTCGGTACACAGTCGGTTGACACCTGTGATGGAGTGTTAAATTTTGATGGCCATTTCATCAGCACACTAACCTCTGTAGGCAATATCGGTCGTGTTTTTCTATCCAGGCTAACATCGCTTGCAGGACAAAATCGTCGGAAATTGAGCACGCTTCTGGCGCTACCTCGTGCGACGGACCTGCTCAATATCTGCGACCTTATTGAAACTGGCAAAGTTATCACTGTTGTCGACAAAACATTTGATCTGGCAGATCTGGCCCTGGCCATGGAATACAGTAAGACAGGCAGAACCCGTGGGAAAATATCAATCAAGGTCAGGTAGAGAAAGGTAGGTCGCCGCCCGGGAGGCTGCGGCGGCGCCGGCAATTAAAGCGCATACAACGTGAATGAAGCAGGCGGGGACGCAGGTGGTTTTGAAGCCATTAAATAGATGTGCCCCATTATGTCTCTTAAACTTTATTAGCTGTGTAATTTACCTGCTGTTTTAGTGCTTATGTGGCCCGTCTTATGCAACCACTGGATAGATTCCGCTAAGGTTTTCTCGCGACAGGCGAAGGTCAAGCCAAGTTCATTTTCCAGCTTACTGCTATCGGCATAAGTCCATTGCGTAGCATAGGTCATACCCTCTTCAGTAAATGGAAATTCTTTACCTGTTAACTTAATGACAACATCGGCACATTTGCCCAGAAACCTTAGTACTGGGCCCGGTATGTGCACATTAAAAAGCTGCCGGTCTGTTAACCTTTTAGTGATCTCCAGCAAATCAAACCAACTGTAATAATGGCCGTCGAGTATGAATCGGTCCGGCCCCTCAACGCGCTCCAATATAGCCACATGGGCCTTAGCGACATCACGAGCATTAACAAACTGCATATCCGCACTGATGGTAAAAGTGAACACGCTGACAAACAGTTTAATCCCAAAATGAGGATCGGATAAACCAGGATCAAAAGCACCGACAGAACCTGTCGGATAAGTAATGATTATGGGGACTCCCTGTGACTGGAGCTCTCACACATAATTTTCACACGTTATTTTTGTGCGATCGTCGAGGTTATTTCCTGAACTGACAGATGATTTTTCATTCATCACTGTATCGCCGACGTTAAATAACGCGCTAACGCTGGAGATATAGATGATTTTATCGACGCCTGCTGCCAAGCTGCTACCAATTATGAGTTTGGTACCGCCGACATTGGTCTCATACACTTCATTTGCATACTTCTCTGCGGTAGCGACCATTGCCGCCGAATGAATTACCGCATCACATCCCCGGACCGCCGCTTCGACTGCTTTTTTATTCGCCATATTATTCAGAATAATTTCATCGATCTCTACACCTAAACTTTCAAAGATCGATGCTGCCTTCTTTTCTGACCGAACCAGTAATCTAACAGTATGACCCGCTTCTTTTAACGCTTTGGCAGTATGTGAACCTACAAAACCTTTTCACCGGTAACAAGAACTCTCACACCCTTCTCATTGAGGAACTATAGCACCCGCTAATATAAATTGGCTGATGCACAATTTCTACCCGCCAATATTTCACATCAACTATATTTTACGTCACTTTGCAGCAGGTTTTTCAGCAACAATCCTCCAGTTCAAATCAGCAATTCCGGCTTTTTCTGCGGTAGTCCATGATTCACCCCCAGTTTGAAGCAGTTCGAGCGACTCCTCTACCCAAGCGGGCATGAGACGAACTTTCTCAAGCACTCTGACAACTTTACGTACCAGCAGGATCAAGTCTCTTTTCTGTTCACAAATTGGCCATGCTGGCGCTTTCGAGGGCGCATTCAGGATAATGGTAAAACCAGCTCTTTCTAATGCCGCGCACACATCAGCAGGATACATTGATTGAGTTGCCGCCAACGTTGGAAGATAGGACTGATGAAGCGCTGAATGCTCTTCGTTATCCCAGTCAAACTCCGGGGTTAACAAGTACTCTGAACACGCATAACGAGTGCCAGGTTTTAATACGCGAAACATTTCTTCAGCGTGGGCATCAAGCTCTTCCTTCTTAAAGAAAGGCCAAACCGCTTGTACGGAATAGCAGCCATCAAAACTTTCAGATTCGTAATCAAGTGGTTCATGATGATTGCCCACTTTATAGTGAAGTCGGTCACTCATATCAACCTGCTTTGCCCAGTCGATAGCATTTTCAATTTGATCGGGGTCAATGTTATAACCCGAGACCTGACCGCCGCTCATGGTCGAAAAATGGTGGGCGATTCGCCCCCTGCCGCAGCCCATATCCAGAAGATGCGTGTCTGCTGGATTTTGAAGGTTCAGACCTTCTATCACATCTTGCTCGCACAATATCTGATTTCCATACAAGCCCTCATTAACGTCAAGCTGAGGTGGAATGTAGAGCTTTTCCAAATCAAACACAGACAACATATTGTTCAAGACCTTGTAATAAGCCGCTACCGCTTTTGTCTCGTCCTCTGTGTTGGTTTTCGCACCGCTTTGCATATTTTGTAGGAATTTATAGGCATCGATGCAGCCCTGCTTATCTTCCTTAGACAAAGTCACTAGCCGTTTTATACCTGTCAGTGAAGTTTTGACCCTGTACCAATTGGCCTTTAAGCCTCTGTTTTCTCTTTTGAGATAGCCCGCCATGATGTTTTCCTCTCTGTAATGCCACATCTCCATCAGTTCGGAAATGCTGTAAAAATGATTAGTTAAGCCACGCAGTCAAGGCTAGAGCCTGGAAGATCTCTTGTTCTACTCGACATTTACACGTTTACATATTAACAGATTGTGTTAATCTGTAAAGCAACAATTTCTTTAATTATTACGATAAGGAAAAACAAGCGTGAGCAAGTTGTTCTGGTCCGGCGATCGACCCCAAAGCGAGATTGAAGCAAAAAACAGGGTGTGCAGCGCCGCCCTATCCTGCCTCAAGCGCCAGGGCATTGAAAAAACAACCATGAGCGATATCGCCAGAGAAGCGGGCATTGCTCGCCCGACACTGTATAAACATTTCAAAAATATCGGGGAGCTACTGTATACGGCAATCGATATCGAGGCTTACAACTTCGCCGAATCCGTGGTTAAACACGCTAAACAATTCGCCACCTTTGAAGAGCGTATTGTCGAGACAATCATATATGTCGTTGAAGAGTTACCCAAGGATACCAATCTATCGATGATCATCAATGACGAAAGGGCAAAGACTCTAAGGGACCGGGCATTTTCAGACGAGGCGACCCTCGTATTTTCTGAAATGACAGCCGTACCGCTCATTGAAATAAGACCTGATCTCGTCGACCAGGGCGTAGAAATTTCAGAGATCATGTCGCGCTTTGCTATCTCTATGATCTTATTCCCAGGGAAATACTCCCATGATTCTGATGGCCTACGAGCATTAATCAACAGACGCATTTTACCTGGGCTCACATGAACTACTCCGCCGAATTTACTGCCGTCCTAATCTTTGTATTGGTTGCATCACTAGCGTGGATTATCTGCAAGCTACTTAAGCTAAATGTGCCTGTTATGTACGGTCGACATGAGACCGGACAATTCCGGATGAGAATCCCAACACGTCTGTCCTGGGTACTGATGGAAGCACCTGCGACGATATTTTTTGCCTGGTTTGTTCTTGCCGGGCCATTGCCTGTGACCCCCCCGGTGATCGTACTATTTATTATGTGGCAGCTACATTATTGTCACCGAGCATTTATCTATCCTTTTCAACTACGAATCAGGCCTGGATCCACCACCCCGGCTCGT
Organism: Haliea sp.; assembly: GCA_002862985.1. Classification (GTDB taxonomy): domain Bacteria; phylum Pseudomonadota; class Gammaproteobacteria; order Pseudomonadales; family Halieaceae; genus Marimicrobium. The sequence goes on from PKCY01000134.1 coordinate 18,386, forward strand.
ATGACCATATTTGGCGCCGTGATATGTGCGGCGGGCGGGTATTTAAACGGTGACTTTATCTCTCATTACGCGACCAATTTACAATCGAATGATTGGTTTTATACTCCGGCTTTTATCATTGGTGCTGTTCTATTCATTGTGGGGTATATCATAAATAAAGCCTCCGACCGCACACTCATAAAATTACGCAAGAACACTTCTGACGCTTATAGCATCCCCTATGGTGGTTTTTATCGCTGGGTTTCATGCCCGAATTATCTTGGCGAAATTATGGTATGGATTGGATTTTCATGTGCAGCCTGGTCAATAGCCGGCATCACTTTTGCATTTATGACTGCGGCCAATCTAATATTCAGAGCGATCGAGAACCACCAGTGGTATCACGAAGAGTTTGCTGATTACCCCCCAGAAAGGAAAGCAATTATACCTTTTATTCTTTAAATTGAAGGCGCAGGAAATACGTTATCAATACCGCGACAATTGACCATCGCCCTTTGTCGTATCTAGCCAGTTAGTGCCGGCTTGTCACCATGTGCCTGTCTAGATGTGGCACGTCGAACACATGCCCCAACTCATGGCTCGCCAAGTGGAGGCAGTTACCGCCTTCTAACATGTAGATGCGACTTGCAGCTTTGGCTTTAATCTCCGTACATTCCCCTCCGCTGTTCATGCAGTATTTATAGATTCTGTCCATGACCGAAGAGCGACCGGGATAGACACACGCGCCACCTGTTGCGCCACAGTGGGTATTAAGCTCGTCCCATGAATTCACTAGATTTACAGTTACCAGCTTGGTCTCGCCCATGTGGCTAACTGAGAGCGTATCGCCGTTGCTGGCTCCGCAAACTGCGGTAACCGCATCACTTGCATACTCCAGGGGCTTGTGTATTGCGCAACCAAAGATAAACGGAATAGCCAGTGCAAGACCGCACCAACGAGACAGTGATAGAGATCTGGAACACTTTTTCCTAGCCATAAATACAACCTTTTACATGGCCAGGCATCAACAGCTGCCATGAATTTCGAAAGCATTAACTTCCAAATAAAATTAACAAATACAGTGGCTTATGGAATCCGTATGACTACTGCAGCGAGCCTAAGTAGTTCTACTTAACGGCGAAAAAGAACAGAGCAATAGGCAATCTGGCTTTCTACCGGGCACACCGGCAAGCCTGCGGGGAGTGGACATTGGAGAGTGCCTCTTCAGACCGGGAAGATCGGGCGAGACTACGTAGTTATACGTACTAGCAGAAAAAATACAGCAATATGCAAAGTGGCTTTCTGCCGGGCACACCGGGTAAGCCGCGGAGAGTGAACCGCAGGGGGCACTTCTTCCGATCATAAAGATCGGTTTTCGATTTATACTGGGTTCTAAGCTAGAGGGTTATAGCTTTTCGTAAAATCCTTACGACTGCAGAACGGACCACAGGCAAAACCCTACTCGCGACACTGGATTTTTATGACTCTGTAATAGCGCATGGCATTTATATCTGCCATTCAGGTGAAGAGTAATCGGCTATGAACGAGAATTTGTAAGGGTACGGGGGGATGATAGCTGCGAGCACACCGAGGGTATCCTAGCTATTTCTGCGCTTCAGAAACCATTTTTGCCAGGTCTACCAATGAATTCGCTTCCATTTTTTCGAGAATATTCTTTCTGTGAACCTCGACCGTCCTGCTACTAATATCAAGAATGCGCGCGATCATTTTGTTTGAGTTCCCCTCAAGCATCCACTTCATCACCTCATGTTCCCGGGGTGTCAACCGATCGATTTTGAGCTCGGTATGGGAATGTTGCAATTGCTCATAGCGGCTCTGTAGATCCTGACTAAACGCCTTCTCGACGGTATGAATTAATTCGGCAGCGGCAATGGGCTTTTGCAGGAAGTCTAGGGCACCGGATTTTAGTGCCTCTACCGCAAAGCTCACCTTACCCGCGCCGGAGAGAAAGATAATGGGAGTTAAGTTGCCTTGTATCCTCAGCGCTTCCTGCAATTCCAGCCCATTCATACCGGGCATCAGCAGATCGATGAGAATGCATCCTGCGTTAGCGGGGCTGTAACTTTTCAGGAAATCCTCGGCACACCCATAGGTTTCCACGGATATACTCGCCTCCGTGAGAACGTGTTCCACAAAAGACAATACCAAGGAATCGTCATCGACTGCATAGACCACTGCAGGAAGCGTCACGGGCATGGCTCCGGTAAGTTAGTGGATTCACGGTTATCCACCGGTGTCCTAAATAACAATGTCATTCTCGCCAGCTTCTGCCACCACTGCGGCAAAAAATTCTTGTAGCAAGGCATGTTCATGGTGAATATCCCGCCATCGGGATTCCAATCCCGCACTTTCGAGCCGCAGGCAGGAATCAGCCAACTTGTTGGCGCCCACCATACGAGTTGATGACTTGAACCGGTGCGCAAGCGCGCCCACCTGCGCCGCGTCCTGCGCTGCCTTGGCTTGTGCTATTTCTTCCAGCATGCTGGCACCATAATGCAAGAAATCCGTAAAAAACTCTCTTAGTAATACCTTATCATCGGTGCCCATATATCCTCCGAGCGCCTGCCAGTCTACTACGCCCCCCTCATACTGCGCATCCGACGCATCCGACGCATCCGACGCATCCGATGCATCCTGCACCGCACTTTCCCGTGACCAGATCACCCGGCTCCCGTCGAGTGGCAGCCACCGCTCCAATTTCTCCAAAAGCGTCTCCAGCGTCGCCGGTTTGGAGACGGAGTCGTCCATACCGACGGTTGCGCTGAGTTCAAATTCACTGGGTACGGTACTCGATGAAATGCCGATGATCGGCTTTCTCTCGCCTGTAGACGTCTCGAGTTTTCGTATCTGCCTTGTCAGCTCAAAGCCGTCCATATGCGGCATATGAAAATCCACCATCAGTAAAGAATAGCGACCACTGTTCCACATAGCCAGCGCTTCAAGTCCATCCCCAGCTACCTCGACCGCATAACCCAAGCTTCGCAGCTGGAGCATAATTACTCGCTGATTCATGCGATTGTCTTCAGCTAGCAGAATCATGTACCCCGACGCCTCTGCGTCTGCAACGGAAGAAAGCTTACGTGGTGTTTCAAGAAGTGGTTGCGCGACCTCCTTTGACTTTACCGCTCGCCCAGCGGCTAACGCCACTGTCGCGAGTAGCCCCCGGCGCATCAGTACACCGCAGTCCAGAGTGACTACGCCAGGAATGACTTCTCGCGGTTCGCGTCGACGGCCATGCAATATCAATGCGATCCCCAGCCGGGTGCCTGCAATACGGGCGTCCTCGACAAGCGCCGCCAATTTCTCCCGTGAAGGGGACGCCTCCGATTCATCGACCAGCCAGACCCAGACTCCCTCTGAGGTATTAGTCATCCAGGTAGCGGTTCCTGACAAGTCCGGGGCCTGTTCCACAATTGCTCCTGCGTAGCGCAAGTAGCAAGAAAAATCATCAGCCTGCCCTCCTCCTACTACCAAACAAGCCAGGCCCGCGACATCTGGCAGGAGTTCTCTGGAATCACCCACTTCACCGGAAACTTTTTCAATCTCTATCCGTACCGTAAATGTTGAGCCCTTTCCCGGGCTACTGTCCACACTGAGTTCGCCGTCCATAAGTGCAAGCAGAGAGTAGCAAATCGTTAGACCAAGCCCGGAACCACCATAGCGTCGCTTGGTCATTGCGCCGCCCTGCTTAAAGGGTCTGTGAATCTGCGCCCGGGATTGAGAATCCATGCCGATGCCGTTATCGACAATCGCTATTTCCAGCGCCCCGCTAGTATTGGTCCCCGGGTGAAACTGCACACGCACCTGAACACGACCGCGAGAGTCTTCTCTTGAGCTGAACTTGATCGCGTTCCCCACCAGATTGATCAATACCTGGCGCAGACGCACGGAGTCGCAAAGGACTGTTTCGGGCACCAGTGGGTCAACAAACAGAGTAAGCTCTACCCCCCCTTGCTCCGCAACGATCTCAAGCAGCCGGCCAACACTTTCAATGAGCGTAGCAATGCGTGTCGGCACGAGATCAACCTCGATCTTCCCGGACTCGACTTCAGAGAGTTCCAGAATATCGTTAACGATATCCAAGAGAGCAGTGGAAGATTCCTGCATCAGTTCCACTATTTCCTGCTGCTCTGCATTCAACTTGGTTTTACTGAGTATCTCGGCCATGCCAAGTACACCAGTCATCGGTGTACGAATTTCATGACTCATGTTCGCAAGAAATCGGGATTTTGCGAAACTGGCACCCTGAGCTGCCATCTCCGCGCGCCTATGACGTTCGGTGCGATCAATTACATACTGTTCCAGTTGCTTATTCAGCTCACTGAACTTTCTTTCGGACTGCTTAAGCCTGGAAATATCGACCACCACCGCTCGACATTCGCTGTGACCTTCTGCAACGACTCCCTCCACGCGGAGACTCAGGGCGCTCTGCCGCCCTGCAATTAGGACAGTCAACTCACAGGACTGAGTGGCGTTGGTAGAAAATGCCCTTGCAAGGAAGAGGCTGAAGATTGATTGCTGTCGCTTGTCAAGGAGCAGACCAAAATGACTATTCATCATGTGGTTACTGTCCATGCCGAGCAGAACCGCACCGGACATGTTTACTTGCAACACGCAACCAGCAGAGTCGAAGGTGAAATAGCCGGCAGGGTCACAGTCATAGAGTTCAGCGAAGCTAGCTAGTAGCGTATCAAGCTCTGCCCTGGCCGAGTTTAATTCATTGCTTGTAGTTTCGAGTTCGACTTCTTGTGCATCCGCCTCTTCGGGCAATTGGCCTGACGCAATGTCGTCCTGTGGCTCGCGGGCAACGGTGCACTGTTGCGCTCGTTGGGTCTCGGTTAGTTGGTGCGGCGCTACCCAATCAGTTGGCTCAGACATCAGCGGCATTCCTTTGCGCAAACAGAAACGACGACTGCGATTCTCGCAGAGATAGTTTCTTACGTTCCCGGGCCACCTGCACCCATCTTGTTAGGCGAGCACTGCGCTTCAAAGCGATGCCACCTCAACGTGGCCCCCGGGCAAAGCACATGCACACTCCCCAACCGTGAAGCTCCCAATAGACCAAGCATGCGCTGATAGCGAAATCCAGTCAAGTTGCATATGATAAGCTGCTCCGATCATTGCGATAGATTTGCCTAGTTAACTTTCACCCGCCAAAAAAGAACCTCGGGATCCGCCCCTTTGCTCCATTCGTTGGCCGCAACGCCTTTTCCGGCTAGTAAGCCTTCCCTATCACCATGGCTCAGACTAAAACGATAGCAGAGCTATACTGCGGAACTGGTGGAATCGGCCGAGTTTGTAGGCACTCACCACCGACTCTCTTCAGAGAAACCAGTTCCCTTGTCAGTAACACCGATGATGGCAGTTCATAGGCGACGATCCCGCTCAGGCTGTTAGTTTGACAGCTACCTTACGCGGGACTATTTCTCCTTTTCCCATCTATCAAGAAATCGCCAAAGTGTTGCACATACCAGCGCATGATCGATAGTACTATCCAATAAAAATGTCTTAAGGCGGCTCATCTCAATGAGTTCTACCTCAGTCTTTTCTGTTTCACTGTGATGGGCTTTAACTGTGTACTCCGACACATAACCGTAAAACGTATGCAGCCGGTTATTGAATAAAGCCGGGTTGGGGTTCAGTTCACCCAGGCTATGCAGTTCCTTCACAACATAGCCCGTCTCCTCCTGACATTCCCGAACAGCAGCTTTCTGTGGTTCCTCTCCAGCATCCACCATACCGCCTGGTATCTCGAGCGTGACACGTTGGCTGCCGTGACGATACTGGCGAATCATCACGATTTCGTTCTGCTCAGTGATAGGAACCAGATTGACCCACTGCAAACTATCAATAAAGACAAAGCAATGTTCTTTTTCAGTGTAAGGTGAGATATCGGTAGCTTCGCAGAAATCCAGGATACGGGTCTTTTGCAGGAGCTGGCTCTGTTTACGTTTCCAACTTTTTATCATGATTTTTACATTCTTCGTGGTTCGAGACGCGGGTTCACTGCATGCATGGATCCTGGCGGACGGCTTATAGAGGCGTGGTCTGGACGGTGAGTGAACGCAAAATCTATGCCGTGCATTGATGTCCTGTGTGACATTGCCCCTTTCAGCTCTTCGGTAGGGCCGGACAAACTGGCTGTACCAGCAATACAACGCCTGTCTTCCAATCGCCCACCCCTGCCGCCGAACCACCCTCACGGTCACTGCGTGCTGCCAAGACGCATATGATGGCCACTGGTAGCCGCCATTAGCACTTTTGAATAACGCCATCATATTGCCACATCTATCATTGCGCCTCTCAACGAAGGATGCGCACTGCAAAGGGTATACTCTAGCTGAGTCTAGGTGGATCACTTTTACTGCCCGCTTATCACCCGCATGAATTGAGCTGATTGAGTTGCGGGGCGGATTCAGGCACCTAAAAACAGACCAAGTGACTGCTAATATCAGATGCGAGTCGCCGGATCGCCGGGTCACCGGATCGCCAGTGCCGTCATACCCAGCGCCTCGTTAACCCAAGCCTCAAGTCTGTGTTTTTCATACTTGCTGATAAAACTCGCATGGATCCCATTAAAAGTATACTTTGCAATGTCCCGGACGCTCATTGGATGCGCCTCGGCAACCGCGAGAAAATTAGCGGTCATGTATCCACGGAAATAAGCAGGGTCATCCGAATTGATCATGACACAGAGGTCACGGCGAGGTAATTCAACAATATTGTGCTGCGTCATGGTATCGAACACACGTAGTTTGGTATTGAATAACGAGCATATGGTTAACGGAACCTGTTCAGCGATTAACTGCTCCACGAGCGCCGAATCTTCGACGCAACGAACACCGTGGTCTATACGAGAGACTTTCAGTAGCAAGAGCGCGTCACTGATATGACTAGTGGGGCCTTACTCCCCGGCATGTGCGACAGTCAGAAAGCCCGAGAAATGGTAGGCATCACGAACCTCAGACTTGGACTTGAATGGAACACTAACACCATTGCGTCGTGCCAACTTCAACAGAAGTTCAGGCTCAAGTGTGCCTTCGATGTGAAGATGGAGCTCTATCTTGGGTAGATTTTGAATGAAGTCTTTCATGGCAATCCAGATACCAAAAGCCTCCTCCAAGCCTACATCGAGGAATGGAAGTTTGTTTAGCCTACCGTGAGCAAATCGCCAGAAAGAATGCATTATAGCGTAGTCGTCCCCAGTCAAGCCAGAATACGCAATCTGCTTGACGCGTTCCTTTTACAGTTCCTATACTTCGTCTACACCTTAAGTAATCGCATGCTTCGCTGAGCAACTATAATTAATTGTGTACTATATTATGACTACCTGGCCTGACTGGAATCGTTGTTGATGATTAAATTCAAACCTCGTGCCAAATACCTGTTCGTTATTGTTTTCCTGTCATTAGTAATAGTAGGCATGTGGTTCTATCAAACCCTATACAGCTCCACTGGCGAAGCCTTAAGACGCGCCGAGAATTTTCTCTTTACGCGCAGGACGGTATCGCAACTCAGCGAACAGGGAACTAGTCGGTATTTTTTCGTCACCAATCGTAAGGAGGCAAATAATGGTGAGGAATTGCTGGAAAGCCGTCTCGGTAACGAGCGTGGAGCCGAACTGAAGTTTGGTACCTTCGATGCATCGATAGAACCCAGCGTAGGACTTGGCATGTTAATCAATCCGAGCGAGTGGTTCCAAACCGAAGAAATAATTGTCAGCAATACGAAATCCCTGCAACGGCAGGCTTTCGTAGCCCAGCTTAGAGCACAGGTAAAAGCGTCGCCACAACGCTCACTGATGATTGTAGTGCACGGGTTCAGGGAAAGATTTCCATCCGCCTTACGCAAAACCGTTTTTGTCGGACACATACTCGATATCAATACACCGGTTATGGTGTTTGACTGGCCAGGCGACCAGGGTTCATCCTTACGAGGCTATCGAAATGCACAAAATGTTGCTAGCGAGTCTGGTGCCGAACTGGCAAAAACCATTGAGCTTATAGTGAAGGATGTTAATCCGGGCAGGCTGTGGCTGATTGCAAACAGCATGGGCGGTCAGGTCGTTACCGGAGCGTTCAGCCAATTGTATCAGAACCCTGAATTTGCCGACGCGGACATAGAATTTGAAGATGTGATTCTGACAGCGCCCGACGTTAGCCACGAAGAATTTGACAATCAGTTCAAGAAAGAAATTACTAGCCTTACGCGCAACCTGACCGTCTATGTCTCCTCGAATGATCGCGCTCTGGTGATGAGCCGTCTCGTCAATCTTGGCGACAGCCGACGCGGAGAAAGCACGCTGAGTACCGACATGCTTGCCGAAGCCACCAGCATCGCCGAGCTCATCGATCCAGATAGCGAACTGGTGACCCTGGTAGACGTTACACCGGTCAACCGAACCCGCAACTTTCACAATTTCAGCCTGGAAACACCCGAATTTTTCGATGATTTGTTCCTGCGGCTTACGAATGAAAAAACACCTCATAGCCGAGGAATTTACCACTTGCAGACACCGCAAGGAGAGGGTTACTGGGTGCTGACACCAGGCCGCTAGCCTGTCCAGTCCGATCATTCTGGATGGATGGTATTCACTTATCGATCTTGGTCTTTTTAAAATCCCCAGCTGTTCGGTAATGATCATCACGGGAACCATCGGTAATGGAGCTCCTCTCGGTGCTTTTTATCGCGATTGTCACGTTTCTCGGAAGAACTAAAGCTGACGCATCGAAATACATCAACAGAAAAAATGAGACATAGACATGATTAGTAAAGACAAAATAACAAGGAGTTACCAATGAAGTTAGTATTAACCCACGTTGGCCGAAGTCTCCTAGCGCTGTATTTCCTTTTACCAGGCATCATGAAATTCGCAGCATGGGATGTACACGTAACACTGATGGAAGATCACGGCATGACGATGGTGGCAGTGCCCCTGGCGCTTGCGGGCATTGTCCAAATTGGCGCTAGCGTTTGCTTGTTACTCAATAAACAAGTGGTTATCTGCGCGCTTGGCTTAGCGGGTATGGTTTTACTCATTAATTTGAATTTACATGATTTTTGGAACGTTTATGAAGGCGTTGATGCCGAGCATGAGACTCAAAATTTTGTGAAGAACATGGGGATATTTGCGGGCCTTCTATTACTCGCCGCAACCAATATGAAGAACGCAGCCGGTGCGACTACTCAGGAATAGGCTGTGGCGGGAATCAATGGCGTTGATAAGGGCTTTCCCTCCGATGCCGGCCACTAGCACAGTAGCGTCGGGCAGCGAACACCCACTAAGGAAATGACCTGCGGATGATCGTCATGGCTTTGTGATAACGTAGCTCTTAGCGGCAGAAGCGCCTGCAGAGTCCATTACGTTCACACCATAGCCGAACGTCCCTGCAGATAGACCGCTGGTTACGCCCGTTATAATACCTGTGCTGGGGTCCATCGTGAAACCGGTGCTGGGAACAGTTTCATCTTCGCCACCCCAAGTGTAGGGTTGCGTTCCACCTGTCGCTTGCACCATGAATGCATAACTTGTCGAGCCTATTATGTCCGGCAGCGCCATTGTTATGATTACCAGTGCTTCACCACCACCCCCTGCAGGTTCAATTTCCAGCGGTATTGCCGACTGATCGATATTAATGCCATCACTGACTCTGAATTCAAAGGCAAAAGTACCAGGCTGCGTTGGCGTGCCGGATAAAACGCCTCCATTGCTAAGGCGAAGGCCGCTTTGGCCACCATCAGAGATGAGCGTCCAGGTGTAAGGCTTATCCCCTCCAGATGCTGCGAGCACTGCGGCGAATCTCTCACCGACAGTCCCTTGTCCCAGCGAGGTGGTAGTGATCTTCAGGGGAGAGGATTGTGCAGTCACTGTTAAGATTAGAGTACCTGTAGCTGTAGCTATGCCTGTGCCGTCAACGACCGATACTGTTATCGCATATTGGCCCTCCTGAGGAGCAGTGCCGTTGAGCAGCCCGTCCTGGCGTAATTTCAGCCCGCTAGTTCCATTGCTCACCATGGCCCATTGATAGTCGCCCGCACCACCGACTGCCTCAAGTAAAGCAAGATACTCTT
>PKCY01000088.1 GCA_002862985.1 Haliea sp.
ACCTGCCTGGGTGCCTGCGACAAAGCCCCGGTGATGATGGTAGGGGAAGAGCTCTACGAGAACGTAGACGAGCAAACACTGCACGCCCTGTTTGGGAAGGGGCAAGCGTGAACCTCGATAGACCCTTGACTCGCAACGTCCACCCGGACCGTTCACCAACTGATTTGCACAGTTACGAATCCAACGGCGGGTATCAATCCCTACGGGGTGCGATCGGCAAATCGTCTCCCACCGACTGTCTTCAGATCATCAAGGACTCCAATCTGCGCGGACGCGGCGGCGCGGGCTTCCCCACCGGCATGAAGTGGAGCTTCGTGCCGATGGAAAACGTAAGCAACGCATCGAATCCCGACGGGCACAAATACCTCATTTGCAATGCCGACGAAATGGAACCTGGCACCTTTAAGGATCGACTCCTGATGGAGTGCGATCCGCACCAGTTGATCGAGGGCATGATTCTGGCCGCCTACACACTGCAAGCAGACGTAGCCTACATTTTTATTCGGGCGGAATACCATAAAGCGACACAACGTTTGCGCGAGGCGATCGAAGACTCTAAGAGAAAAGGGTATCTGGGGCAGAACATTCTCGGCAGTGGTTTCGATCTCACAATGCATGTTCACGTCAGTGCTGGTCGCTACATCTGCGGTGAGGAGACGGCCCTGATCAGTGCGCTGGAAGGCAAACGAGCCAACCCACGAGCCAAGCCACCCTTCCCCCAGGTTAGCGGTCTGTGGGGTCGCCCCACCATCGTCAACAATGTCGAGACCCTGTGCAACGTGCACCACATTATCGAGCATGGTGCCGACTGGTTTCAGTCTTTGGGGAAAACAAAAGACTCAGGAACCAAACTGTATGGCGTTAGCGGGCGTGTAAAAAATCCCGGGTGCTGGGAGCTGCCTATGGGCACAACGGTGCGCGAAATACTGGAAGAGTATGCAGGTGGTATGGAAGACGGCTACCAGCTGCGCGGATTTCTACCCGGTGGCGGGTCAACGGATTTTCTCACCACTGAGCACCTGGACCTGGCCATGGACTACGACACCATTGGTAAAGCCGGCAGCCGGATGGGGACCGGCACCATGATCATTCTGGATGATAAGACCTGTCCGGTGGGTTTTGTAAAAAACCTCATCGAATTTTTCGCCCGAGAATCCTGCGGCTTCTGCACACCCTGTCGAGATGGCCTGCCCTGGTCTGCGCAAGTGCTTGGTGATATTGAAAGCGGCCGGGGCAAAGCTGAAGACATGGACACCCTCGCCCGCCAGGTTCAGTTCATCGGCGCAATTGGTAATACCCACTGCGCGCTGGCGCCCGGTGCGATGGAGCCACTGCAGAGCGCTATGAAGTATTTTCCCGACGACTTCACCCGGCATATCGATGGTGGCGTTTGCCCCTACTGCGACAGGGAGAACCGCTAATGGCGACCATATACATAGACGGCCGCGCATATGAGGCCGAGGCAGGCGAGAACTTGCTTCAGGCCTGCCTTAACCTTGGTCTGGATCTACCCTATTTCTGCTGGCACCCGGCCATGGGCTCCATTGGAGCCTGCAGACAATGCGCCGTAGTGCAATTTAAAAATGCCGAGGATCAGCGCGGCCGTATCGTAATGGGCTGTATGACACCAGTGACCGAGGGTGCGATTTTTTCACTTGCCGGCGACAAGGCTCAACAGTTTCGTCAGAACATCGTCGAATCCCTGATGCTGAATCACCCCCACGATTGCCCGGTTTGCGCTGAGGGCGGCGAGTGTCACCTACAGGACATGACGGTGATGGTAGGCCATCGCGATCGTCACTATCGGGGGCGTAAAAACACCCATCGCAACCAGTATCTGGGACCCTTAATCAATCACGAGATGAATCGATGCATCACCTGTTATCGCTGCACGCGCTACTACAATGATTACGCCGGAGGAACCGATCTGGCCGCACTCGCCTCACGCGACCACGTGTACTTCGGGCGACACCAGGAAGGCGTACTGCAAAGCCAGTTCGCAGGAAATTTGGTGGAAGTGTGTCCCACTGGCGTTTTTACTGACAAGGTGCTGGTGCACGACTACACACGCAAATGGGATCTGCAGTCCGCCCCGTCGGTTTGTGTCGGCTGTGCCGTAGGTTGCAACACCATGCCCGGGGAGCGCTATGGCAAACTCAAGCGGGTACACAATCGCTTTAATGCTGAGGTAAACGGCTATTTTCTGTGTGATCGCGGCCGCTTCGGTGCCGGCTTTGTAAACAGTAAGCAGAACCTGTTCCTTCCGGGCCTGCGCCAACCCGAGGGAACCTATGACACGCTGGACCATCACCAGGCTTTGCACCATATGCAGCAAGCGTGCACGACGGGCAAGGTAGCAGGCATTGGTTCACCACGCGCCTCGGTAGAGGCCAATTTTCTATTGCGCTCTCTTGTCGGTGCAGAGAATTTCTCACCCGGTTTTTCCGCACACGAGCAGCCACTAGTAATGGAAGTTCTGCAGCTGCAACAACACACTGCAGCGGTTATCCCTGACATTGCCACCATCGAATCAGCGGACGCTGTATTGATTTTGGGCGAGGACGTCACCAATACCGCGCCGCGTATCGCTCTAGCGCTGCGTCAAAGCGTGCGCAACAAAGCCTTGGCAATGGCCGCCGAACTGGGATTGCAACCCTGGCAGGATGCTGCTATTCGCAACCTGGCCCAGGATCAACGCAATCCGCTTTACATCACATCTGTCGCGGATACGCCGCTGGACGATGTCGCTGAAGTTGCCATTAGTCTCGCACCAAATGAAATCGCCCGCCTTGGAAATGCGGTGGCTCGCAACATTGCCGACGAAGTAAATCAATTACCGGACGAACCCTTGCGCTCACAGGTCGATGCAATTGTCACCATGCTAATGAGCGCGCAGCGGCCACTGATCATATCCGGTACAGGTTGTGGTACCAGCACGATAACGACCGCCGCTGCACAATTGGCCAATGTACTGTGCGCTAAAGGCAAGCGAGCGATGCTGTGCCTGGTCGTGCCCGAGGCCAACAGCCTCGGGCAGGCCATGCTGTGCGACGCTGATGCTCCAGACCTAGACCAATTACAGCATAGGGCCACCTCTGGCGAATTCGATACTTTGGTGGTGCTAGAAAATGACCTTTATCGGAGAGGAACTAACGTCCAGATCGATGCACTACTGGCCGCGTTTAACCAGATACTGGTACTTGACGGCATGGACAACCCCACTACATCTCTGGCCACGCTGGCACTGCCGGCCGCCAATTTTGCAGAGAGCGAAGGCACGATTGTCAGTCTTGAAGGCCGCGCACAACGCTACTATCCTCTTTTTCAACCGACTGCCGAGCGTCGCCCGAGCTGGGTGTGGCTGCTGGCCTGCCTCAAGGAACTGACACACAAAGATGTCGAAGCCCTACACCACTTCGATGACATCACCCGAGCCTGTGCAAACGCAATTCCCGCCTTATCTGGAATAACTGCAGCGGCACCGGATCATCACTTTCGCAATCTCGGCCAAAAAATTCCCCGGCAAACACATCGCAATAGCGGGCGCACAGCAATACGTGCAAATATATCCGTGCACGAACCCAAACAGGCGGTGGATGAGGAATCCCCCCTGGCCTACAGCATGGAAGGATTGAATCGTGCGCCACCCGGCGCACTTCTGCCTTTCGTTTGGGCACCCGGATGGAACTCCAACCAATCTCTGCACCGGTTTCAAGGGGAGGTAGGTGGACCGCTAAAGGGCGGCACTGCCGGCGTGAGAATACTGCTGTCGGGCAACCCTTCGCCGGGCGTCTCCAATTACCCAGAAAAAGAGGAACCAGCATTTTTAGATATGCCGCAGGGACTTTGGTTACTGGTTCCCCGCCAGCAAATTTTTGGCAGTGAAGAGTTGAGTGCTCTCAGCCCGGGACTCTGCGAACTGGTCGAAGATGCTTATATTGAAATTTGTCCAGCGGACGCAAAATCGCTGGGTGTTTCTACCGGAGACGGCATTATGGTCGGTAACTCGCTGGCCACACTGGAAGTTCGCATCAACGATGCCGTGGCACAAAGCTGTGCCGGCTTCAGTGTTGGGCTTAGAGGCGCCGAGAATCTTGAAGCACTGCATTCTGTCAGCTTACAACGAGCCGATAACTGGCGGCGGCGCACACCCAAGCCAAGTAGCGAAGAAGTGATTGGTAGTGATCGCACGCTCAATAGCGAGGCACTCACGCGAGGGACCTTCCGACAGCGGTCAGCTCGAAAACAAAGCACGCTGCCTGAGGGCCCGCATGTCTGAACTGGGCACCATTACCTTTGGCTTGTTTATCATCGTTGCAGCGGTGGGTGGAGCAGCCGTCCTCACCTGGTTCGAACGCCGGCTACTCGGTGTGTGGCAGGATCGTTATGGACCCAACCGGCTCGGTCCGCTAGGCGTATTTCAAGTCGCCGCGGACATGCTCAAACTACTGACCAAGGACGACTGGATTCCTCCTTTTGCCGATCGCCCAGTGTTTGTATTTGCGCCCACCGCCATTGTCGTCGCCATGCTGTTGGGCTTTGCAGTCGTGCCCTTCAGTCCCGACCTCTACCTGCTCGATATCAATATCGGCCTACTGTTCTTCCTCGGCATGACCTCCCTGGCAGTTTATGCCGTGCTATTGGGCGGGCTCGCGTCTAACAACAAGTACGCACTGCTGGGTGGTTTGCGCAGTGCTGCGCAAATGGTCAGCTACGAGGTGTTTATGGGCCTGTCACTGATGGGCGTAGTCATGCTCACGGGCAGCTTTAGCCTGCGTGCAATCGTAGAGGCCCAGCGTGACCTGTGGTATTGCATCCCGCAATTTCTAGGCCTATTCACGTTTATCATCGCCGGTGTTGCCGAGAGCCACCGGCTGCCTTTTGATCTGCCAGAAGCGGAGCACGAATTGACGGCGGGCTTCCACACGGAATACGGCGGTATGAAATTTGCAATGTTCATGTTGGGGGAGTATCTCGGCCTGATCCTGATTTCCTGCATGATCACCACACTGTTCTTCGGCGGCTGGCTGGGACCGTGGTTGCCTCCGGTGGTCTGGTTCTGCCTCAAAGTCTTTATCATTATCTGCTTTTTCATATTGCTGCGAGCGGGAATTCCACGACCGCGTTACGACCAATTAATGACGCTCGGTTGGAAAATCATGCTCCCGCTCACACTCTTTAATTTATTAATCACCGGTGCGATCGCGCTGTGGCTAGAGGGTTAAGCGGTATGCTCAAAGCATTGGCAAGTCAATTTCGTACCCTGTGGACCATTTTGCAACACAGCTTTACCAAAGCGGAAACAGTCCAGTATCCGGAGCGGCAGCCCTATCTCGCACCACGTTATCGCGGCCGCATCGTACTGACCAAAGACCCGGATGGCGAGGAGCGATGCGTAGCCTGCAACCTCTGCGCAGTGGCCTGCCCAGTAGATTGCATTGCGCTACAACAAGGGGTGAAGGAAGACGGAAGGTGGTATCCGGAGTTTTTCCGCATCAATTTCTCGCGCTGTATCCTGTGTGGCATGTGCGAAGAAGCCTGTCCCACCTATGCCATACAGCTCACGCCAGATTTCGAAATGTGCGAGTACGATCGTAAGAACATGGTTTATGAGAAAGAGCATCTGCAAATTGAAGGCACAGGTAAATACCACGACTACAATTTCTACCGCGTGTCAGGATTAGCCATCACCGGCAAAGATAAGGGACAGGCACAAAGCGAGGCCGAACCGGTTGACGTGAAGGGTCTGCTGCCATGATGGAAAGCCTGTTCTATGGTGCCTCCGCCGTCGCCCTACTCGCCACGGTTGCAGCACTCACTCGGGCCAATGCAGCGCATGCGTTGATATACCTCATCGTGTCCCTACTGGCCGTCGCCGTACTCTTCTTTTTAATGGGAGCACCGTTCGCTGCCGCCTTGGAAATCGTGGTCTATGCCGGAGCGATCATGGTGTTGTTCGTATTTGTCATCATGATGCTTAACCTCGGGGAGGCGGGTAATAGTAGAGAACGCGAGTGGCTTGCACCGCGCAAGTGGATTGTACCGGGGATTCTGGCGGGGATACTGTTGCTGGAACTGGTGCTGGCGGTTCGCCATGCGCCGGACAACACCAGCGGTGTCGAGGTTCCACCTAAAATGGTGGGTCTGACTTTATTTGGGCCATACGTGCTAGCAGTAGAGATTGCCTCTTTGTTGCTGCTTACGGGCCTGGTAGGGGCGTATCACATAGGTCGTCGCTTCATCGTGCGACGAGACTTTAGTCGGCCCGGAGACAATAGCTGATGGGTGGCCTCCAAATCCCACTGGAACACGTCTTGTTAATAGCAAGCTGCCTGTTCAGTTGTGGCCTGGCTGGCCTCATGCTGCGCCGCAATCTTATTTTCATGCTCATGTCTTTGGAAGTGATGCTCAACTCCGCCGCACTGGCTTTCGTCGCTGCCGGAGCACGCTGGGGACAGCCGGATGGACAAATAATATTTCTGTTTATTTTATCTATCGCCGCGGCGGAAGTCGCCGTTGGATTGGGCCTGGTGCTGCAAATACAGCGCCGCTTTAAAACACTCGACATGGATCAGGCAAACAGGTTGCGGGGCTGATATGGCAGTACTGTGGCTGATACCATTTTTGCCTTTTCTCAGTGCCACGCTAATGCTACTGAGCGCCGGACGTATGCCGCGGTACCTCTCTGCATGGCTGGGTGTAGGCTCAATAGGGCTTGCCGCTGTGTGTGTGGCGCTGGTGGCACGCGCCTATTTGGCAGACCACCAGGTGCAGGAATTAACACTGTGGACCTGGATGTCGGTAGACAATTTCACGCCACGAATTGCGTTCCGTGTAGATGGCCTGACAGTGGTAATGATGTCGGTCATCACCGGTGTAGGCTTCCTTATCCACCTGTACTCGGTGGAGTTCATGTGGGAAGACGAATCCATTTGTCGCTACTTTGCCTACATGAATCTGTTTGTGGCTGCCATGTTGCTGCTGGTGATGGCGGACAACCTGCTGCTGCTATATCTTGGCTGGGAGGGCGTAGGAGCCTGCTCTTACCTGCTGGTGGGTTTCTGGTACCGCGACCCCGACAACGGCAGGGCGGCGCGCAAGGCTTTCATCGTCACGCGAGTAGGTGATACCGCAATGGCGCTGGGTCTGTTTCTGCTATTCACCGAACTGGGCACGCTGGACATCCAACCGCTGATGGCCGCTGCGAATGACCGCTGGCAAATTGGTGACACACTGCCAATACTCGCAACAGCTTTGCTGCTGGGTGGCGCACTGGGTAAATCGGCGCAATTACCGCTGCACACCTGGTTGCCCGATGCCATGGCTGGCCCGACGCCAGTTAGCGCGCTGATACACGCGGCCACGATGGTGACCGCCGGGGTATACCTGATTGCCCGTCTGTATGAATTATTTCTGCTTGCGCCGCCAACATTAGCAGTCATCGCCTGGATCGGCCTGCTCACGTTGTTACTGGCCGCATTCACCGCACTTGCCCAGAAGGATATCAAGCGCATTTTGGCCTACTCGACGATTAGTCAGATCGGTTACATGTTCCTGGCACTGGGTGTGGGTGCCTTCGCATCGAGTATCTTCCACTTGGTGACCCACGCGTTCTTTAAAGCATTGTTATTTCTTGCCGCGGGGGCCGTCATTCACTGCCTCCACCACGAGCACAACATTTTCCGAATGGGCGGACTGCGGACGCGACTTCCCGTGGTGTTCTTGAGTTTCCTTATTGGTTCGGCAGCCCTCGCGGCCCTGCCCTTTTCTTCCGGCTTTTTTAGCAAGGAAGGCATCTTACTGTCTGCCTGGACACAACCGGGGATTGGCCCCTGGTTGTGGGCCGGTGGCCTACTGGGCGCACTCCTCACCAGCATTTACAGCTTTCGTTTAGTGTTTATCGTTTTCTTTGGTGAGGCACAGACAGAACCCGACCGACAACCGGGCTGGCAAATGGCCATACCGCTGATGGTGTTGTGTGTGCTTTCTCTAGTCGGAGGGTGGTTCGTGCTGCCACTGTCTGGCGTACTACCGGATCCCGGACATGACCCTGTCAGTCATTGGGTAGAGTACATCAGCATCGGCACCCCGCTGCTGGGTCTGACCGTCGCCTATTTGTTGTACCTCGGTCGACAGGTATCCATCGCCTCCCTAATGGCCTCTCCTGCGGGCGCGGCAGTGCAAAGTTTCTGGTACGGGGGAGCCCGCATCGACAAGCTGTACGACCTTCTACTGGTGCGACCATTCACTGGCCTGACGCACTGGTGGCGCAACGAACCAGTAGATTTACTGTACAACGCGCTGGTGTGGATGACCCGCTGGGGTCACGGCAGGCTCGTGGTACTGCAAACAGGAGAACTGCGCTGGTATGCCACCAGTATGGTGTTCGGACTGTTGTTGTTGCTGGCCATTGTATTGAGGGACAGCGCATGAGTATGGTCGTGCTCATTGGGCTGCTACTCATCGGGGGCGTAATCGCCTGGTGGACCGAGCGAATCAATAGCGATTGGCCCCGCTGGGTCGCACTGGCAACCGTGTGCGCTGCGCTGCTCTACCTATTGCGGATTACAGCAAGCTTGTCCTTGGAGAGCTTCGAGCTGGTCCCCGATCCGCACGATGGAGCTAGTTGGTTACTCCACCTCAAGCTGGCATGGATACCCAGATTTGGGATCAACTTTGAACTGGCCATGGATGGACTCAGCTTGCTGCTGGTGGCCCTGACCCTGCTGCTGGGCCTGATTGCCATCGCGTCTTCCTGGTCGGAAATCAATTTCAAAACCGGTTTTTTTCACGCCAACCTGTTGTGGACTCTGGCGGGCGTGTGCGGCGTCTTCCTCGCGCTGGACCTGTTCCTGTTCTTTCTATTCTGGGAAGTCATGCTGATTCCCATGTACCTCTTAATCGCCATCTGGGGACACGAGAATAGTGGCTACGCAGCAATGAAGTTTTTCATCTTCACCCAGTTCTCCGGCTTGCTGATGCTACTGTCCATTGTTGTCCTCGCCTGGCAGGGCGCTGTGACCAACGGCCTGCTCAGTTTCAGTTACTTCGATCTGCTCGGGCTGCCGCTGGAGGGCCCGCTCGCGTGGGTGACCATGCTCGGTTTCTTCATTGCGTTTACAGTAAAGCTTCCGGGCTTTCCGTTTCACACCTGGTTGCCAGACGCGCACACACAGGCTCCCACTGCGGGCAGTGTGTTGCTCGCCGGGATTCTGCTGAAAACCGGCGCCTATGGCCTGCTACGATTCTGTATTCCGTTGTTCCCCGATATCTCCGCACAATTCGCGCCCATCGCCATGGGTCTCGGGGCTGCGGGCGTTATCTACGGGGCGATACTGGCATTTGGGCAAACCGACTTTAAACGGCTTGTGGCCTACAGCAGCGTCAGTCATATGGGCTTCGTACTGCTAGGACTATACGCCTGGAACACGCTTGCCCTGCAGGGCGCTGTCATGCAAATGGTGGCACACGGTGTCAGCACAGCAGCATTGTTTACGCTCGCTGGTTCTCTGCAACAACGCCTGCACACGCGCGACATGAGACAAATGGGCGGACTCTGGCACCAGGCACCGCGCATGGGTGCCTGCGCAATGTTCTTTGCCCTGGCGTCTCTGGGTCTGCCGGGACTCGGCAACTTTGTGGCTGAGTTCCTGATACTGCTGGGCCTGTTTGCAGTGCAGCCCTGGCTCTGCGCAGTTGCCGCACTGGGTCTGATCTCGGCTGCAATCTACGCCCTATGGATGATGCAACAAACCTTTCAGGGCGAGCCCGACACGGGCCGTCAAATGCGTGATTTCAACGGGCGTGAAATGCTAGCGATGACCACGATGATAGTCGCGTTGATTGGGCTAGGGCTTTACCCGCAACCCGTATTGGACCTGGTGGAACCGACATTGGACGCCCTGCAACAAGAGGTCCGCAGTGACGTTATCAGGGCATTCGCCACCACGAGCGCAGCCCAATGACCGGCGCGGACTTTCAGTCGCTGTCGCCGCTGTTAATTCTGTCCGGCGGCGCCGCTGTCCTGATGTTGCAAATTGCCTTTGTGCGCTCCGTGAACCTGACGGCTACGCTTACCACCCTCATACTCGCGCTGGCCGCGCTGTCATGCGTTTACGCGGGACAGATTGAGGAGCAACGGGTAACGCCCCTGCTACTGGCCGACCAATTTGCTCTACTTTTTTGCTCCTTGTTTTGCGCTGCTGCTGCCGTCACCGCATTGCTATCGCACGACTACATCCAACACCACGGTGATGAACCTGAAGAGTACTTTCTACTGCTGACGCTGAGTACTATGGGTGCCTGTGTGCTTGCCTACGCGGTACACGTTGCCTCCTTTCTACTGGGGTTGGAGCTGCTTTCAGTATCGCTCTACGCTTTGATTGCCTACCCCAATAAATCGATACTACCGCTAGAGGCAGCAACCAAGTACTTGGTGTTATCCGGTGCCGCGTCTGCCACAGCCCTGTTTGGATTCGCGCTGCTCTACGCGGTGACAGGCACGTTGGAGTTTTCCACACTGGGCACACGTTTGGGCGAGACCATATCTGGTCAGCCCGTATTAATCGCCGGCGCAGCAATGGTATTTGCCGGAATGGCATTCAAGCTGTCGATCGTGCCCTTTCACCTTTGGACACCGGATGTTTACGATGGTGCGCCCTCCCCCATCACCGGCTATCTCGCCTCGGTGGCCAAGGCCGCAGTGTTTATCGCGGTATTGCGGCTTTTTCTTGAAGCTGACCTATTTCGCTACCAGCTACTGGTGGAACTGATTGGTTTGATGGCCATATTGAGTATGCTGGCCGGCAACCTACTTGCGCTCTTGCAAACCAATATCAAACGAATGCTTGCTTACTCGTCAATCGCGCACATTGGATATTTACTCATCATCTTTATGGCGTATCTGACCAGTAGCGATCGGGCGCTCACCGTCGAAGCGGCTGCCTATTACCTAATTGCTTACACCGCGACGACGTTGGCCGCCTTCGGCTTACTGACTTTAATCAGCGCACAGCAGGTGGAGCGCGAGAATATAGAACTGCATCACGTCACCGGGCTATTCTGGCAACGACCCCTGCTGGCCGCGTTGATGCTCGTCGCAATGTTATCGCTAGCGGGCATTCCGCTAACCGCCGGTTTCATCGCTAAATTCTACCTTTTCAGCGCCGCAGTTAATGGCCAGAATTGGACCCTTTTAGGATCCTTGATTCTAGGTAGCGGTATCGGCATCTACTACTACTTGCGGGTGGTGTATTACATGACACGCCGTCCGGAGCATCAGCCAACTGAACCAGGCACGACCCAAAGCTGGCGTGAATTCGCTCTGCCCGGAGCCCTGATTGCCGCTATTTTGCTCCTGGGCACAATGCCCCAGGCGCTGATAGCGTTTTTAGAGTCTATACTTTAAAAAACCCCCGGGTTGTCCGGGTATGGAGGTTTCTATGCTGCAGTCGGTGAATTTGCGAGATTACATGTTGCTCAATCCGGTCAAGGTTCGCCCGGGAGACAATGTCATGGAGGCCATGCAGGTTATTATCGCCAACAGGATCTCCGGGGTTTGCGTCGTCGACGCCGATGCCAATCTGGTGGGCATACTCTCCGAAATGGACTGTCTGCGAGCCGTGTTGAGCGCAGTCTATAACGACAGCAGTATTGGCCTCGTGTGCGATCATATGGCATCTGACAACCTGGTAGTGGCTCACCCCGATGAAGACATTGTGGATGTCGCCCAGGACATGCTGCGCAAAAACAAACGTCGTCGCCCAGTGGTGGAGAACGGAAAGCTCGTCGGGCAGATCACCTGCCGACAGGTGCTTAACGCGGTTATGAAGTTCAGCAGTTGATCTAGGGCTTGTCCCAGCCATACCGCGCAGCTTCCAGTTTA
Source organism: Haliea sp. (assembly GCA_002862985.1). Taxonomy (GTDB): domain Bacteria; phylum Pseudomonadota; class Gammaproteobacteria; order Pseudomonadales; family Halieaceae; genus Marimicrobium. Next base: position 11,885 of record PKCY01000088.1, read on the forward strand.
ATGCCAGGATCCTGGGCGCCATCGAGGCGTTGCTGCATCCAGGGCAAAATATCTTTGACCAAACTAGAACTGCGATACAGAACCGGGATCGTCACCAGCACCGAATCTCCCGCCGAGTTCAAATGCACCACGTGCTCCGGCCTGCTGGGAGTAGATTCTATTGTCAGAATGTCCCACTCAATCATCACCGCATAACGTCGCTGCCATGAAATTTCATCGGCCAGCATGAGCACCTCCTGCAAAAATTGCGCACAGATCAGACGCGCATTCGCAAGATTAGCTTCGCTTGAAAACTGTACCTGTATTCCTTGGAGGGAACACACAGGTCCCTGTGCGGTAAACGCCCAATCGGGCCTGACGCGCGAAACCGAAACAGGAATAGGCGCATTACCTGTAATGCGGGCAGCGTAGTCTTGGCAGGCATGATGCAGGCAAAATTCGGCAAGAATTTCCTGTTCGAACGCACTTTGTTGACTGGGCCTTGGATGGCTCAAAATAACCGTTCGATCCGCCACCGTAACAGCCACCGGATTGGCACCGTCAGCATCCAGGCTTACCGGAAACCCTAATTCAATATCTTCCACAAGTAGTGGCAGTTGCCTGGTGAACTGATCGACTGCGCTAGACCAGCTACGCAAACTCGCATCGCGGTGAGCTCTGGACTCTTTGCGAGCAACTTCAGCTTCTCCAATATAGGCCTCTGCCAGATTCACTAGCGCAATCGCTGCAAACTCTGCACGCACATCAGCAGAGGTGTCCTGCACATAGTGCACGGTCCGACGGAAACGAGACTGAAGTTGAGTGCTCTGGGCTGTCGCAAGTTGCACGAAAAGTGCAAAACAAATTGCTATGACCCATACGACAGGCCACGATTTAGTGGCCAACTCTCCGGGTTGTGCTTTACGCGGCAGAACCAGTTCAGCGCGCACTGGGGATGACTTTGTCTAACTGCCGGTCGTGAATGCCCGAGCAAAGCCCAAACCATCCACCGCCGTTAACCACATTCTTACGAGTCAATATTTCGCGCGCAATCAAGGCAGCCGCGACCTCCAGCACCCAAGTTAGTCGATCTTTGGGAGCTACTCCGGACCAGACTAATGCGGCCAGAAAAATGCTTCTTCACAGGTATTTGATCATCAGCAACTCCCAAAAGGCCCAGCCCTGTAAAAGGGCTCGGAGAACGTACTACGATTGGCAACCCTCGCGAACAACTATATAGATATCACATAAATACTATTATAATCAACTACTTAAAATTTGAATTGTATGGCAAAGCCTAGAAGACTGCGCAGCCTGGATACTCTGCGAAGTCCGTACCAGAGTCAGCTTCTGCGACTTCACTAAACACTTTAAAAGTGCTAGCTTATTTTCTGATGCAACAACAAAGTTAGAGGAATTTTATGAGTCATGTGATGACGAGCGCCCCGGGCGATTCGCCCATGGCAGACAGCCGATACCTGCTCTCCCCACAGCAGATACATTTCTTCGATACATTTGGCTATCTCAAAATATCCGGACTGTTTGCCGATGACATAGACGAAATCGTCAGCGGTTTCGAGGCGCTCTTCAACGATAAAGACCAGCCCGTATGGGAGACCAAAGAAGCACTGCACGGTGACGAGCGCCGCGTAATAATCCCGGGCTTTATTGAACAATCCCCCCAACTGGCGCCACTACAACACGACCAACGGGTGGTGGGTATCGTACAAAGCCTGGTGGGGCGCGACTACACATGGGCGAGCAGCGACGGCAATCTTTTCTACTGTGAAAGCTATTGGCACCCGGATACTTACTCTGCGCCGCTGGGACAATACCATATTAAACTGTCGTTCTACCTCGACGAACTGAACGCAGAAAGCGGTGCAATTCGCCTCATTCCTGGCAGTCAATTTCACAATCAGACCTTTGCGCGAACTCTAAACCGTAATTTCCATGACGCTACCAAGATCTCGGAATTTTTCGGCGTCGCTGGGGGCGAAATCCCCTCGGTCACTATGGAAAATACACCGGGTGACCTAATTATTTGGAACTTTAGGACAATTCACGGCAGCTATAATGGTGGTGAGCGACGAAGACTGTTCTCGCTGAATTTTGGTGAAGCCGTTCCTGGGACCCGTGATGGACAGAAACAAAAAGCAAGTAAACCGGTCCAGCTGCGGAACGCGGGCGATGATTGAGCCAAACACTGGCCTTTACCAATCTGCAAACTTGGGCTCCAATCCCGCAAATACCGCCCTCCATGAATAGCTGCACCTGCCGGACAGGTGCGCGAGTGAATACGGCAGCCTGTGCCTGGAACCACTTCAGTGGCAAAACGCCTGAAGGCTAACCACAATCATGACCTTAAATGCCCTCAGCCCCTACCACATCAAAAAAGCCTTCATGTACCCTCGAAAACTGTACATGCGCCGCAAAGAAAATCTCGAACCCGGGTTTTTGCTCAGTGCACTGGAGCTTCACTACTACCGACCGGCCTTTTATCAGTGGATGGGCGCGATAAACGACGACAGACTCTTATTACAGGAGGCAAATATAGATTCAAACAGTATTGTCGTAGATGCAGGAGCCTATACTGGCGAGTGGTCGCAAGACATCATGACCCGATACAGCCCTACGATACACGCATTTGAACCCGATCCGCGAAACTATAAACAACTCGACAAAAAAGCCCAGGTTAATTCCCGCCTGATCCCCCACAGCTACGGCCTGGGCGACAGCAATGAACGAGTGCAGATGACCATGGAATTCCTGGGATCCTCTGTCGTTACAGATACCAGTATCAGTAAAGGAATTGCTTCAACAGAGGTGGAAATACGGGATATAGCTGACACCTGGAAATCGCTGGACTTTGATCGTATAGACCTCATGAAAATCAATATAGAGGGCGCGGAATTTCCACTCTTGGAAAAAATGATTGAAGCAAATTTACTGAAGCAGGTGGATTGCTTTTTGATTCAGTATCATGAGTGGCACCCGGGCGCCTATCACCGCCGAAGAAAGATCCGAAAAACGATGAGCAAAACACACCGTCTTATTTGGGATTACCATTTCGTGTGGGAGAAATGGGAATTGAAGTAGCTCCTGTAGACAAGAAAGCGATGGAATGCAGTGATGCAACTCCGTCACAGGCTTAGCTGGCCTACCACTCCTCCCGCCCTTACGAAAAACGTACGCAGCATACAGAATTGCTATTTCAATCTGGTACGTACTGGGAAAGGCTTTAGTCATAATAATATGGGGAAATGAGACAAACATTATTGTTGCCATCGCCGGCAATGGTAGACTGGCGATGTATCCATATTGCATAGAGTACAATAATGCTATCAACCTCATCATCGACTCTCGATGATAAGTATTCAAAAGGCATACTGCTGATTGCAGCAATGTTTTTTTCGTGGCTGCTCACTGTGAAAAATTTCGCTCTCGACTGGTCAGATTCCACACGGGAATCGCAAGACTTAACGCAACCCAATATTCTGCTAATCGTTGTTGACGACCTGGGCTACGACGATACCTCAGCAATTAACAGCAGCGGTCTTCCAACACCCAATATCAAACAACTTGCACAGCAGGGTGTCACATTCCGACGCCATTATGCAGACGCCACATGCACACCTAGCAGAGTGGCCATTTTAACCGGCCGCTACCCTGAGCGTTCCGGTTTTCGGCCAGTAGGACCAGAGATACCAGCGGAGTTTTCCACCATAGCTGAGAAACTCAGCACAGCCGGGTACGCGACCTACCTCACGGGAAAATGGCATGCAGGTGAAGACAGAGTTGAAGCCTGGCCAGGCAATAAAGGGTTTGATCAATGGTTTGGCTTTCTCAATCAATGGGAACTTGCTGGCGAGGTATCAGATTTAAATGTGGGCAATAGACGTCCGACCTATCGCAACCCCATGCTTAGGAAAAATGGCGGCGAACTAACACCATACAACGGTCACCTTACCGACATTCTTACCGACCATACCATTCACAAGTTGCAGAAGTTAGAGGCTGGCGATAAGCCCTGGTTTTTATATCATGCATTCCTGGCGCCACATCAACCGATTCAGCCGGCCCAGCGATTCAAGGCTAGGTTTCCAGATACACCCGCGGGTAAATACTCAGCTTTGGTCAGCCAACTCGACGACTCCGTCGGACGCATACTTGGCGCCATCGACAGAAGCAACACTCTCGTAGTGTTCGTCAGCGACAACGGCGGTACAAACAGGGAAAGAAATAATAATTTCCCTTTCTATGGCAAAAAGGGTGGCGTGTTTGAGGGCTCTTTTCGCACACCCCTTATAATTAGCTGGCCAGGAGTGATACAACAGGAAAAATTTGTCGATAGCGTAGTAATGAACGTCGATATCTATCCTACAATTCTCGCTTCTGTGCACACACCACCGCCAGAGAATCTTGATGGTAAAAACCTATGGCCTGTTCTCCTGCACGACAATGCCATCGAAGCACGCTACAGAAGCTGGGAAACGTTTCGCTTGAATACTAGTGCGTTGAGTTTTAGTTTTCTTTCCAAATCAGGTGAATGGAGACTAGCAAGTTCCCACGGAACCCCGCCAGATTTATTTCAACTGTCAAACGATTCCACCGGGGAAGTCAGTGCAGCAGACCAGAACGCAGACATAGTCGCGGCACTAACCGCCGAGTATTGGAAAGACCATTGGAAAAAGAGCACAATCGCAACCACGACTCAAACGGGGAACGAGGATGGACAGACACTTTACCGCGGGTTCGATGCCATGCGCACACCCCATCGGTATGGGTTTGCCATCGGCATTGAGATAGGACCACTGCCTCCAACCGAGGTTGATGTTCCCAGCACCCACTCGCTCGTTCTCGCCGGGCAAAAGAACGTTTGGGAGTTGCGTTACCAACCCGGACACGGTTTGGAGTGGCATATCGGAGATTCCATACTCCGGGATGCGTCCTTCGAGCCCTCGCGCTGCAACGCCATCATTTTAACGGGCTATTTCCAGCCAAAAGGCCATATAGCGAAACGCGACCCTCGATCGCAGATCAAGTTTTACTCGTCAGGGTTTTTACGTGACGTAAATCGCAATGTAGATTCCGTGCCCGGACATGGTGGTCAGCTTCATGCCCCAACCTTTGTAAATTTTGATGGTAAAGCGTTATTTTCCAACATGATGCTCAGTTCATTTTCGGAAAGTTACTCGCCCGATATGTCCTCCCAATTTCTGGATATCTACACACCCACTTTTAGGACGAAGAAACTCATCATGGCAGATGTGAGCATGATGAATGCTGAGCTTTGCAAATAGACGCCCTCCAATGAGATCATAATGACCACCCGGGAACTACGGATATAGGCGGCGGCGCGCCATTTGCGCGCACTAAACTGTGCGCAATCAATCTAAAGTTCAAGAAAATCAAATAATCTGCTATCTATCTCTCATTTAGAGGGGCTATTATTGACAATTCGGCGGCTTCGGTGCCATGATTTTTGGCGTGTAATTTTCTGAATTGAGGACAACATGTACTTAACCATTGACATCGAGATCACAAATCGATGCAACGCCACATGCCATTTCTGCCCGCGGGACGCTACTCCGCACCAAGGCATTATGGATGTAGAGACCTTTGATAAGGCCCTCGCGCGCGCTGTTGAGTACCGTGCAGTTGTGGAAGAGGTGTCCGGACTGCCGGTGACTGTAAGCCTTTGTGGATTAGGCGAGCCACTTATAAACAAGAATACAGTGTCATTTGTCGAAAAGGTAAAGGCTGAGGGCTTTAAGTGCACAATGTCATCCAACGGCGCATTGCTCACGGAAGACAAGGCGCACGGCCTACTTGACGCTGGACTGGACGAAATTTACCTGAACATTTCCGATATCGATGAAGAATACGAGCGCATCTACAACCTACCGTTCGACCAATCCTGCGAAAATATTACTCGATTCGCAGCACTAGCCCAGGGTCGATGTACTCCAATTATCATTCTTGTCGATCATCGTAATAGCAGGGAACACATCAAGGCTATGGAGGCCTTCTGGCGCGAACGCGGCTTGAAAAACTTTCATGACTACAGCGTTATCAATCGCGGCGGCGCCCTTTTTGTCGAACACATGCAATACGATCAATACACAGAGATGGTTCAAGCACGACAACAGTTGACGCAGGGCGACATACAACCGCTGTGTGGTGCGCCATGGGGTTTCCTGTTTATTGGATATGACGGCCATTACTATCTTTGCTGCTCAGACTGGCGCAAACAGGCAAGCCTTGGCTCTGTCTTTGATTGCAGTTTCCTTCAAGTCACTCGTCAAAAGCTGGCCATGGTCGCTAGTCGTGAACCTGTTTGTAAAAGCTGCAATCATGACCCAGTTAACCTGCTCACCGATGAACTACGCGCACTCAGTCGCGGTGAAGTAACAGCAGAATCGGTCGATGAACTGAGAAAGTCTCTCCGCAAAGACAGCCGAGATATTGACGTTGCATTGGGCAAACTGCTTGAATATGGTGATCGTCACCCAGACGGCATGCTACCGGCAGACATCATTCCTGCTATCGCGACTAGCTAACGCTATCCCGGAGAAGAATTCGATAATTTCTCGTCCGCAGCAATTCACGCTGAGCTGGACGTTTCTGATTGCTATATGTGCAGAAAAATAGATGGAAGATAGTCGACAGATTGAAAATTTGATTTACCGCTATGCCGAACATATCGACAATGGCGATCTGGAGGCTGTTGCCGAATTGTTTCGCGAAGCCGAAATAGTGTCCAGCGATCACGACTCACGGCTCGCCGGTTTTGATGAAGTTCTAAAAATGTATCAGCTTTCGTGTCGCCTGCATGAAACTACCGGCACACCACTGACCAAACACCTCACAACCAATGTCATTATTGAATTGGAAGATAGTCATGTAGATGCGAGCGCCCGCTCGTACTACACTGTCATTCAGGCGACCGCATCGCTGCCTTTGCAGCCTATAATTTCGGGTAGATATAAGGACCGTTTTCGTAAGGTTAAAGGCGTGTGGATTTTTATCCGCAGAGAGATGTTTGTCGACCTGATTGGCGATTGTTCCGCGCACCTGCTCTACGACGTCCAGAGCCTAAGGTAGAATACGTCCAACCCTTCCAAAGTCGGAATACCGTGATGGCTCAAACGGAAAATGATAAGTTTCTCTTTATTCACGTTCTGAAGACCGGGGGAACTTCTTTTACGAATATACTCGGCACTAATTTCGATGATGCCCAGCAGTACCCCGAGGCTTGTCTTGTGCCAGATGCGGATTTTGCGACGCGCATGGAAGCCTATATGTATCTGCCAACGTTCCTTGCCAACGTTAACTCGCTGGGAGAGCAGCTGAAAATGGTGCGTGCACATGTTCCCTATGCAGTGCGTAATCTGCTGAATCACAATTACCGGGTCTTGACAATTCTTCGCAATCCGATAGACCGAACGCTTTCCTATCTAAAGCATGCGCGCAAATACCACCCTGAACATTTAGGCATGGAACTCGAGGAAATATACGAAGATCCATGGTTGAACGCGTGCTTTATAAAAAATTATCAAACGAAAATATTTTCGATGTCGAACGAGGAAATACAGGTAAAAAATCAATTTCCATCTGATGCTCCGCGGCTGCCGTCTGTGCAGGCTATACAGGATGGCCAAGCTCTCTCGGAAGAAATCACTGCGTTCCGTGAATCATTCCCAACCCATTTTTTGTGGGGGCTATTTGCACCCTGTACCGGCGCAATCACTGTTGATAATAAACGCCTGGCAACGGCCAAGGAAAATCTGGCCAGCCTGGAACTAGTTGGCGTCACCGAAGCCTATGATCGCTTTCTGGAGCAACTCATCAAAAAGTTCGGGTGGAAAATTGCGTCCGCGCCGCACCTTCATGCGGGAGAACCAGATACAACAGTATCAGCGGCATTTCGAAACCGTATCGCCGACGATTGCGCATTCGATATGGAGTTGTACGAATATGCGAGGTTAGTTTCGGCTTGAAAGTAGCCTTTTGTGCAGTTAATTATCCATCGCCGTGAGTCAATGGCTCAGTCGACGCCAGCCTCCTGAACTTCTGGTACGTTCTGTTGGCCGATACAGATTCCTGATGATGCAATAATAGGGTCGCACCGTTAGACAACTGAACAATCAACTATCTGGAGTGTAAAAAATGCAAAGTCTTTGGAGCGATGCGGGTGCCGCCGCTTTTGCCGGCGATGCGCTGGCCTTGCGTGTGTACTCATCACGATTGCTTGGGTCAAATGAAGACCTGGTGATGCACGGCGGTGGCAACACATCGGTCAAGGCGATGACGCAAGACTTTTTTGGGAACGAGCTTGAGGTTTTATATGTAAAGGGTAGCGGCTGGGACCTGAAAACCATTGAGAAACCTGGATTTCCGGCAATTAGGCTCAAAGAAACTCGGATGTTAGCCAACCTGGAGACACTTTCAGACACGGACATGACGAAACAGTTACGTTCCCTGATGCTGGATCCCACGGCGCCATCACCCTCTGTTGAAGCGATATTGCACGCCATTTTGCCGGCCACGTTTATTGACCACACGCATACCGATGCAGTTGTCACTCTGTCAAATAACCCGCAAGGCGAAGCGATTCTCTCTAAACTTTATCCCGATTGCATGATACTCCCCTACGTCATGCCCGGTTTCATACTGTCCAAGCAAGTCAATGCTGCTATTAGGCAGAACGACCCTGCAAACTATAAAGGCATCATCCTGATGCATCACGGGGTCTTTACTTATAGTGATGAGGCAAAAACTGCCTACGAAGATATGATCGAACTGGTAACCCGGGCAGAGGATTATGTAGCCGCCAATGGCACAATCAGCCTGCCGCAGGCCCAACATCCCGTTGATCTGATAGACCTCGCCCGGATTCGCAAAGCAGTGTCGAAAGCTCGCGGCAGCGCCCAACTGGCAATTCTCGACCAAACACCTGACGCTCAGGGCTATGCCGCACTAGAGAATGTTGACCACATCGCCACACGGGGCCCGATCACGCCTGATCATGTAATTCGCACCAAACGCGTGCCGGCGATCATCAGCACCAGCCCCGTAGAGGGGGTTCCGGAGATAGAACGATACGTTGCAGACTACCAGGCGTATTTCGCAGCAAATGGCGGCCCGGAGCTGAAAATTTTGGACCCGGCACCCCGCGTTGGCCTGTGGCGAAATATGGGTTCCATTGCCTTTGGCAGTAGTGCAAAAGAGTGCAGTATTATTGCTGATATTGCCCGGCATACACGCTGGGCGGTACAAGTTGGTGAGTCGATTGGCGGCTGGGAGGCGTTGCCGGAGAAAGATATTTTCGAGTTGGAGTACTGGGTTTTGGAACAGGCCAAACTGGGGAAAAACGGTGGCCCCGGCAAACCTCACCAGGGCAAAGTGGCATTGGTCACCGGGGCCAACAGTGGCATCGGGAAGGCAACCTGCGAAGCGTTAGCAGCAGACGGTGCCGCGGTTATCGGTCTGGATATCAATCCGGAAGTGATTGAACAAATCAACGGGATCGACATAACAGGAATGGTGTGCGATCTGACCGATACTCAATCAGTCGCAGCCGCAGTGGACCGCGTGATCACCCTTTACGGCGGACTCGATATCGTGGTCTGCAACGCCGGTATTTTCAAATCCGGTGAGCGCATTGAAGATCATACCGAGGACACCTGGAATGAAACAATGGCGGTAAACCTAACAGCTACTCAACGCCTGATGAGCGCCACAATTCCTTATCTGAAACTGGGCATAGAACCCTCGCTACTCGTAGTGGGTTCGCGCAACTACGCGGCACCAGGACCAGGAGCTGCCGCATACTCCGTCAGTAAGGCGGGCCTCACGCAACTGGCTCGCGTCGCGGCACTGGAACTGGCGGGGGAAGGAATTCGGGTCAATGTAATACACCCTGACGCAGTGTTTGATACTGCCCTGTGGACAGAGTCGGCGCTGGCCACTTCGGCCGCGCGATATGCCATGTCCGTTGAAGAGTACAAAACGAAGAATCTACTCTCAAAAGAAATTAGCGCAGTCGATGTAGGGCGCCTGCTCTCCACCATGGCGAGTAGTGTCTTTGCTGCGACGACTGGCGCGCAGATACCCATCGACGGCGGTAGCGATAGAGTGATTTAAACCACAAAGGTAGTATCTGTTTTAGCCTCTGCTGACACAGGCCCACACAAACTCGCTCATTGTTAAAAATGAACGGGAAAGATTTAGCCCAGCTGACGCTGAAACGGGGGTAGTGAATCAAGGATTGAGCGGCCGTAGCGTCGGGTTAGAATCCGCCTGTCCAACAAGGTGACTCGGCCAGTATCTTCCTCTGTGCGCAACAATCTGCCGCTTGCCTGCACCAGTCGCAAGGCTGCATCAGGCACGCTGATCTCCATAAAGGCATTACGCCCCTGTGCCTCCACCCACTCTACAAGAGCTGCCTCCAAAGGACTATCGGGCACAGCAAAGGGGATTTTTGCAATGACCACATGGCGGCAGTAATCACCTGGCAGATCGACACCCTCGGCAAAGCTGGCCAAGCCGAAAATTATACTGCCCTCGCCTCCATCAATTTGCGCCTTATGCCTGCGTAAAATTTCCTGTTTGCTGCAGTCACCTTGCATCGAGATGCGGGCCGCAAACTCTCCACCAAGACCCTGGTAGACATCCTGCATCTGACGACGCGAGGAAAAGAGAACCAGACTGCCGTCCTGCGGAACCAAAATCTGCGGCAGCATATCTACCAGAGCAGCGGTATGAGCCTGCGCATCTCCAGGGTCACAGTCCATGGCAGGAACAGCGAAGATGGCATTTGAGTAATTAAAAGGGCTCTCAACTATCTTATAGTTAGCCTCAGGTGGTGCTCCAGAATGTAAAACAAAACGTTCAAAAGAATTGAGGGCGGTAATCGTCGCAGATGTGACAATGACACCGGCCGCCCTAGACCACAAACACTCCTGCAGAATGTCAGCGGCGAGCACGGGGCTGCAGCGCAGCTCAAAACCAAACTGACCACTGCTGCTCATTAAGGTGATCCAGCGTGCCTTCGGTGGCACTTCCCCCTCGCCGCTAACAGCGTACTCCCGCCACAGGGCCAAAGCAGCTTCAGCGCGGCTCAGCATACCGCCCACGTTAATATGCCAAGTTTCTACCTCAGACTTACCCGCCCCGGATTGATCATCATCCAGCGCTTCCTCCAACAGGTTCTCCAATCGAGACAGCGCACTGCTCAATTTCTGAAATCGTCCGGTAAGCGCTGCCGCCAAGGGGATTAAGACAGCTGGGACCAGGCCATGCTCCAGTCGCAGCTGTTGATCCCCGCGACTATCATCCAACTCAGCCTCGTCAAACAGGCCGGCCACAGTCTCTTCTGCGACTTGCAGCGCGGCAATCGTCTCGTCCATTTCCGGGGGCAAGCTCTGCAAAAGTCGCTGCGCACTCTCTATTGCGTTCAATAGCGATGCCGACTGAGCCAGTGATTTCTTGCTCTCCTGCAACCACGCGATCGTGGTATGCAAGCGACAAAAGCTCGCAAAGTGCGACAGCGCCTTGTCCGGCAAATGATGTCCTTCGTCAAACACATAAATACTGTCTTCCGGTGGCGACAATATCGCACCACCTCCCAACGCAAGATCAGAAAGAACAAGATCGTGGTTAGTAACGATAATATCAGCGCTTTGCAGTTCGTCCCGAGCTCGATAAAAACTACACTGACTGATATTGGGACAGCGCCGCCCGCTGCACTGGCTATGATCTGTCGTCACTCCAAACCAGATATCCTCCGAAACACTGTCGGGCCAATTATCTCTATCGCCATCCCATTGCCCTCTTCCGAGCGCCTCGAGCATGGTGTCGTATATTGGCAAAGAATCGGCCGCCAGCGGCTCACGCATCTCATCGGGATAGAGTGGAATCAATGCGGACTCGCCTTCGCTGGATGCCATCAAACGATCCAGCTTTGACAAACAGACATAGCGACGCCTACCTTTGGCCAGTGCAAAACTGAAATTCATGCCACTGCTTTCTCGAATGTCCGGTAAATCTTTATTAACGAACTGTTCCTGCAAGGCAATAGTGGCAGTGGCAACAACCAATCGTTTACCTAAAGCCTGGGCCATAGGAATTGCTGCAACAGCGTAGGCGATAGTCTTGCCTGTCCCTGTACCAGCCTCGATCACACAAACTGCAGGTACGTTTTCCCCTGTCTCACCGGGGAGCGGAATACGCGATAGGGTGTTGGCTATCTCGGCAATCATCTGGCGCTGACCCCAGCGCGGCGTGAGGGACTTTCGCTCTACGATGGCGCCATAGGCTTCGCGAATGCTGCCCTTAAGATCTTCGCTCAGCAAGGGGTCTGCGAACAATCGGCCAGTGTCAGCTTACTTACGACCGCATTGGCATAGATTCCCAGTGCATAGGGGCGATGTGCTTCGGGCATGGCATCAATACGCGCTTCAAAAGCTTCCTCGCTGCAATCGCCATCCTCCATGTTCAGCTCGTGCGGGACGAGTGCATCTTCACCATACAAACGGCGGTACGCATAAAGGTTAGTAGGGTGGAGGCAGTACTCGGTAATAACCTGCCGATCCACTGCCTGTGCAACCATATCAGGAGTCTCGAGGCTGCCTTCTAGCCGCACGCCAAAAGAGACATGCACGCGTCCTTTTTCTCCGGCAATACCTTGGGCAATAGACGCTACGTCTTCCTGCGCCCCCTTCTCATAACTGCCCTGTGTCGCCAACTGAAATAGCTCTTTAGCCTTCATCGCATCACAGGGGTCAAGCTCGTAGGAAATCGCCACCGGCACTATACCCAGACTGCGAATATGATCTCCAAAGCTCTGTGAAGCTTTGTCCCGACTCATGGAAAGCATTTTGATTATCACCGGTTCTGTTCGGTCAATGCCATTTTTTGCGCGCCCTTCCCGCTGCGCAATCCAGACCGGTGCATTTTCTTCAAGCAGCGAATGCTGAATATATTTGGCGAGTGTCTTTGACGCTGCCAGCAGCTCCCGAGGTCCGTTCACCGAACGCTTGACAATAAAGCTCTTGTTCAGCCGCATTAAATCTGAAACCCAGGGTTTGGTGAGAAGATTGTCACCGATAGCAATTCGCAGCGTTTCATAGTCTGCGCCATGCAGCGCATAGTTGATGAAAGCCGGATCCATAGCAATATCTCGATGATTGCTCATGTAAAGGTTCGAGCATGTGGGATTAAGTCGCTCCAATCCGGACACACTGAGTCCGGCGGTAGACTTCTCTACCAGTCGAGCCATGTAGCGCCCGATAATACTTTGGATACTGCCTACGTCTGATACGTTGCGCACCTCACGCGCCAGCGAAAATCGGACCAGTGGCCGCACAAGCCCGGACACAATGGCTCCCATTTTACCCAAGCGATAGGTCGCCAAGGTGTCCAGAAATTCAGCATTGCCCAGCAGACGCGTGAGGACTTCAGCGACCTCATCGTCTCTATAGGGCCGGATATCTGTAAATGGGTCGGTCAAGCCGATGTTCTCCGATTTCGAAGGCGCCTCACCATACCCAAATTCCACACGGGAGTCATCAGACACCTTCGAGCGACATGGAACGCAGGAACAACCCTTCTGGCGGCTGGCGGCAGCACACTCCGGCACTCTGGCTGCTGCACTGCGGTCACCCTTTTGACCCTCAACATTGGGAGGAAGCATGGAGGCGACAACTAGCGCAATGATGACATTCAATTAGCAGCACTGCTGGCTAGTTGGGTCATGCTACTTATCAAACCCTGGAAAGAGAATTATGTCTTGAGCCTTTGCACCCTGTGTTTGCCACCCCTGCCATCCTTGTATGGGGTGACACGATTTAAACGGGTCAAACACACTCTATTACTAGCCATCGCGGGATGGGTTTTGATCGGGTTGGTCTAAGCAATCAAGGCACTTCGTTACCTGTAGGCATGTTAACTATCCTTAATGTTCCTCTTTGAAACTTAGAGAAAAGTAAAAATATTGATAAAAAACAATTACCTATAAACGATTTACTTTTTCCAAGTGTATTTTGTTACGAATATTCCCAAATAGTTACGAATTAGTAACTCACTCTTCCGCTCACTAAGCCATACAATAGCATCCGCACTCGGCAGCTGACGACAATGTTGACCGAGACGGCAGCACACACCCATTAGCGAGGAACCTGAAATGAGTTTATCAAAAATTGCGGCAACGACACTGTTGCTGATCTTTTCCGCGGGCAGCATGGCTGCAAAACCGACTAGCATCGTATTTGATTCCAATGCCGCCAGTACTGATGGCACGCCTTATGCGAGCTACACGGTAAAATGCTCCAATGGTAAGAAAGCTGACCTGACAGCCTGGGACAAGCGCAGCAAGTGGTGCGTCGGCGACGCTACCAGTGAGCAGTGCGAAAAGAAGCAAATTAAGGCTGCAAAAATCGCCTGCAAAGCGCCAAGATAGCACCGGCGAAGCTCCGAGTCGTCACATCAATGGCGGCTCGAACGTTACCCTGCTAGGTCAAATACCGCGCTTGCAATTTTGCCACTTCGGCAGGCCCCACGCCCAGCGCCTCCTCCAGATAAACCTCCACCGAAGGAAAACTGCGCGCAATTGCGTCCAGCGCACAAACCAGATAATCAGGATGCACCTCCAGCATAGGCAGAATGGAATCCGTATCCATACCCTCCATGCTGTACTTTTGCCTTAGACGTTCAATTTCCTGATGAGGAAGAAAGAACCTTTCTGTCAACATGTAGTCGTGCATAACCAAATCGCGCGACACCCCAAGAGCCAACAATATTATTGCGACAGCGAATCCAGTACGGTCTTTACCGGCGGCACAATGCACCAGAAATCGTGCATCATCTTGATCCAGTATTTCTCGAAACATACGGGCATAGGTAGAGGACTGCGCCTCGACAAAATCCCGATTGATCTCCAACATAAAATCGAACATAGCCTTACGGCCGCCCAACTGGTTACCCTCTTCCTCAAAAAAGCGTGAATTGCTGCCCGGAATGATCGGTAAACTGGCAATCCTCGGGGGACGATGCGCCGGCAGCCTGCTGGGGTCACTTTCCTGCTCATCCAGTCGCCTGAAATCACACACCAGATCCAGCTTTAAACTAGCTAATAACTCCACATCCTGATCACTCAAGTGCGAAAGCTGACCGGAACGAAAAAGAAAGCCCCATTTCACCTGACGACCATCCACTGTAGGGTATCCGCCAAAGTCTCTGAAGTTGGGCGTGCCTTGCATCCCCAGCTTCCGCTCCGCCGCTAACACTTCCGTGCCGTGTTGGTCGCGAACAACAAAGAAATGGCGGCTTGCTGGCGCCAGGCCAGACAATCGCAACCGGTTAGAGTGTTCACCGCGGTGCTGCTCTACCCGGGCGCCCGTCGACACCGGCTCAACGGTTACCTCGGTATCAGGTGGGCTAGCCTGCCATTCGACATGATAGTCGCCGTCCGAATCGCGCCAGATATGTACCGCATCTGAATTCAACA
>PKCY01000050.1 GCA_002862985.1 Haliea sp.
CGTGCGGAGCATTATCGGAATCTTAGGGAAAGTGCGTTCGCTGATTGGAGTAGAGCGGTTGCTTGATGGCAGAGGCCAGATTTCTGTGACCCCAAGAAGTTAATTTGTCAAAACCCGCCCGCGGCGCCAGTGTTTTCAATACACAGGTGAGCCCGCCGGGGACGCCCTAGTCAAGGTCTCCCCAGCGGCCGGGTCAGCACCACACCGATACGGCCACTCCCTTTGGCACCGCTGCACCAGGGACGGGTGGGGTGGGTGCTACTGTTACAGACGCCGCCGGTAAGTCATCCGGTACAGTACGGGCAATACCAACAGAGTCAGTAGCGTCGAAGAGATAATTCCTCCGATGACGACGGTTGCCAGTGGCCGCTGTACCTCGGCGCCGGTGCCGGTGTTCAGGGCCATGGGGATAAAGCCCAGCCCTGCAACCAGCGCTGTCATCAGTACCGGGCGCAGTCGTGTCATCGCGCCCTCCACAATCGATTCCATCAGCTCGCCGCTGGCTTGCCAGCGCTCGCGGATAAAACTCAACATCACCAGACCATTCAGAACAGCGACACCGGACAGGGCAATAAAGCCGACACTTGCGGAGATGGAGAGCGGCATGTCGCGCAGCCATAGCGCCATGATGCCGCCAGTCAGTGCCAACGGAACACCGGTAAAGATAATAAGTGCATCTCTCACCGAGCCGAAGGCCGTCACCAGCAACGCCAGAATGAGTAACAGCGTGATGGGCACTACCAGTGACAGGCGCTGACTTGCCGACTCCAGTTGTTCAAAGGTTCCGCCGTAGTCCAGCCAATAGCCCGGCGGTGGCGGTGCGTTGGCGTTGATGCGCATCTGCGCTTGAGCGACAAACGATCCGAGATCGCGATTGCGCACATTGGCGGTAACGACGACGCGACGCTTGCCGTTTTCCCGGCTGATTTGATTGGGAGAGGGGGCGATATCGAAGCTTGCCACTTCTGACAGGGGGACATAGCCGCCCGAAGGCAATGGTATGGGTAGCGAATCCAGAGCATGAATATCGCGTCGCACCGCCTCCGGTAGCCGAACCACCAACTTGAAGCGCCGGTCGCCTTCAAAAATCACACCAGCGTCTGCGCCACCGATAGCGGTTGCAATGACATCCTGCACATCGGCGACATTCAGGCCATAGCGAGCGAGCGCCATACGCTTGGGCACAATAGACAGCACCGGCATACCGGTGACCTGTTCGACACGGACATCGGTGGCGCCGTCGATGCCGCGTACAACGCCGGCAATGGCCTCGGCCGATGACAATAATACATTGAGGTCATCACCCACTACTTTGATACCGAGGTCGGCACGCACACCCGAGATTAATTCATTGAAGCGCATTTCAATGGGCTGGGTCAGCTCGTAGTTGTTGCCGGGTTCATGCTGCACCGCCTCGACCAACTCATCGGCAAATTCAGCGTGCGACTGCGCTGGATTGGGCCACTCGCTGCGTGGATGAAGCATTACAAAAGTGTCGGCCTCATTAGGTAACATCGGGTCGTTGGCAATTTCCGGCGTGCCAATCCGCGTGAATACGTGTTTCACCTGTGCAAACGCGGTGATACGCTCCTCCAGCGCGGTCTGCATTGCCACCGATTGCTCCAGGCCGGTACCAGTAATACGAATGGCCTGAAGCAGAATATCCTCTTCATTGAGTTGCGGAATGAACTCAGAACCCAGTGTGGTGGCGAGCCAGCTTGACAAAGCAACCAGTGCCAGCGCAACGGCCAACACCAGATAACGCAGTTTCAGTGCGATCAACAGCAGTGGCCGGTACAGCGCTTTGGCAGCGACGATAACCCGACTCTCCCGCTCACTGATCTTTCCCGTCATAAAGATAGCGATGGCCGCAGGTACAACGGTGATAGAGATGACCAGCGCCGAGAGTAATGCCATGACCACAGTGGCGGCCATCGGGTGAAACATTTTGCCCTCTACTCCGGTCAGTGAGAACAGTGGGATATACACCACTGTAATAATGATTACACCGAACAGGCTGGGTCGAATAACTTCGCGGGTGGCATCAAAAACCGTCTGCAAGCGCTCTGCGAATGGCAGTGCCGCGCCGTTGCTACGCTGCGCTTGCGCCAGTCGACGCATGGCATTTTCGACAATAATAATAGTGCCGTCGACAATCAGGCCGAAGTCGAGCGCGCCCAGACTCATGAGGTTCGCCGATACGCCTGTTTGTAGCATGCCGGTGAGCGTGGCAAGCATAGCCAGTGGAATTACCGCAGCGGTAATGAGGGCCGCGCGAATATTGCCGAGTAACAGCAGCAGTACCAGAATGACCAGTAAGGCGCCCTCCAGCAAGTTTTTCTGCACTGTGGCGATGGCTTTGTCGACCAGTGTGGTGCGGTCGTAAGCAGTTTCCAGAATGATGCCCGGCGGCAGCGACTGTTTGATTGTATCGAGCTTCTGGGCCACCAATTGTGCAACCTCGCGGGAGTTTTCGCCCATCAGCATCATGGCGCTACCGAGTACAGTCTCATGGCCGTTACGTGTCGCAGCGCCGGAGCGCAGCTCACGACCAATGCCGACCTCGGCGAGAGTGCCGATAGTCACAGGTATGCCGTTGACGCTTTTCACGACGACCTGTTTGATGTCCTCAATGCTCTGCAGTTGTCCCGGTGAGCGCACCAGAAACTGTTGGCCGCTATGTTCGATAAATCCGGCGCCGCGGTTGTCATTATTGCGCTTGAGTGCGCCACTGATGTCGGCCAGAGAGACGCCGAAATTCAGCATCTTCTGTGGGCTCGGGGTGATGTGATACTGCTTATCGAAACCACCGATTGTGTTGACCTCCGTCACACCGGGTACCAGAGCTAACTGAGGCTTGATGATCCAGTCCTGTATTTCACGCAGGTCACTGGTGGTGTAGGGGCGACCAGCCGGATGCATTGCCTGCTCATCGGCGTCTATGGTGTACATGAAAATTTCACCGAGCCCACTACTGATAGGCCCCATCGTCGGCTCCAATTCAGCGGGCAGTGAGTTCTTTATCCGGCTCAGGCGTTCATTAATCAGATTGCGTGCAAAATAGAGATCGGTACCCTCGGAAAACACGGCGGTCACCTGCGACAGTCCATAGCGCGACAGCGACCGCGTATGATCCAGTTGGGGTATGCCGGCCAATGCTGTTTCCACCGGGTATGTAACACGCTGTTCGGTTTCCAAAGGCGAATAGCCGGGGGTCACCGTATTGATCTGTACCTGAACATTGGTGACGTCCGGCACAGCGTCAATGGGAAGATGCTGGTAGCTCCATACTCCCAGTACGGCAACCGCCACCGCGAGGGCGATCATCACACCGCGGCGTGCTATAGCCACTCGCAAAATAGCTTCAATCATGACAGTAACCCTTTAGTGATTGTGAGCAGCACCGGATTTGCCGATGTCAGCTTTAATGAGGTAGCTGTTGTTGGAGACATAGCGCGCACCCGGCGAAATGCCGCTGATAATCTCGGTATAGCGTGTGTCGCTGAGACCCACGGTGACAGGGCGGGCTTCGTAGGCATCGCCGGACTGAATAAACACCACGTCCTGACCGTCGATCTGCTGAATGGCTGCGTGTTGAACGCGCAGTGGTACCTGCGTGGTGGCGATGCCAACCGATCCGGTCAGCATCAGCCCCGGGGCCCACTGTCGGTCAGTGTTGTCCAGCGGTGCGCGGGCGCGCAGAAACGGTTGTCCGTCGGTGTCTGGCAGCACATACTGAATATGAGATTGCGCTGTGCTGTTTTCGTTGAAAACGCGGACAGACTGCCCGACAGCGACGTCCTGAGCCTGGCCGGGGAAGATCAAAAACTCGACCCACAACAGCTCCTGATTGGCTATCGTCAGCAGCGCCTGTTGTTGGGCGAGTTCGCCGGGGTTACCGTCGCGAGCCACTACGACGCCTGCCATGGGTGATTGCAGCTGGTAGCGGCGCAGGCTGTCACTGGATTCAATCTCGGCCAATACCTGGCCGGCTGTGACGGTCTCTCCGACGGTGGCATTCAGGCGTACTATGACGCCGGGAAACTGCGCCCGGAGATGGCTGATGCGGGTGGGGTCAAGCACGGTTTTTCCGTACACCGTGAGTGTCTGTGCAATTGGTCCGGGGCCGGCGATAGCACTCTCTACCCCTGCTTGTGCAGCTGTTTCGGCCGCAATATGAACGCGCCCCTCATAGGTGCTGAAGTTCCATTCATAATCCGCTTCGCCCATTGAGAGCGTCAGCGTAATGTCGAATGAATGTGGCTCGGCGACGACGTCTGTGCTTTGCCAACTCTGTTCCTCGCGCGCGAACGCCACCAGTTGGGGTTCACCGTCGAGACGCTGCAGCGCCGCAGTGAGTGTTATGTCGGGAGCGACAACCGGTGTGCCGTCGCGCTGTACCCAGGCCCGGTAACCGGGGCTACCGCCGTGCCCCGTCAGCAGTAGTTCGACACTGACATCGCCCTGTGTCAGCAGGCGCCCGCCATGGGGACCCAGTGCGGCGGCTTCGTGCCCATGTTCATCACTATGGTCGTCGTGGCCGTGTTCACCGGAGGCATGGGTGGGCGTCGTCAGTGTTATTGTCAGTAGTAGGAATGCGGCGATAATCGCGGCGTATTGCCAGCGCGAAGCAAATGGTTTCATGGGGAAGTTCCTGTGGCATCTTCGTCTGTATCCGGGGCAGTCAATGGCTCTGCCGTGAGTTGTTCAATTTCAGCGCCGTACAGTAATGCGGCACTTGCCGCGTCAATCAGCGCGCGGCGTGCGCCAAGCCATTCCTGACGCGCGCTCAGATAATCCAGATAGCGGTAGCGCCCCCGCTCATAGGCGCGTTTGATTTCCTGTAGCGCCTCTTCCAGCGCCGGTATAATCGTGTCGCGTAATTGCGTCACGGTGAGTACTGCCTGGGCGCGGCTGGTATAGGCGCGAAAGAGCTGTGTATGGATAGTGGTCAGAGCAACATCGCGGCGCACCATCACTTCATTGCGCGCAGCCGCTGCCGCCTGAGTTGCACTGCGATTACGTTGGCCGGAAAACAGCGGAATACTGACGCCTGCTACCAGCGCCGTATCATTGCCATCTTCCAGCCGCCTGACACCCACAGACCAGGCAACGTCTGTGCTGCTTTGGGTTTTGGCCAGTCGCAGTTCGGCGCTTCGCATTCTTTCCTCTGCGGCAAAAATCTGGAGTGCGGGATTTCGTTCGACGCGGGCAAGCAGTGTGTCAAACGGTATGGCATCATCGAACTGGTAGAGCTCACCAGCCACTGTGGTAAATGCCGGGGTGGTAGCCCCCCACATGGCCGCCAGTGCGACTTTGAGATACTCCAATTGCTGCTCTTGAATGGTCGCCGTGAGTCGCGCTTGAGCTGCAGCAGCTGCCGCGCGTTTGACATCGGCCAGTGGTAACGCGCCGGCCGCAGACTGGTTGGCCATCTCGCGATAGGTCTGTTCGGCCAGCTGTGCCGATTCGCC
This sequence comes from Haliea sp., assembly GCA_002862985.1. Classification (GTDB taxonomy): domain Bacteria; phylum Pseudomonadota; class Gammaproteobacteria; order Pseudomonadales; family Halieaceae; genus Marimicrobium. The sequence goes on from PKCY01000050.1 coordinate 5,475, forward strand.
CGCGAGAGCCAGCCGGTGCTGGGCGGCGAGTACTGCAACAAAGCGTCGGGTCACTTCCCCGAGTAGCTCAATCGCCTCTATCTCGCGCTGTGCCGTAAGGTGGTGATAGCGACTGCCCGCCGCGGCGATACGCGCATTGCGTTTGTCTCCCAGCTCGAGGACAGCTGACAGCGATAACGTGTATTCGCCACCACTGAAACCCTCTGTAGCGCCCGATCCTGCAAAGTTTTCTGCTTCAATGCCAAGCTGATATGCCGGCCTGAGTGTTGCTTGCGACCGGTCGGCATCGAGTATCTGGCGCTTGAAGGTGTAAACCTGTAGCGCAGGGTTGTCGGCCAGTGTTCGCGCCATAGCCGTCGATAGCGTCAGTGCTGAAGTTCCGGCCTGCACGCATACCGATGTCCACAGCAATAGACAAAACAGCACACGGGCGGTGAGTCGAGGCGCGTAACGCCGCGAAAGCACCCACGTGCGGCCCACGTTGGGGTAGAAAAACATCATGGTCGAATCCCGTGAAAATGATCGCAAGCAAATTTCAGGCGGTTAACGCCGGAAAGTTACATCGTGTAGAAGCAGAGGGGGATCAGACGCGGGGAGGGCGGAGCAGGGGCCAGCGGGTAAGGCTTACATGTGTGGGGGCGAAGTCAATATATGGGGTGTACGAGGGTTGAAACTGTGTTGTAGCCTCTGTAGGAGCCGATGCAAAATGCGCGCAACACTGGCAGCTGGAACAATCGAGACAGGCATCGATATGTTTCTGTAACCCATCATCGCCGGGCAGATCTGCGCCGCTGTCAGGAAGGATTTCCACGTGCACGCTATCGCCGGATTGATCCAGTCCGCAACACGCAGCCGATGCCAGGACCGACTGAGTGAAGCTCAGCAGTATCACAAACATTAACAATAGGCGGCGAGTGCTCAGAACTAATTCCCCACAGGAGTGGATGGCTAAGTGAGGTGTTATTAAATATAGCCGATGCCATAAGGTCAAGTGTGGGCCACCGCAATGTGCAGTAGTTAGCGACTGAGACTGCGGTCGTGCTCTATGGGTTTACTTCGATGTGGTTCCGGCCTCTGCCCGCGATTTTGTACCGCATAGACAGTGAAAACCAGTTCAACTGTTCTCCGTGCCATAATTATTAGAGAGGAGAGTACCCTGTGACTGTAAACTTACGCGTGAAAAACGCGGTCCTGATGGCTGCTGTAATCGGCACATTAGGAGCGTGTAGCGACAACAACAATAACAATAATTTCGGCCAGAACGATCAGAGCGATGTGCCGGTCGAGCCCGTTGGGAATGGCGCTGCTAGCCTGTTTAAGCAATACCTTTATCTGGTGTATGTCCGTGTTGATGGCTGCCCGTTCCGTTGTCTCATTAAGAGTGCTGGCATTGGCCCTTCGGTATCCTAGCGGCTCGGTGGATATGATACGTGGTAACGGGCTTTGAACGGGGGTATATGTCGATCTATTATTTATATAGTTGTTTAATATCAATCGTTTAAGTCACTAATTCAGTTGACGCCGCCTCCACTAATTCAGTAACTCCAACAACATCCTACACAGTCCAATGTAGGGAAAACCCTGTTTATTGAAGCTTAATCCTACTGGCCTTTTTGGGCGCTGGCCTTGGGATCAACCTGAAACAAGAAACATCTGCCTCAAGAAGCGAAAACGGGGGTGGATCATCGTTGAGTGCTTAAAAATAAGCACCCTTTTCCTTTTGTTGTTATTTATGTTGGTATTTTTGAATAAAATCTATAAGTAATTGATATTACTGAACATATGGTGCCCAGAAGAGGACTTGAACCTCCACGCCCTTGCGAGCACTAGCACCTGAAGCTAGCGTGTCTACCAATTTCACCACCTGGGCAGAATCAGATTCGCCCAACCAGGTCGTTGGGCGAGGGGTCTGAGGGCGGGGACTTTACTTTTCCGGGGCGGTGTTGTCAATCCTCGCGTATAATCCGGCCCTGAAGGCGAATCCCGCCGAATTTTATTCACAGAAGACGCAAGCCCTATGGCCCAAAAAGGCAAAACTGCCGACCCTCATGCCGCGCGTGAAGCAGAGCGGTACGACAATCCCATTCCCAGCCGCGAGGTCATCCTCGAGCTGCTGAGCGACGCCGAGAAGCCTCTCGCGCATAACAAGATTGCGGCTACGTTGGGCCTGGATGAGTCAGAGCAGCTGGATGCGCTGCGCAAACGTCTGCGGGCCATGGAAAGGGACGGTCAGTTGATGGTCAATCGCCGTGGCGCCTACTGCCTGGTTGATAAGATGAATCTATTGCATTGTCGCGTGCAGGGACATCGGGACGGCTATGGATTTGCGATGCCTATGGGTGAAGGCGGTGATGTTTACCTCAGTGCGCGTCAGATGCACTTTGTGTTTGATGGCGACGAAGTTCTTGTTCAGGTGACAGGTGAAGATCGCCGGGGGCGCCTGGAGGGTAAAGTCATCGAGGTACTTCAGCGCAAACACACGTCTGTGGTGGGGCGTTATCAGGAAGAGAGCGGCATTGGTTTTGTCATTCCGGACAATGGCCGACTCACGCAGCAGATCCTGATCCCACCGAAGGAAAAGGGTAAGGCTGAATCTGGTCAAATCGTCACGGCGGAAATTACCGACTATCCCACACGCCAACTCGGCGCTAAGGGTCGAATCGCAGAAATCCTTGGGGATCACCTTGATCCAGGTATGGAAATCGATGTTGCCATTCGTGCGCACGGCATCCCCTGGGAGTGGCCCGAAGAGGTGCTCGACGAGGCGGCGCGATTGGAGTCGGAGCCCTTGGAGGAAGACAAAAAAAACCGGGTAGATTTGCGCAAGCTACCGTTTGTGACTATCGACGGAGAGGACGCTCGGGACTTTGACGATGCCGTTTATTGTGAAGAGCGTAAAGGGGGCGGTTGGCGCTTGTGGGTGGCAATTGCCGACGTCTCGCACTACGTGCGGCCTGGCTCGGCGCTGGATGAAGAGGCTACGCACCGTGGCACCTCGGTTTATTTTCCGGAGAGGGTGGTGCCTATGTTGCCGGAGGCTCTGTCCAACGGCTTGTGTTCCCTGAAACCCGAGGTGGATCGCCTGGCCATGGCCTGCGAAATGGAGCTCAGTCCTGCGGGCTCGTTGACGAAATACGAGTTTTACGAGGCGGTGATTCATTCCCACGCTCGTCTGACGTATACCCAGGTGGGTGAGGTGCTGGAAAAGGGTCGTCACCCTGAGGTGAACAAGAGTCGGGTGCTGGATCTGCAGCGCCTGTACAGTCTTTATCATGTTCTTCGCGCGGCGCGGGACAAACGCGGTGCAATAGATTTTGAAACCGTGGAAACGCGCATACTGTTCGATGAAAACCGGAAGATTGAAGCCATCGTACCCGCGGTGCGCAACGACGCGCACAAGTTGATCGAGGAGTGTATGCTCTGCGCGAATGTCGCCACGGCGCGCTTTTTCGACGTTAACAAAGTTCCGATGCTGTACCGCGTGCACGAGGGACCTGGCGAGGAAAAACTGGAAGGGCTGCGCAAGTTCCTGGGAGAGTTGGGCCTGGATCTTGGCGGCGGAGAGAAGCCCACGCCCGTCCACTACCAACAATTGCTGCAACAGGTAGCCGATCGAGAAGATGCCCATGTGATTCAGACGATGTTGCTGCGCTCGCTTAGTCAGGCTGTTTATCAGCCGGAGAATAAAGGCCACTTTGGTCTTCACTACGACGCCTACGCTCATTTCACTTCGCCCATTCGCCGTTACCCGGATTTGCTCGTTCATCGGGGCATTCGTCACTTGGTTCGCAGTGAGAGCGAGGCCAAGGGTGTACGGCGAATAAAAGGTGCGGGCTCAATTCCTGCCGCGCAAATATTTCCTTACGATATTCACGCCATGGTGGTGCACGGTGAACACTGCTCAATGACTGAGCGTCGGGCAGACGATGCTACGCGCGAAGTGAATGCTTGGCTCAAGTGTGAATATCTGCAGCAGCATGTCGGTGAGGAATTTCCCGGGGTGATCAGTGCAGTCACCAGTTTCGGGCTATTTGTGGAACTGGAAGACCTGTATATCGAGGGCCTCGTTCATATCACGGCCTTACCCGGTGACTACTACAATTTCGACCAGGCCCGGCAGCGGCTGACTGGCGAGCGCTCGGGGCGAAGTTTTCAGCTGGGCGGCTCAGTGCGGGTGCAGGTCGCGCGGGTGGACCTTGATGATCGCAAAATTGATCTTGAACTGGTGGATGCCAAGCCGGCTCGGAAGGCGAAATCGAAGAAGAAGGCCGTCAGTCCTGATGGCGCCTCCCCAAAAGGCCCAAAAGGCGGTAAAAAATCGGGTGGCTCGCGTAAACCCAAAGGGAAAACCGGGCTCAGGCGACGCCATTGAGTATGCAGTATGTCTACGGTATTCATGCAGTTGATAGCCTTCTGCGGGAGAACCCCAAGTCGGTGCAGCATCTGTTGCTGCAGGTGGGGCGAGAGGACAAGCGCATCGCAAGCCTGTTGGCATTGGCCAATAATCAGGGTGTTTCTGTACTGCGGGAACCGCGTGCAGGTCTCGACAAGCTGGTGAATGGCCGTCATCAGGGTGTGGTGGCGCTACTTCTTCAGGGCAGTTCGGCCGGAGATGGGTCGGAAGCTGCCAATCTATGGGATGAGCGTCAACTACTGGCGTGGGTGGAAAATAAAGGTAATCCTCTGTTGATCCTCGTGCTGGACGGCGTCACCGACCCCCACAACCTCGGCGCCTGCCTGCGCAGCGCAGATGCTGCGGGCGTGGACGCTGTTGTGGTGCCCCGGGACAAGTCAGCGGATCTGACAGCGGTGGCGCGCAAGGTCGCCTGCGGCGCGGCGGAAGTAGTGCCGTTCGTGCGGGTAACCAACATAAGCCGCACACTGCAGGCATTGCAGGAGCGGGGAGTGTGGTTATTCGGCACAAGGGACGAGGCGGAGCAGTCGCTTTATGACTGCGACTTGACGGCATCGCTTGCGCTGATAATGGGCGCTGAGGGCAAGGGTATGCGGCGCCTGACGCGTGAACAGTGTGATCATCTCATCCGCCTTCCAATGGCCGGTTCTGTGAGCAGCCTCAATGTCTCTGTGGCGGCCGGTATTTTTCTTTTTGAGGCCGTTCGTCAGCGTCTCTGAGACCTGATTTAATTGTTGAAAAGATTGAATTGCAGCCTGCCGAACGTGGGAGCTTCATTGTGTCGAAAGCATAACCACGATTGATGCTTATTAGTGGCACGGATACAATTATGCATCCTGATTGAGGTATTTCAGATTAAATACAGACCCGATATCGATGGCCTGAGAACAATTGCTGTTGTTTCAGTCATGCTTTATCACGCCAAGATAACAGTTGCAGGAGGGCACTTTTTGCCCGGTGGCTATCTCGGAGTCGATATTTTTTTTGTAATATCGGGTTACCTCATTACCACGTTGTTAATGACTGAGCTCGATCGTACAGGGCAGCTGTCAATCCTTAACTTCTATGAGCGGCGGGTGCGGCGCCTACTGCCGGCGTTGTTAGTAGTGATGTTGGCCTCGCTCCCCTTTGCATGGCGTTTCCTTTTGCCAGACCAACTCATCGATTTTTCCAAGTCATTGGTTTATTCACTTTTATTCGCCTCAAATTTTTACTGGGATCATAGTCTGCAGCAGTACGGCGCCGAGTCGGCGTTATACAAACCATTTCTACACACTTGGTCACTTGCCGTTGAGGAGCAGTACTACATTGTTTTCCCATTGCTCCTGTTTTGTATTTACAAGTGGGGGAGGGCTCAGCTTGCGACCATACTTTCCCTGGGAATATTGGTCAGCTTGGTGTACGCGCAATGGATGACGGGGCGAGACCAATCGTTTTCTTTTTACATGATGCCAACCCGATTGTGGGAATTGCTTGCCGGAAGCATGTGCGCCCTGTTTTTGCTCGATGGGCGCTTTCGTGGCTCCGACTCGCTGCCGGGTAAGTTGATGCCCTCCCTGGGGCTTTTGCTGATTCTGGGTTCCTTCTTGAGTTTCCAGCTTGATGGACATCATCCAGGTTTTATAACCGTGATTCCCGTTTTAGGTACTGTGCTGGTCATCTCCTTCAGGCGTGAAGGAGACTGGGTGACGCGGGCCCTTTCTTTTCCGCTTATGGTCTATCTAGGGTTGTTGTCCTATTCACTCTATTTATGGCACTACCCCATTTTCGCCTTTGGGCGGATGATGGATATGACACCCTCCATTGCCGATAAGGGCCTCTGGATTGCACTGACAGTTTTCCTTTCTGTGCTCACGTATTACGCCATTGAGAAACCATCTAGAAGTCGAGGATTTCCCATAAAAATTCTTGGCCCCATTCTTCTGAGCCTATCTTTATTCATTATTTTTGTCAGCCTCTACTGGATCAAGGCGGATGGGATACCCAGCCGGGGCGAATATTTGCGCGATTTGCTCCAAGCCAGTAAGAAAATCACCGTTTTCCAGAACGGAGTCGATTGCCTTTCAGGGAACAAGGGCCCTCCTTTTCCGGCCTCGCAGTCCTGTGTTTTCAACTATTCTCCCGGCGCACCCACACTGGTTCTGGTGGGCGATAGCCATGCGGCCTCCATCGCCGAGTCGGTCAGAGTGCTCGCGAAAGGGAACCAGTTAAACTTTATGCAGGTCTCGGAGATTGGGTGCCCGCATGTTGGGGGGGCGCTTGATGCCTATTGCAAAAATAGAAGTGCAGCGATCACTGAAATATTAGAGCAAGTGGAGAGTCCTAAAATCATTTATATTTCTCGATTGCCTCTATATCTTGAGCAGGAAGCGTTCGACAATCAGGAGGGGATGCGAGAGCCTGAAAAGATTTTCTTCAAGAAGGGATTTAATGAAAAAAGCGACCCTGGCCAGCGTGGACTTGATGTTGTTACTACCCTGCGTACCTGGGCAGAGGCGGGGTATGATTTGGTAGTGGTATACCCGGTACCTGAGCAGGCCTTTCACGTAATTCAGTCACTCTCTTGGCACTCTCCACCGATTACCAGCGTTGAGCAGTTGCCAACGCTTACTACCAGTTACGACGTATTTAAGCGGCGGGTTGCAAGTAGCTACGAAGCTTTGGACCAGTTGCATGGCCCAAGAATTGGAAGAGTCTATCCGGAGAAGCTGTTTTGTCGGCAGGAATCTGGCAGATGTATTGCCTCGGAATCTGAGAGGCTCTACTTTGCTTACGATAACCATGTATCGCCTCTTGGTGCCGACCTTATCGTGCGGCAGGTGGCAAATGAACTGGGCCTGAAGGTGCCCGATTCCTTCAGGCAATAGGCCTCTTGCGGTTAGCTGACAATGCCGGTAGACTTCGCAGCCTCAAAATTTGCTCGGCCGCGCCTAGTATCGCAGCCGATTCTCCTTGCTATACCACTTACTGTGGGTAGCACTAACCCGTAAGGAGCTCAATGTATGCGACATTACGAAATCGTATTCATGGTCCATCCGGACCAGTCCGAACAAGTGCCCGGCATGATCGAGCGCTATTCCTCAGCCATCCAGAAAGACGGCGGCCAGGTCCATCGGCTTGAAGACTGGGGGCGTCGCCAGCTGGCCTATCCAATCAACAAAATCCACAAGGCACACTATGTGTTGATGAATGTGGAAGCGTCTAACGATGCGCTGGAAGAGCTGACAACCACGTTCCGCTTTAACGACGCCGTCGTCCGCAATTTGGTGATTCGTCGCAACGAGCCTGTTACCGAAGAATCCTTCATCATGAAGGCGGAAAAAGAGAATCGCGAGCGCAAAAGCCGTTACGAGGAACGTCAGGCGGCCGATGCAGCTAAAGATGAAGCGAGGGAAACGGCAGCAGCAACAGTAACTGATGACAGCGCTAAAGACGCTGGCGATGCAGCTGCCCCCGCTGAAGAAAAGGCGAGTGAAGAATAAGTCTTCGCCGTCCCGCAAAGAATATCGAGGTTTAGAGGAGTATCACCATGGCACGTTTTTTCCGTCGCCGTAAGTTTTGTCGCTTTACCGCTGAAGGCACCAAGGAAATCGATTACAAGGATCTGGAAACACTCAAGGCCTACGTGTCCGAAACGGGCAAGATAGTGCCAAGCCGTATCACTGGCACCAAGGCTAGGTATCAGCGTCAGCTCGCAACTGCTATCAAGCGTGCACGCTTCCTGTCTCTGCTGCCGTACACGGATTCGCACCAGTAGAAATCCTTTGGCTAGCGCAATGCCCAGTCGAGGATTGACTTGAAGGGCCTGGCAGAATTTGTCATGCGCGGCCGCTTGCAGGCGCTGCTGGTTATCGTCGCTGGCGCCGGCAGTTTGTTATTTTGTTGGATTAGCGCCGCTGCACTCGCGCTGGTTACCTTGCGCAAGGGCGCGGGGTCGGGTGCTTGGTTGTTCATGTGGGCGCTGTTGCCGGCGGGAACGTTGATTTACGCTTTTGGTGACAGCGGTCCGTTGGCATTGCTAGTCGGGACCATGTTACTGGCAATAGTACTGCGCAGTACGGTGAGTTTACCGGCGGCAGTGTTAGCTGGAGTGGGCGTAGGCCTCGCTACTGGGCTGGCCTTACTGGCGTTTGGGGGTCAGTACCTCGAACAGGTTGTAGCTTACTTCGGTGAGTTTCTGGCCTCCCTGGAACAGCAGTTGTCACAGGGTGGTGAGGCGGTGGAACTGCCCAGGCCCGAGTCGGGTCAGATTGCGGGAATGCTCGGTGCTGGAACCGCGATGATGTCAGTGTTGTGTTTAATGCTGGCGCGCTACTGGCAAAGCGCCCTTTATGAACCAGGGGGCTTTGGGGTTGAATTTAAGGCGCTTTACTACCCTGTCGCCGTAAGTTCAGTGCTTGTGGTGATGGCCCTGGCACTTTTTAGTCTGGGCATGCAGTATCGCACATGGGCGATGATCTGCGTTATCCCGCTCACATTTGCGGGTCTGGCGCTAATCCATTCACGAGCCGATTCTCGTGGAAAAGGCTCGGGCTGGTTGACCGTGTTTTACATCACTTGGGTTATTTTTGACCCTGTGAAGTTGTTGGTTGTGTTCATTGCTATCGCCGACAGCTGGTTGAAATTTCGCCAGCGCTGGGCGCAAAAAGCGGGAACCGCAGTGCGCAAAAGCGGCGAACATGAACGCGACAATACAGACGACGACAGTCGAGACATTTGAAGTAGTGGGAGCAATCCCCGTAAAGAGGAAAGTAAGATGGAAGTCATTTTGCTGGAAAATATCAGCAAGCTGGGGAAGCTCGGCGATACAGTGGATGTGAAAGCAGGCTTTGGCCGTAATTTTTTAATCCCCAAGGGCAAGGCTGTTCTGGCTACCGCAGCCAACTCTGCTGAATTTGAGGTGCGTCGGGCAGAGCTGGAAGCTACATCTGCCGGACAGCTGACAGAAGCACAGGTTCGTGCGGACGCAATCAACGCATTGGACCAGATTTCAATCGGCGCGAATGCGGGCGAAGAGGGCAAGCTTTTCGGCTCTGTGGGTACGCGAGATATCGCGGACGCTATTGCAGCCCTGGGTTGTGAGGTGGATAAGTCGGAAGTTCGGCTACCGGAAGGGCCGTTGCGCGAGCTGGGCGAGTTCGAAGTTGCTATCCAGATTCACGGTGACGTGACGGCGATGGTGGCAATTGCGGTGATTCCCGAGTAAGACAGCATTTATCGCTCCCTCCGGGGAGCGGTGTTTAACAATAAACGCACCGGTCTTTGTAAGCCCCGTGCATTTCTTCCCCCGGATTTGACCAATCCATCCCAGATTAGCATTGGTAGTGTTTTCACTTCTTCTAATCGCCTATTTCCTATAGTCTGTATATCCCCTCAAAATTACTGACTGCTATGTCCGATCCAGAGTATCCCAGCAATGTTTCCGAGCTCCGCCATGGGGGCGAAGGCGATCTAGCGCGAATCAAGATGCAGCCTCACTCGGTCGAGGCGGAGCAGTCTGTGCTGGGCGGTTTATTGCTGTCGGCAGACAGTTGGGATGCCGTGGCCGAATCGGTAACGGCAACTGATTTCTACCGTCCGGGGCATCGCCTGATTTTTAGTCAGATTGCGCAACTCGCTGAGGCAAATGAACCGGTCGATGTCATTACGGTGGCAGATAAACTGCAGGCCCGGGGTGAACTTGATGCCGCCGGAGGCCTGCCCTATCTGGCGGAACTTGCCCAAAATACCCCTAGCGCGTCCAACATCCGGGCCTATGCCCAGGTGGTGCGCGAGCGCGCCAGTTTACGCAAGCTGATTGAGGCCGCGCAGGAGATTGCGGACAGTGGTTTCAATCCGGAGGGGCGCCAGTCAAACGAGCTGATCGATGAGGCAGAACGCCGCATCATGCAGATTGCCGAGGAGGGCCCAAAGGCCGGTGGGCCCCAGGACGTTAATCCGTTGCTGAAACAGGCTCTTGGGCGTATTGAAGAACTATTTCAAAACGGCGGCGATATTACCGGACTCAGCACGGGTTTCCTGGAACTTGACCGGATGACATCGGGGTTGCAGGGCTCGGACCTGGTTATCGTCGCTGGCCGACCCTCCATGGGCAAGACCAGTTTTGCCATGAATATGGTCGAGCATGCGGTCCTCACGCAGGAAAAGCCTATTCTAGTGTTCAGTATGGAGATGCCCGCAGATTCGCTCATTATTCGGATGTTGTCTTCCATTGGCCGAATTGACCAGACGCGACTGCGCAACGGTAAACTCGAACAGGAAGACTGGCCCAAACTCAGTGCGGCCGTCACCAAGCTCAAGGATGTGCCCCTCTACATAGACGATACCCCTGCGCTCACACCCACCGAAGTGCGCAGTCGCGCTCGCCGGATTTCCCGTGAGCACGGTGGCTTGGGTATGGTGATGGTGGATTATATGCAGTTGATGCAGGTGGCGGGTGCTTCAGAAGGCCGCACCGCTGAAATTTCCGAGATTTCGCGCAGTCTCAAAGCCATCGCGAAGGAGTTCAAGGTGCCGATGGTGGCCCTTTCCCAGCTAAACCGCTCCCTGGAGCAGCGACCCAACAAACGTCCGGTCAACTCGGATTTGCGGGAGTCGGGTGCGATCGAGCAGGACGCCGATGTCATTATGTTTATTTACCGGGACGAGGTTTACAACGAGGAATCGCAGGACAAGGGGGTGGCTGAGATTATTATCGGCAAGCAGCGTAATGGTCCAATTGGCCGCTGCCGTTTGGCCTTCCTGGGCGAGTACACGCGGTTTGAAAATCTTGCGCACGGAGCCTACGACGAGCATTAATGCTTTGCAGCGTGGCGCAATTTTTCGATGTCAACACGCGTAAAGCAATAGGCACAATGGCAGCGACTTAATAGGAATTACGAGGAGCAGGCGTCAAGCCGAGTCTAGATTGAGGGGAGCGTCGGAGGCCATGGATGGTCGCAGTGAGTCTACAAGCCGGTTTTCGTGCGCAAGTTTTGCAACTGGGCCAACTGCTCAGACACCGAGAGCGGCTCAGATGGCTGCAGCTCTAACGCCTCTGATTGCGGTACTTCAAGAGATTCACCCCGCAGTACCGCCACGCAATATTTCTGATAGTGCTCCTTGAAAATCGGCCAGCTGGTGCGCTCGGTATTGTTCGCCAGGAAGAACCAGTCGCTATCCCGGCCGGCCAGGTACACGGCGGTGTGGCTCCAGTTTTGGGCTGATTTGGGCGAGTATGCCCGACAGGCTTCAACATACGCGTCGTGGGCAGACGGCAGGCCAAACTCGGCAAGGCCTTGCTGGCAGCACTCCAGCATGCGATTGAGCGTGGGCAGGTAATCGCTGTGCTCGATGGCGTGTTTGGCGCCTTTGAGAATCTGCTCAACCGGATAGTCGGCCAGGGAATCCAGCCACAGCTTCTTGATTTGATTAAGTTGTACGCCGTCCGGATAGGCGGCGTAGTACTGGTTATGGTAATTCAGGCGGAACAGTGCAAACACCTGGTTGATCGCCTCTACGTGGGCTGTCGTTGCCTGCGCCCGGCCTTCCTCACTTTGCCCAGGAGGTGTCGGTGAGGTCGTCCTGGAGGCTTCGATCTCTCGTGCGACCCGTTGTATTCGATCCCTGCTGTCCGGCATGACTGTTATCCGTTGTTTCGAACTGGTGGCGTTTTGCCCAGTGATATTTTACATGTTGTATGAATTTGCTGTTCCATGAGGTTTGTGCCTGATTGCTGTCTTTCCAGTATACGATGAACTCCGGCAGCAGGGAGTGGGCGAATTCTGTATCAATGTGCGACAGGCGCAGGATATCAAATACATCCGCAATAGGCCGCCAGTCGTCGGTGATACGCCTGGGTTCGGTGCTGTGCTCCAGGCTAGAGGTATACCGTGCCCATTGAATGCGTATGTGCTGAATAAACTTGGAATTCAGTTCCTTTGGCCGCGTGCCTCGCTCCCGCCAATAGAGCACAAACTCTGGAATGGCCTGTTCGATGAAATCGGGGTCAATTTCACCGCGCTCCATGATTTCCAGAGCATCTGGGCTGGGTCGCCAGCTGTTGTCCAGGGTAGTTGTCTGTGTGGGGCGGAAGGATTCAGCCTGATTTTGTTGTTGGCGTCGCCAAGCGGTAATGACTTGTTGACGGAACTTGTTTTCCCAGGCGCTACTGGTTTCCCCGCGTTCCCGCCAGTAAAAGATGAAATCTTCCAGTTGGTCTAGTGCGAACTGACGCGGTATGTTGTGATTCATGCTCATTAATTGCAGCAGGTCTGCGCTCGGGGACCAATGCACGGGCAACAGGACTGCGCTGCGCCTCGTGGGAACGGCCACCGTTTCAACCGGTTCTGGCGCCTGATTAACGGGCTCGTTTATCGCAAATACCAATCGTTGGCCTGTGTGCAGTGGCGGCGACTCAATTAACACGACGCCCTTGTCTGCCAGGCTGCGACTGATGCGGTGAAGGTCCTCAGCGGTCCAGAAAGGAAGTGTGTTTAGCAGAAAGGCCCGCTCGACACCCAGCCAGGCGAAGTCATCGCGAATTTGTGGACTGTGGTGTTCGAACAGTTGTTGCAGGTGCTGCAACAAAATCGCCTCTTCCAGGCCGATGGTCTGGGCCAGCACCGGAGAGAACACCAGCTGGCGCTCTGGAATGAAGGAGGAATTTGACATCGTGTTACCGGAAACGGGTCGCAAGTTTGGTAGGATACCGCATTCGTTGAATGGGTGCGCGCTGGGTGATCGTGCGATATTGCTTTAGTTTGAATTTTTGCGGATTGGCGGCGAAGAAGACGCACGTGTTCTTATCCTTCAGTCACAGCCTTCGAGTACTTTGGCGTGGAAAAACGTAGGGTCCAGGTAGAATGGCGCAATTCTGACTGCTTACGTCAGTGTGTCGATCTATGTGGCATTTTATCTATAGGATGAAGAAACAAGCGCTTTTTTGCGTGTGGAAAACCAATGGCAAAACAAAAAACCGCCTTCGTGTGCAATGACTGCGGCTCCGATTATGTGAAGTGGCAGGGTCAATGCAGTGATTGTGGAGCCTGGAATACGCTGACTGAAATCAAACTCGGCCCGCAAAAGGGTTCCGGTCGCGCTGGGGCAGGCGCAAGCCCGCAGGTTGGAGGCAAGCGGGCTGGCTTCGCCGGTACGCTGGACAGCGCCAGGGTTCTGCAGGACATCGACCTGGCGGATTCGCCGCGCTTTTCTTCTGGTGCAGAAGAGTTTGACCGTGTGTTGGGCGGCGGGCTGGTCCCGGGATCGGGAATTCTGTTGGGAGGCAATCCGGGTGCGGGCAAAAGTACCTTGTTATTGCAAACGATGTGTCACCTCGCGCGCACCATGGAGGCGTTGTATGTCACCGGGGAGGAATCCCTGCAGCAGGTTGCCATGCGCGCCAGGCGCCTGCAGCTACCTACTGATAAATTGCAATTGATGTCAGAAACGAATGTGGAGGCGATTGTCGCGGCCGCCGAAGCGCTCAAGCCAAAGGTACTGGTCGTCGATTCCATTCAAGTGGTGCACACCGAAGAAATCACCTCTGCTCCGGGCAGTGTTTCGCAGGTGCGCGAATGTGCCGCCTATCTGATCCGCTACGCTAAACAGACTGGAATGGTGCTGCTGCTGGTAGGTCATGTCACCAAGGATGGCTCCCTGGCAGGCCCCAAGGTGCTGGAACATATGATCGACTGCTCTATCTTGCTGGAGGGTAGCGATGACGCCCGCTTCCGCACGCTGCGCGGGCAGAAGAATCGCTTTGGCACAGTTAACGAGCTCGGAATTTTCGCCATGACCGAACAGGGCATGCGCGAGGTCAAAAACCCCTCCGCTATTTTTCTGGACCGCGCCAGTGAACCGGCGTCCGGCAGTGCGGTAATGGTGGTATGGGAGGGTACGCGTCCGCTGCTGGTGGAAATTCAGGCGCTGGTGGACGACAGCCAGCTGGGCAATCCGCGCCGCGTGGCGGTGGGACTGGAGCAAAATCGACTGGCCATGTTGCTGGCGGTGTTACATCGCCACGGTGGACTGCAGGTGGGGGATCAGGATGTCTTCGCGAATGTAGTGGGGGGTGTAAAAGTGCTGGAAACCAGTGCTGACCTGGCCCTGTTGCTCGCTATCGTGTCGAGTTACCGGGATAAAATCCTGCCAAGGGAGTTGGTGATGTTTGGCGAGGTGGGTTTGTCGGGCGAGATTCGTCCCGTACCCAATGGTCAGGAACGCCTTTTGGAGGCGGCTAAACACGGATTCAAGCGTGCCATTGTGCCTAAGGGAAATGCGCCCAAGGGGAAGATCAGGGGGATGCAGGTGACGGCGGTCTCGAAGTTGTCTGAGGCGCTGGATGCGCTGGAATAAGTGTTGAGGTAATCCCTGGACTACTCGCTTAACTGCAAGAGTTCCTCCTCCAGCGTAGCAATGTCCATATGAGCCTGCAGTACTTCAAGCAGGGGTTGGATATTTTCCCGATCAACGTGCTGTACGGCAAACCCCAACCGTCCCGCTTCGACATGTTGTAGATAGGCGTGCAGTTCGAGTGTGCTGTTTTCTTCCAAATTGATAATCAGGGTAAAAGGTTCGTTGTACTGTGCGTCCCACTGTGCGGGTTGATCGGTGCTGACCCCGGTCAGCGATATATCGATGAGGTGCTGATTCCAGATACTGCCACCCTGATGCACTTCGACCGGGAGTGCCAGCTCTACGCGGGTGAAACGACGTTTTTCGGAAAAGTGTTCAGTCATGTTAAAGCTCATGTAACAGGTCTTATTAAACAACTATAACGCTGCCTTGGTATGAATGCGAGATGATCCGCAGTATCGCAATCGGCGAGGAACAGAGCGGGTATTGCCGCTTTAGATTCAAGTCTTCAATTTGCGATATTTGAGGCGTTGTGGTTGTTCTGCTGCGGCGCCCAGGCGTATCTTGCGATCCTCCTCGTAGTCGGTGAAGTTGCCTTCGTGGAAGACTACGTCGCCACCATCTTCGTATGCCAGAATATGGGTGGTGATGCGGTCCAGAAACCAGCGGTCGTGTGAAATCACCATAGCCGCGCCTGGGAATGCGAGTAGTGCCTCCTCGAGCGCGCGCAGCGTTTCCACGTCGAGATCGTTGGTCGGTTCGTCCAACAGCAGCACATTGGCACCCTGTTTTAACAGCTTGGCCAGATGCAGCCGGTTGCGTTCACCACCTGAAAGATCCTTGACGAACTTCTGCTGGTCCGACCCCTTGAAGTTGAAGCGTCCCACATAGGAGCGCGAGGCGACCTCGTAAGTGCCAATACGGATGATGTCCAGACCATCCGAAAGCTCCTCCCATACGGTTTTGCTGCCGTCCAGGTCGTCCCGGGACTGGTCTACATAGCCGAGTTTGACAGTCTCGCCGACAGTCACCTGGCCTGCATCGGGCTTTTCAATATCCATCAGAATGTTGAACAGGGTCGATTTGCCCATGCCATTGGCACCAATGATGCCTACGATACTGCCCTTAGGCACGGTGAAGCTGACCTGGTCGAACAGGAGGCGGTCGCCAAAACTCTTGGACAGGTCTTTTACGTCAATCACCGCATCACCCAACCGGGGTCCGGGCGGAATGTAAATCTCATTGGTTTCGTTTCGGTTCTGGAATTCCTGTGATTGTAATTCCTCGAAGCGCTGAAGGCGGGCCTTGCTTTTGGCCTGGCGCCCTTTGACGTTGCTGCGCACCCATTCCAGTTCCGATTTGATGGCCTTCTGGTGAGATGCCTCCTGGCGCTGTTCCTGCTCCAGACGCTGCTCTTTAGCGTCCAGCCAGTCCGAGTAATTACCTTCGTAGGGGATGCCACGACCGCGGTCAAGCTCCAGAATCCAGCCCGCCGCATTGTCCAGGAAGTAGCGGTCGTGGGTGATCGCCACTACGGTGCCGTTGAAGTCATGCAGAAACCGTTCTAGCCAGCCCACGCTCTCAGCATCGAGGTGATTGGTCGGTTCGTCGAGTAACAGCATGTCCGGGCTGGACAGCAGCAGGCGGCACAGAGCAACCCGGCGACATTCGCCGCCTGACAAAGTGCTGACGTTGGCGTCCCAGGGCGGCAGGCGCAGGGCGTCGGCGGCGACTTCCAGTTTGTGGTCCAGGTTGTGGGCATCCGTCGCCTGGATGATGTCCTCCAGTCGGGCCTGCTCCTTTGCCAAAGCATCAAAGTCGGCCTCCGGTTCCGCGTAATCGGCATACACCTTCTCCAGCCCTGCCAAAGCGTCGATAGCTTCCTGGGTGCCTTCCTCAACATTGCCCCGTACATCTTTATCCGGATTGAGCTGCGGTTCCTGAGGCAGGTAACCAATATTGATCCCCGGCTGTGGACGCGCCTCACCGAGAATGTCGCTGTCCAATCCGGCCATGATGCGGAGTAGGGTAGATTTCCCCGATCCGTTCAGTCCTAACACACCGATCTTGGCGCCCGGGAAGAAAGACAGGGAGATATCTTGCAGGATGATTTTCTTCGGCGGCACGATCTTGCCGACGCGGTTCATGGTGTATACGTATTGGGCCATTGAAGGTACTCAAACAACATTTATAGACCGGGAATATTATCAGAAACACAATCGTAATGGGTTCGCTAGCGTGCTCTGGTACTGGCTCAGGTTGAAAATAGAGACTCCAGCTCCACCCCACTTTAAAATTTTAAACTGCGCCACGCCTTGCGCACTTATATGGTTGTTAGGATTAAGGTAGAATGCGCGCCTTTCAGAGGGGTCGTTTATGGGCGCCCCCACCACCAGAGCGGGGATCAGCATGTTTGACAAGCGCATGACAATTTCGGGATTTGACGATGAGATCTGTTCCGCCATCAGCGAAGAAGAGTGTCGACAGGAAGAGCATATCGAGCTTATCGCGTCCGAGAATTATACCAGCCCGCGCGTCATACAGGCGCAGGGTACGGTCCTGACCAACAAATACGCTGAAGGTTATCCCGGCAAACGGTACTACGGTGGCTGTGAATTTGTGGATAAGGCCGAGGAACTGGCTATCGCGCGTGTGAAAGCCCTGTTTGGCGCTGACTATGCCAATGTTCAGCCTCACTCAGGTTCCCAGGCGAATTCTGCCGTTTATCTGGCCCTGTGTAATGCCGGCGATACGGTATTGGGTATGAGTCTTGCAGACGGTGGACACCTGACCCACGGCGCCAAGCCCAACTTCTCAGGCCAACTTTATGATGCGGTGCAGTATGGCTTGAGCGCCGATACGGGTGAGATCGACTATGCCCACGTGGAAGAGCTCGCTCTGGAACATAAGCCGAAGATGATCGTGGCGGGCTTTTCGGCCTATTCACAGATTATCGACTGGGCGCGCTTCCGCGAAATCGCCGATAAAGTGGGTGCTTATCTATTGGTGGATATGGCCCACGTAGCGGGTCTGGTTGCCGCCGGCGTTTACCCCAACCCGGTTCCTTATGCCGATGTAGTGACCTCCACCACCCACAAAACCCTGCGTGGACCTCGTGGTGGCATTATTCTGGCCAAAGCCAACGCGGCGCTCGAGAAGAAGTTCAACTCTGCAGTATTCCCCGGCAACCAGGGCGGCCCATTGATGCATGTCATTGCAGCCAAGGCGGTGAGTTTCAAGGAGGCTCAGAGCCCTGAGTTTGTCGAGTACCAGAGGCAGGTGGTGAGGAACGCCAAGGCGATGGCTGCGACCTTCATTGAGCGCGGCATCAAGATTGTCTCAGGCGGAACCGAGAACCACTTGATGTTGGTGGACTTGATTGGCAAGGAATATACTGGCAAGGATGCGGATGCGGCGCTGGGTGATGCCAATATTACTGTCAACAAAAACGCGGTACCGAACGATCCCCGTTCACCGTTCGTCACATCAGGGTTGCGCGTGGGCACACCTGCTATCACTACGCGCGGGTTTGGCGAGGCGGAGTCGGTTGAACTGACTGGCTGGATGTGCGATGTGCTGGAGTCGCTGGAAAATGGCACGTCGGAGAAGGTGATTGCTGAGGTGAAGAACAAGGTTCTGGCCATTTGTAAGCGGTTTCCAGTCTACGGGTAGATTGTGGGCGGTCGCTCCTTCAATACCGGGCCAAGGTCGTAGGAGGCTCTAGAAAAAGGCCACAGCGTGCTTCGGAACCCCCGTCCGCCGGGCGTTGTGGTATTAAAGCAACGCAGCTGTACCCCAAATGAGTAGCGCCTCGAACATCGAAAATATGTTAATCTTCAGCAACTTAGATTAACGAGAACAGCCCATGCACTGCCCGTTTTGCGCCGCAGAAGACACCAAGGTGATCGACTCCAGGCTGGTTGCCGAGGGCGATCAGGTGCGCCGTCGTCGGGAGTGTCTAAGCTGCGCTGAGCGCTACACCACATACGAGATAGCAGAACTGGTCATGCCCCGAGTGATCAAACAGAACGGCAACCGCGAACCCTTCAATGAAGACAAGCTTCGGGCGGGTCTTCTGCGAGCTCTCGAAAAACGTCCCGTTTCGGTCGAGGATATCGAAGCGGAAATCATGCATATTAAACACGCCCTGCGCGCGACCGGCGAGCGAGAAGTGCAGTCATTGGTAGTGGGTGAACTGGTGATGACAACACTCAAGAAGCTGGACCAGGTTGCCTACGTGCGTTTCGCGTCCGTATACCGTAGCTTCCAGGATATTGCTGAGTTTCGCAGTGAAATCGAACGGCTGGAAGCCGATACGGCAGACGACTAAAGCGGTCTCCCCTGATGGAAACACACTTCGATACCCGCATGATGGTTCGCGCTCTGCAATTAGCGCATCGCGCCCAATACTCCGCCATGCCAAATCCGCATGTGGGATGTGTATTGGTGCGCGACGGTCATATCATCGGTGAGGGATTTACCGCGCCAGCTGGTGGTAACCATGCCGAGATTGAGGCCCTACAAGCTGCCGGAGATGCCCGCGGTGCCACTGCCTACGTGACCCTCGAGCCTTGTAGTCACGAGGGGAAGACCGGCCCCTGTGCCGATGCGCTCGTGAGCGCAGGTGTGAGCAGAGTAGTGACGGCTATGGTTGACCCCAATCCGCAGGTGGCAGGACAGGGACTGGAAAAATTGCGGAGCGCGGGGGTCGCGGTCGAATGTGGGTTGCTTGGGGGCGAAGCGCGACGAGTTATTCCCGGCTTTATTGCACGCATGACGCGTGGCAGAGGGCGTGTGCGGGCAAAGCTGGCCATGTCGATGGATGGACGTACGGCCATGGCCTCCGGTGAGAGCCAATGGATCACTGGTTCTGCAGCGCGACAGGATGTGCAGCGTCTGCGGGCGATGAGTTGTGCCATTGTCACCGGCGTGGGTACCGTGCTGGCGGACGATTGCGCGTTGACTGTGCGCGCGAAGGAGCTGGGCTTGCCACCCCGGGAGGCGAACCTTGCGGCGAGTCGGCAGCCACTGCGAGTGGTGTTGGACTCGCAATTGCAGACACCCCGGGAGGCGAGAATAAGGGATTCCAGTGCGCCTACATTGATTTGCCATGCAGAATCGGTTGTGGTGCCAGAGGATCATGCCGGCGGCATAGATCTGTTGGCATTGCCTGGTGGCGAAGAGGGGCTCGACCTCCATGCATTGATGACTTACCTCGCCGCGCAGCAGTGTAACGAAATTCTGGTAGAATCTGGGCCCCGCCTGGCCGGTGCGTTACTGCAGTCTGGCTTATTGGATGAATTAATCGTCTACATGGCGCCTGCTTTATTGGGTGATCTTGCGCGACCCCTGCTGGATTTGCCGCTGGATCACATGGCCGACAAAATTCAGTTGAAGTGGGAGGACGTGCGCAAAGTGGGTACGGACTGGCGTTTCACCGCCATTCCCGCCTGAATTCGCACAACGGTATGAGTTCCGCGGTGGAGTCAAAGAGGTAGCATCATCATGTTTACAGGGATTATCCAGGCCGTAGGTTCCGTGGCCGACATGCAGCGCAGTGGAGGCGACTTACGTTTGCGCGTTCACACCGGCAAGCTGCCGTTGGACGATCTCGCTTTGGGGGACAGCATCTGCACAAATGGCGTTTGCCTGACGGTAATTGATCTGCCCGGTGACGGCTATTGGGCAGATGTCTCGGTGGAATCTCTAAACTTCACTACCCTGGGGGATTTGAAGTTTGGCTCTGCAGTCAATCTGGAAAAAGCGCTCACACCACAGAGTCGCTTGGGTGGTCACATTGTGAGTGGGCATGTGGATGGCGTAGGCAAGGTTGTGAGTCTGAGTGAAGACGGGCGTTCCATTCGGGTAGTGCTGCGCGCCCCTGATCAATTGGCAAAGTATATCGCGCACAAAGGTAGCATCTGTGTGGACGGTGTCAGTCTAACGGTCAATGCAGTAAACGGTGCCGAGTTCGACCTGAATATTATTCCCCAGACGATGGCAGAGACTATTTTTGGCGAGTATGCGCCAGGAAGCCGGATTAACCTTGAAGTGGATGTTATCGCTCGGTATCTGGAACGACTGATTCAGGGCGATGCGGCGGCTGATGTAGCCGCAGCGGGCCTGACTTTGGATAAGCTTGCCGAGCACGGTT
>PKCY01000208.1 GCA_002862985.1 Haliea sp.
GCAAAGTCGCGATCGGAAACCGAGTCCAGAGAGTTTTCTGTCGGTTTGTCGAAGCCCAGCGCAGCGGCCGTGCTCGCGCGATCTATTGGATAGGTCGTGCCCGCCAATGCAGCCGCCCCAAGAGGAGATTGATTGAGACGCGCACGGCAGTCCATGAGGCGACCGTAGTCGCGTTCAAGCATTTCATTCCAGGCGAGCAGGTGGTGGCCAAACACAATTGGTTGCGCGGTTTGCAAGTGTGTGAAACCCGGCATGATGGTCTCGGTATTTGCCGCCGCCAGTTCGATAGTGCCGCGTTGCAGTCGCGTGAGTTCGCCCGCGATATCGTCGATCGCAGCGCGCAGATGCAGGCGGATGTCGGTCGCAATCTGGTCGTTGCGCGAACGCCCCGTATGAAGCTTCTTACCACAGGCGCCGATCAGCTCGGTCAGCCGCGCTTCAATGTTCATATGCACGTCTTCCAGCTCGGTTGACCACTGGAAACTGCCATCGGTGATTTCTTTTTGCACCTGGGTAAGGCCGCTTTCGATTTCCTTGAGCTCATCGGCGGCAAGGACACCGACAGCCTTTAACATGCGTGCATGAGCCAGTGAGCCGGCAATATCTTCGGTAGCCATGCGGTGGTCGAAGCCCACGGAAGCGGTGAAGCGCTGCACGAAGGCGTCGGTCGCTTCCTTGAAGCGGCCGCCCCAGAGTTTGCTGGTGTCGTTGTCTTTGCTCATGGTGCTTTCAGTTCCTGGTTATGACTCTTGGTTGGGCCCACTTATGCCAAATTCAATATTGCGAGTATATCAGTTCCAACCTTTGCTCGGTTCTGGATTTGCGATAGGAGTCAGTAAGGCCAGAGAAGTTTGTTGGACTAGTGCGAGGCAGGGCAGAGTGCCCGCTTGATGAGTAGGCCAAGCCAAAGCCCCCGGGGACGGTTTCGCGGCGTGTGCCGTGCCTATCAAAGCACACAGAGATGGCTCCATACTTCAACATCGTGGCCTTCGTTCAAAGTCGCCGTTGCTTAGTCCGGCTGCTATTATTACCGCTAAGTTTCGATGGAAGCTCCGACATGCCCCGCAAATTGATCATCGCCACCCGGGAGAGCCCACTGGCACTGTGGCAAGCAGAATTCGTTCGCACAGCCCTCAACAAAGCGCACTCGGATCTTGACGTAGAGTTACTGGGCATGACATCCCGTGGCGATCAGTTGTTGGACACGCCACTGGCCAAGGTGGGTGGTAAGGGTCTGTTTGTGAAGGAACTCGAGACTGCCTTACTGGATGGCAGCGCTGATATTGCAGTGCACTCGATGAAGGACGTCCCCATGGATTTTCCGGAGGGGCTGGAGCTGGGGGTTATCTGCGAGCGTGAGGATCCCACGGATGCTTTTGTTAGCAATACGTACTCCGCACTGGAGGATCTGCCTCTCGCTAGTGTGGTTGGGACGTCCAGCCTGCGAAGAGAGTGTCAACTGCGCGCTCGGCGCCCGGATTTGCAGGTGAAATTTCTGCGCGGGAACGTTAACACGCGCTTGCGCAAGCTCGACGAGGGTGAGTACGACGCGATCATTCTCGCCAGTGCAGGCCTGATCCGACTAGGCTTTGAGCAGCGGATTGCCCAGGGCATGGCAGTGGCGGACTCGCTGCCCGCAGGAGGGCAGGGCGCGGTGGGTATCGAGCTGCGTAGTGATGACGAGGAAGTACGCGCTTTGCTGCAGTCTCTGCATCATGAACCCAGTGCTCGCCGTGTCATCGCGGAACGGGCCATGAACCGGCGTTTGGAGGGGGGCTGCCAGGTGCCTATCGCTTGCTATGCACAGTATGTGGGTGACAGCGACCAGCTGCTACTGCGGGGTCTCGTTGGCAATCCTAACGGTTCGCAAATCCTGCGAGCACAGGACACCGGGTCGGCGGCAGAAGCTGAGCAGACCGGTATCCGGGTGGCCGAAGATCTTTTGTCGCAGGGCGCCGCCGCCATTCTGGCCAATATCTACAGTGATTAAACCCGGGGCCGGTAATTGCAGGGTTTTGGTAACACGCCCGGCGGGTGAGGCGGCGTCCAGGCTTTGTGCGGCGGTGGAGGCGCTGGGAAATGAGGTCTATCACCAGCCTCTGTTGACGCTCGCAGCTCTCCCTGAACTTTCTGGTCCGCAGCGTCAGAGGGTGCTGGATCTTGACCAGTATCAGCACGTCATTTTCATCAGCGGCAACGCAGTGCAATTCGGCATGGCGGCACTGGAAGGCTACTGGCCGCAGCTGCCGGTGGCGCTTCAGTGGTACGCTATCGGCACAGCTACCGCGACGCAGCTTGAATCTCATGGTATTACCGCAGTGACCCCCGAGAGTGATATGAGCAGCGAGGGTTTGTTGGCGGTCTCTCCATTGCAGCAGGTGCGCGACCAACGTGTGCTAATCGTGAAGGGCGAGGGCGGTCGCGCTACTCTGGCGCAGGAGCTCACCGGCCGCGGCGCTTGGGTCGATGAACTGGCATGTTATCGTCGCGAAGTTCCCGCTATGCCTCCGGGGAGTCTCGCGGCAAACCTGTCCCGTTGGGGCATAGACGTGATTTTGCTCAGCAGTGGCGAAGGCCTCGCAAACCTGCAGCTATTGCTTAGCCCGACAGAAACCTCTAACTTTAAACATATACGCTTAGTCGTGCCCTCGAAACGCGTTGCGGACCAGGCGCTTAAGGCCGGCTTCGATCAAATTATAACGGCTGAAAATGCCTCAGATGCGGCAATGCTGTGCGCTTTGCAGAAAAGTAAACCCGGCTCTGGAGATTGACTAGTGAGCGATCAGGAACCCAAGAATAATAAACCGCCTGCTGAATCCTCAAGTTCAAAGCAGCCAGCGGTAGAATACTCGGCAGCCCCTGTCTCTTCAAGCGACGACAAAGTCAGTACGGCACAGGGGAAACCTTCGTCTGGCCCCGCCTGGCTCGCTCTGCTGTTGGTGATTGCGCTCGCTGGCGGCGTGGCATGGCTCGTTCGCGAATCGCAGGATAGGGAGACCTTGCTGGCCACTCGCGTGGGGCATCTCGAGACAGTTGCCCGTAAAAAAGACACAAATCTGGACGCCGCCAGTGCGCGGTGGAAGCAAGAACTCAAGACTTCGATCGGCAACCTCAAGACTGCGATGTCCGGTGAATCCTCGAAGCTATCTCAGAGCGTGACAGCCGTCAAAGCACAGCTTGCCGAGCAGCGTAAAGAACTCGCGCGGTTCAGTGCCAGCGACCGGGATAGCTGGCTACTGGCAGAGGTCGAGTATCTCCTGCGGCTGGCCAATCAGCGTTTGATAATGGCCGGTGATACGGTTGCCACGCAGGCCCTGCTTGCCAGTGCTGACAGTGTTTTGAAAGAATTAGATGAAGCGAATCTGCACAAAGTGCGCGCAGCGGTTGCGGCGGACCTGGCAGTGGTGCGAGCAGTACCCAAGGTGGATGTGGAAGGTATTTACTTACGGCTGTCCGCGCTGATAGAGCAGGCTGGCAAGCTGGTAATCTTCCAGTTGCCGACGCCAGAGGCACGGCCGCCGGAAGGTGCGGCTGCAAACTGGCAGGGTCGCCTTCGGCAGGGCTATGAAGCGGCACTGTCAAAGCTTTCCAACTATCTCATCATTCGTCGTCGTGATATGCCTATGCAGGCGCTGATGGAGCCGCAGTGGGAAGGATTGGTGCGACAAAACATGCGCATGTTATTAGAGCAGGCGCAGGTGGCGTTGCTATCCAAAAACCAGACGCTCTACGCCGACAGCCTGGGCCGGGCGAGTCATTGGGTAGATCAGTTCATTGATTCCGATGAGGTGGCTGCGCGCGCTATCGACAACGAGCTAAAGAAGTTAGCGGACCTTACCATTTCGGTGCCATTGCCCGATATTTCTCGGTCATTGCAGGCCCTGGACAATGCCATCGAACGGCGTCTGCAGCAGGGAGGCGACGAGTAGAGTATGCGTAAACTATTTGCCGTTGTGCTGTTTGCACTATTGCTGGGTGCTGGCGTTGTTGCGGTCATCGAAACCGATCCCGGATACGTATTGGTGTCCTACGGCAATTACTCATTGGAGACCAGTCTGTGGGTGGGCTTACTACTGATTCTGTTGCTGGTGCTCACCGTATATTTGTTATTCCGGCTGATATATCGAATTGTTAGCGGACAGCGCTCCCTGTTTTCCTGGTTGGGATTGCGCAAGACCCAAAAGTCACTCCGATTGACCACTCAGGGTCTGATCAGCTTCACTGAGGGTAATTGGTCCCAGGCTCGACGCGAGCTGTTAAGTGGTGCCAAGAACAGTCAGGCCCCGCTGGGTAACTATCTGCTGGCCGCTCGCTCCAGTGATCAGTTGAACGATAAGGACAAGGTTCATGAATATCTGCGTGCCGCTGAAGAGATTGACCCGAAAGCTGCCGTGGCAGTGCAGATCACATTAGCGGAAATGAAATTGGAGTCGAACGAATATGAGCAGGCGCTTGCAGCCTTGGAGTCGGCCAAAATCAACGTTGGCCGCCATCCCTACGTTGCCAGCCTCTTGTATCAGATTTATCAGGGTCTCAAAGACTGGGACAGCTTGCTTGGGTTACTGCCGGAGCTGAGAAAGCACAAGGTCTTGGACGCCGAGGAAGTCCAACAACTGGAGCTACAGGCTTATCGCAATCGCCTGGAACAAGGCGCACCCGAACAGGTAAGCGCGCTCTGGCAAAAGACCCCCAAGCTAATGCAGCAGGATGCTCAGCTGTTTGAGTGTTACGTGGGCAGACTGATAGAGCTAGGCGACGACAATGCGGCGGAAAAAGCGCTTCAGCGTGCGCTTAAGCGAGAGTGGAAATCGACCCTGGTACGCCAGTACGGTTTGGTAAAGGGAGCGGATGTGCGCCGGCAGCTGTCAAAGGCAGAAGGCTGGCTGGGGGCACACCCACAGGACGCTGAATTGCACCTTTGTCTGGGTCGTTTGTCGGCGCGAGCTGAACTGTGGGCAAAGGCACTGGACTATTTCGAGAGTAGTTACCGCCTGGCAGCCAGCGCGGAGACCTGTGCTGAACTCGGCCGATTGTTGACCGGATTGGGCGAACCCAAAGTGGCTGCAGCGTATTTTCGTGAGGGACTGCTATTGTCACAGGACGGCCTGCCGGTTTTGCCTATTCCTGGGAGTATCAGTTCCACCAGTGAGACGTTGCCGGCCACTTGATACGATGTTGATATCGAGCTGCTAATTTACGCGGGCGCTAGCGCGCAATACCCAGCTCATCCCAGAGTTTATCCACACGCGTTCTGACCGCCTCATCCATCACAATGGGGCGCCCCCATTCGCGTTGACTCTCACCTGGCCACTTACTGGTGGCATCAAATCCAACTTTGGATCCGAGGCCAGAGACCGGTGATGCGAAGTCCAGGTAATCGATAGGCGTGTTTTCAATAAACACCGAGTCTCGCTGCGGGTCCATGCGGGTGGTCATTGCCCAGATCACATCCTTCCAGTCCCGCGCATTCACATCTTCATCCGTGACGATGACAAACTTGGTATACATAAACTGCCGCAGGAAAGACCATACACCTAACATCACACGTTTGGCATGTCCGGGATACTCCTTGCGCATCGTGACCACCGCGAGGCGATACGAGCAGCCTTCGGGAGGCAGATAAAAATCCACGATCTCCGGGAACTGTTTTTGCAATATGGGAATGAACACCTCGTTCAGCGCCATACCGAGCATCGCCGGTTCATCCGGTGGCCGCCCGGTGTAGGTGCTGTGATAGATCGGTGATTCGCGATGGGTAATCGCCTCGACAGTGAATACCGGGAAGCGCTCTACTTCATTATAATAGCCCGTGTGGTCCCCAAAGGGACCTTCCTCCGCCATCTCTCCCGGCTCGATATAGCCTTCCATTATATATTCCGCTCTGGCGGGCACCTGTAAACCATGTTCGCGACACAGTGGTGTAAAGCACTGTGCCAGTTCAGTCTTGCTGCCGCGCAATAAACCAGCGAAGGCATATTCGGAAATCGAGTCTGGAATCGGTGTGACCGCTGCTAGCGTAGTCGCTGGATCCGCGCCCAGCGCAATTGCCACCGGGTAGCGCTCTCCGGGGTTTTGTTTTTGCCACTCGCGAAAATCTAACGCACCACCGCGGTGCGACAACCAGCGCATAATCAGTTTGTTGCGACCCAGTAGCTGAAGACGATAAATCCCCAGATTCAGGCGCTCTTTATTTGGGCCACGGGTGATCACCAGTGGCCAGGTGATCAGCGGCCCCGCATCTTCTGGCCAACAGGTCTGGATGGGTAGTTGGTAAAGATCTACGTCTGCACCCTCTTTCGCATGGTATTGGCAGGCCGGGTTGCGCACGACTTTAGTACTCATGTGGAGCACCTGTTTCAGCAGTGGTGCCTTGTCCCATAGTTCGCGCATGCCTTTGGGTGGATCCGGTTGCCGCAGGTAGGCGAGTATCTTGCCGATTTCACGCAGGGCGTTCAGGTCCTTTGCACCCATGCCCAGGGCTACGCGCAGCTCTGTGCCAAACAGGTTAGCCAGTACCGGTGTGTTGAAGCCTTTGGGGTTTTCGAATAAAAGTGCAGGGCCGCCGGCGCGCAGGGTTCGGTCAGCAATTTCTGTCATTTCCAGGTTGGGGTCGACTTCAGTTTTGATGCGCACTAGTTCACCGCGTTTCTCCAGTTCGCTGATGAAATCTCTGAGGTCGGTATATTTCACTGTGGCTGATGCCTGTCCATCGGTATTTGTTCACGGACACTACACGTTGTGTCATAGGGTCGCAATGCACCCTTGTGTTGGTGTTGGCTTCGGTCGAGTATAGATATCGTGCCAGAGTATAATATATCTGTGGGCCGACAGGACACATCAAACAGCGCACGTCGATGCTGAACTCAATCCGCTATGCAGGCGTGCCAGTAGTTAAGTGTCCTATGTTTTATTGTTTGATACAGGGCATCGCAATGAGATGAGCGAATACTACTTTCGCTTCATAGACTTAAAGAACTCTTGGTTGGTCAGGGTTTCCTTGAGCTTGTCAGAGAGAAATTCAATCGCAGCAAGATCTTCCATTCCGTGCAGCAACTTGCGCAGAATCCACATGCGCTGTAGCTCATCATCAGCAGTGAGTAATTCTTCCCGCCGCGTGCCAGAGCGGCGAATATTGATGGCTGGATAAACACGTTTCTCTGCAACTTTGCGATCCAGGTGCAGTTCCATGTTGCCCGTACCTTTGAACTCCTCATAGATGACTTCATCCATCTTGGAGCCCGTGTCGACCAGCGCGGTGGCGATAATCGACAGGCTGCCGCCTTCTTCAATATTTCGTGCGGCGCCAAAGAAGCGCTTGGGGCGTTCCAGCGCGTGTGCATCCACACCACCAGTCAGTACTTTACCGGAGCTCGGTATGACCGTGTTGTAAGCGCGCGCCAGGCGAGTAATGGAGTCGAGAAGGATGACGACATCCTTCTTGTGTTCAACCAGGCGTTTGGCTTTCTCGATAACCATGTCCGCGACCTGAACGTGGCGCGAAGGAGGCTCGTCAAACGTGGAAGCGACGACTTCAGCGCCACGTATTCCCACCGAGCGTTGCATCTCAGTCACTTCCTCAGGGCGTTCATCAATTAACAACACGATGATGTAACATTCGGGGTTGTTGGTGATAACCGCCTGGGCAATGTTCTGCATCATGATCGTCTTGCCCGCCTTGGGCGGTGCGACCAGCAGTCCTCGTTGCCCCTTGCCGATGGGTGCAACCAGATCAATAATTCGGCCGGTCAGATCCTCTGTGCTGCCATTACCCACTTCCAGTGTCAGTCTTTGATCAGGAAACAGTGGCGTGAGGTTTTCGAACAGAATTTTATGTTTGGAGCTTTCCGGTTTGTCGAGATTGACTTCGTCGACCTTTAGCAGCGCAAAGTAGCGCTCGCTATCTTTCGGTGGTCGGATCTTTCCGGAAATGGTGTCGCCAGTGCGCAGATTGAAGCGGCGAATCTGGCTGGGGGAAACGTAAATGTCGTCCGGGCCCGCGAGATAGGAGCTGTCTGCGGATCGCAAAAAGCCAAAACCGTCTTGTAAGATTTCCAGTACACCATCGCCGTAGATGTCCTCGCCACTTTTGGCGTGGCGCTTCAGCACCGCGAAGATAATGTCCTGCTTGCGCGAACGGGCCATATTGTCCAGGCCCATTTCTTTCGCAATATCGATGATTTCTTGAGTAGATTTTGTCTTTAGGTCAGTCAGATTCATAGTGAAAACAAGAGTGCACGTGTGGTTAGGGGGAGGAATTGTGTGTAGCTAAAAGCTTAGTGGCGAGGCCAACGGGTCGGAGCCGAGTATGAGTTTTGAGCTTTTTTTATTGCACGGGAATGTGCGACGGTTGAAAAGGTAGCACGGCCGAGTAGGGCCGTCTACCGCTTTTTTCTATCTTTGTTTGTATCAATTTGAAGGGCCGTTAGCCGATCCCCACGGGAATAGTCTGATGCCTAGACGACTTCCTGGATGAAATCAGTCAGTTGTGCCTTGGACAGAGCGCCCACCTTGGTAGCCTCTGCGTTGCCGCCCTTGAACACGATCAGGGTCGGAATGCCGCGAATACCGAACTTCTG
Organism: Haliea sp.; assembly: GCA_002862985.1. GTDB lineage: Bacteria > Pseudomonadota > Gammaproteobacteria > Pseudomonadales > Halieaceae > Marimicrobium. The sequence goes on from PKCY01000208.1 coordinate 8,577, forward strand.
CGGAATCTCAGGGTTGGCGTCTACATCGACCTTGCAAATCTTCAGTTTCTCGCCGTATTCGGCGGCGAGTTCGTCGAGTACCGGGGCGATCGCTTTGCAGGGACCACACCACTCCGCCCAGAAGTCTACCAGTACGGGAACTTCGGAACTTAGCACTTCAGCGTCAAAAGTGGCGTCACTGACGTGTACAATTTGCTCGCTCATGTTGTTCTCCGGCTAATCTGCGGTTTTTGGTTGTCGCGTTGTTTTTGAGGAGGACAATCATACCACTGGAGGATTGCGGTACAACTGGGGCGCTAGAGTTTTTTGGCATGGCGATATTTCCCATTGCTATATGGGGCGTGTGCAGTTTCGCTGCTCATGGCGGGTTATAACCGCACATCCGGCAATACCTGATTCACACTCGACGCCTGGGCAGGACGTGAAGTGATAGTGGCACGTATTTGTAGTGTTCTGGGAACTGAGCGCGTAATCTCACATTATTCATAATAGAGTAGTCTCTACACGCAAGGAACGTGCTTGAAAACTAAACAAATAGCAGTAGTCGTCTCTTTAGTTTTGGCTTTCTCAGCCTGGTTCTTCTTTGATCTGGGCAGCTATCTCCAATTCGAAACCCTGCAACAGCGCATCGGCGACCTGCGCCAGTGGTACGAAAATAACCCGCTTCTAGCAGGCCTGATCTATTTCGCCGCTTACGTGACAATCACAGCACTCTCAGTCCCTGGCGCAGCTGTTATGACACTAGCAGGGGGAGCTTTGTTCGGTTTCTGGTACGGGCTTTTACTAGTGTCTTTTGCCAGTAGTATTGGCGCTATGCTGGCCTTCCTGGTTTCACGCATTGTGCTCAGAGATTGGGTCCAAGAGCGCTTTGGGGGTCACCTCGGTGCATTGAATGCAGGGTTTGAAAAAGACGGTGCTTTTTATCTGTTCTCATTGCGCCTGGTCCCCTTGTTCCCGTTCTTCCTGATCAATTTGATGATGGGACTGTTACCTATTCGTACGTGGACATTTTACTGGGTGTCACAACTGGGCATGCTTGTGGGAACGGCGGTATATGTCAATGCAGGGACCCAGTTGGGCCAGTTGCAGTCGCTCTCGGGGATTGTTTCTGTGGAGCTATTGGGCTCATTTGTGTTGTTGGCAGTGTTTCCGTTTATCGCGCGCGGCTTATTAACGTATCTGCAGGGGCGACGAGTATTGGCCCCCTTTACCAAACCAAAGCAATTCGACACCAACCTGGTTGTGATTGGCGCTGGATCGGCAGGGTTGGTGGCTGCGCTCATTGCGGCAACTGTGAAGGCAAAAGTGACTCTTATCGAGCGCCATAAAATGGGCGGCGACTGCCTGAATACTGGTTGTGTGCCCAGTAAAGCGCTGATCCGTTCAGCGCGGGTCGCCCAGTATGCCCGACGGGCGGAGGAGTTTGGGATTGCCCCCATGTCGGTGGAGGTTAATTTTCCCAAGGTAATGGAGCGCGTGCAAGAGGTCGTCAAAACGATTGAACCGCATGACTCGGTTGAGCGTTTTACTGAATTAGGCGTGGACTGCGTGCAAGGCGATGCCCGTATACTCTCGCCTTGGGAAGTGCAGGTGAATGGACAGACTTTGACAGCGCGGAATATTGTTATCGCCAGTGGTGCACGCCCACGCGTGCCGGAAATTTCGGGATTGGCGTCGCTGGACTACTTGACTTCCGATACTGTCTGGGAGTTGCGGGAATTACCGCAACGTTTGATGATATTGGGAGCCGGGCCCATTGGCTGTGAGCTGGCGCAGGCGTTTGCGCGATTAGGTTGTAGTGTTGCGCTGGTGACTCACTCGGATCGAATTATGCCTCGAGAAGATCCAGAAGTGTCAAAACTGGTACACACCACTTTTAAGCAACAGCGTTTGGCGGTTCACACCAACTACAAGCCGCTGGTTTTTCGGGCCGATGACCAGGGACAAAGCTGTGTATTTGAGACGGTCAAGGGGCAGCGGAAATTAGATTTCGACCGCGTCCTGCTTGCAGTCGGGCGTACCGCTAATGTTGAAAATATGGGCCTGCAGGAGCTGGGCATCATCGTTGGCGCTTCAGGAACAGTTGTAGTGGATGAGTATCTGCGCACTGCCATTCCCACGATTTCTGCCTGCGGGGATGTGGCGGGCCCTTATCAGTTTACGCATATGGCCAGTCATCAGGCCTGGTATGCAGCGGTGAATGCTTTGTTTGGTCGTTTTCGTCGGTTCAAAGTGGACTACTCGGTGGTGCCCTGGGCGACCTTCACTGATCCGGAGGTGGCGCGAGTAGGCCTCAACGAAGACGAAGCGCGGGAGCAGGGTATCGCGGTTGAAGTAACGCGTTACGAATTGGAAGATCTTGATCGCGCAATTGCAGATGGCGAAGCGCAGGGTTTCATCAAAGTGCTGACTGAACCGGGTCGCGATCGTATCCTGGGTGCCACGATAGTGGGATACCATGCCTCGGACCTAGTGAATGAGTTTGTATTGGCTATGAAGCACGGTCTGGGGTTGGGAAAAATCCTCGGCACTATCCATATTTACCCGACGCTGAGTGAGGGCAATAAGTTTGTCGCCGGAGAATGGCGCAAGGCGCGTAAGCCCGAAAAATTGTTGCATTGGGTAGAGCGCTATCACCGCTGGAATCGAAGCTGAGCGCCTTATGGTATGTTTATATACTGCGGTGCGCCGATGGTTCTCTGTATACCGGGGTAGCCCGCGACCTGGAACGACGTGTGCGACAACACAACGGCGCGCTGGTGGGAGGTTCACGGTATACGCGAGGTCGACGGCCGGTTGAGCTATTGTGGTCCGAGACCGAGCCGAATCGCAGTGCAGCCCAGCGACGGGAGGCAGCAATTAAAAAAATGAGTCGCAGCGAAAAATTGCACATGCTGGAGCAAAAAACGAGTCTTTCAAACGCATAGATTGGTTCGGGCGATAGCCGTTCATAGGGTCAAGTCGCTATCGGCGTTCACGAGAACGCCTATAACAACTCCTCCATTTTTTGTTGTTGCTCCAGCCAAATATCATCCAGTTCTTCGGCGCGGGACTTCAGTTCCCCTTCGTGTTTCAGTAGGTCTGCCACAGTGTGTTTGTGCTCACCAGTATATAAATCCGCATTGCCTAGCTGCTCACGTATGTCCTCCAGAGTACGCTGAGTCTCGGTCATTTCCTCTTCGGTCTTGTTCAGTTGCTGCTGGAGTGGACGCAGTTTGTCCCGCTGGGTCGCTGCCTGCTGTCGTTTTTCTTTGCGTGAGGTGTCGACTGCCGGGCTATCAGATCTCTCGAATGTCTTATAGTTAGACAGAATCCACCGCTCATAACCCTCCAGGTCCTCCTGGTACTCCTCAACTTTGCCATCGTGAACCAGCATTAGTTCTTCTGCAGTATTGCGCAGCATATGCCGGTCATGGCTTACCAGCACAAGAGCCCCCTCGTAGGCCTGCAGCGCGATTTCCATGGCGTGACGCATTTCCAGGTCGAGGTGGTTGGTGGGTTCGTCTAAGACCAGCAGGTTGGGCTTTTGCCAGACCACCATGGCCAGTGCCAGGCGCGCTTTCTCTCCACCCGAAAAAGATGCAATGCTGGATGCGGCGGAATCGCCACGGAAATTGAACCCTCCCAGAAAGTTTAGAATATCCTGCTCGGGCGCTTTTGGGCTGAGTCGTTGCAAATGAAGAACGGGGCTTGCCTGCAGGTCCAGAACTTCTAGTTGTTGTTGGTCAAAGTAGCCGATACTGAGGTGCTCGGAGGGCGTGCGAGTGCCCCCCAGAAGTGGGAGCTCTCCAATCAGGCTCTTTAACAGTGTGGATTTTCCCGCGCCGTTTTGACCCAACAGTCCGTAACGGCTGCCGGGGCGCAATAACAGGTCCACCTTAGATAGTACGGCAGTGCTGCCGTAACCAAGTGTTGCCTCGTCGAGGCGCAGTAAAGGGTCGCCGCTTCTTGCCGGCGGGGGGAAACTGAAACCAAAGGGTGAATTGACGTGCGCCGGCGCTAATGCCTGCATGCGCTCCAGTTCTTTGAGCCGGCTCTGTGCCTGCTTCGCCTTGGTGGCTTTGTAGCGAAAGCGCCGCACAAAATCATCGATTTCAGAGATTCGGCGCTGTTGTTTGTCGTAACTGGCCTGCTGGTTGGCCAGGCGCTCGGCACGCTGTCGTTCGTACTCGGAGTAGTTACCCTTATAGGCAAAAAGTTGCTGTTGTTCTATATGCAATATGCGTTCGCAGGTTGCGTCGATAAAGTCCCGGTCGTGAGAGATCATCAACAGGGTGCCGGGATATTGCTGCAGCCACTGCTGCAACCAGAGGGTGGCGTCCAGGTCCAAATGGTTCGTAGGCTCATCCAGTAGCAATATGTCCGAGGGCGTCATCAGCGCGCGGGCGAGGTTGAGGCGTATGCGCCAGCCCCCGGAGAAATCGCTGACCGCTCGTTCGGCGGCGCCTGCGGCGAATCCCAGGCCCTGAAGCAGGCGTTGTGCATGACGCTCCGCGCTATAGCCGTCGATTTCCTCCAGCTGGCTGTGGAAGGGAGCAGCTTTATCAAACTCTCTGTTTGATTCCAGCGCAGTCACCTTGTCGCGCAAAGCTGCCAGGTGTGCGTCTCCCCGCCAAACGTACTCGCCGGCAGGTAGTTCGGTCGCATGAGTTTCCTGTGCCATATGGGATAGACGCAGCCCATTCATGCCCTCAATCGCCCCGGTATCGGCGCCCAGTTCACCTAGCAACAATGTGAACAGGCTGGATTTACCGCAGCCATTGGCGCCAATCAACGCCAGGCGTTGTCCTGGCTGGACGGTGACATTGGCATCCTGCAATAGCAGTTTGCTGCCGCGTCGAAGAGCGATATTGCGCAGTATAATCATGAGGCCGAGAATTCTACCCGCAGTAAGAGCCTCGGGCTAGTGTGCACAGGTGCCGGTGGTGTAAGGTTCGCAGAGAATGAACAGTCACATCGATGATAGTATTAGCAATCCGCTGTGGGACTATTCGGTTGTTGTTTACAACCTTGATGGTGTTGCGCAAAGCTGCCTTGCCCTCCAAGATACCTACGGGTTGGACGTGAACCTGTTGCTGTACGGAGCCTGGCTTGCAAGTGCAGGGCGCCGTCTCAGCCATCCGCACTTGTTGGCAGTGGAGGCTGCCGTCGCCGATTGGCGCAACAAGGTGGTAATCCCGCTGCGTACACTGCGCCGTCAATTACGAGCATTTCCCCCGGCCCAGGCACTCAGTGAAGAGATTAAAACCATTGAACTGGTCGCTGAGCAACAGCAGCAGGCGATGATCTATGTGCATTATCAACAAGCTACTGAGCTGGCTGTGTCCGATTATCCGCTGCAGGAGAACCTGGAGTTGGTGGTAAAATCGGTCATCTCGGAGAGTGACGACTGGGCTCCGGAGGTACAGCGGCTGATTGAGTCGCTTTCCGCCTAGGCGGGGGGTGGCGCAAGGGGAGGGTGGGTAGTAATATGGGCTCCCGTCGCGAGCCCATGGTTTGCCGCGGAACGTAACAGACGTAACTCGGTGAAGCGCTGGAGAGCCAAAAGTGGCTGCTGGTGTCATCTGAGCAGGATCTCGCTTTCAAAGGAGTATCTGTAATACTCACGAATTCTCTAATGACTATGGAACGAATTATGAACAAGTACATATTGCCGCTTGCCTTGGTCAGCGTCGCCACTTTACAAGCTTGTAACCAGAAGCCACCGGCTTCAGAGCCTGCTGCCCCGGCTGAAGCCGCGGCACCTGCATCCGTCAGCCTCACAACCTCTGAGCAGCGTTTGAGTTATGGCATCGGGTACAGTATGGGCCAGCGTATGGTCGCCGATAGTATTCCACTGGAAAGCAGTGCTTTCACCGCCGGCGTTACAGATTCCCTGGAAGGTGCTGATCCACGCCTTACAGAGGAGGAAATACAGAAGGAAATGCAGGCTTACCAGGAAAAAGCCCAAGCTGAACAGCAGGCAGCGCAGGCTGCTCTGGGGGAAGCTAATGTGGCGTTGGCAGAAGCATTTCTGGCTGAGAATGCGGGCAAGGAAGGCGTAATAGTGACCGACTCCGGCCTACAGTATGAAATTATTACGGTTGGCGAAGGTGAGATGCCCGGCCCAGACGATACGGTTGAAGTTCACTATGCCGGTACACTCATCGACGGTACTGAGTTTGATTCGTCCTACAGTCGCGGTGAAACGGTATCTTTCGGTGTCAGCCAGGTCATCCCAGGTTGGACTGAGGCATTGCAACTGATGCCTACAGGTTCCAAGTGGAAGCTGGCCATCCCCGCCGAATTGGCTTACGGACCCGGAGGTGCGGGCCAAGTGATTGGACCTAATGCAGCGCTATTGTTTGAAGTTGAATTGATTGGCGTTTCCAGCGGAACGGAAGACGGTGACGCTGCGGCAGCACCTGCTGGCGAAGGCTAAGCGGCCAGGTCTAAGCAGAGAGAGGCGCCTGTTTAACCAGGCGCCGATGTCGATTGTGAAGGCCAGCGATGAGCTGGTCTTCCAATATAAAGCGTGACTCCAGTACCTCTCCCAGGGCTGACAGGTTGCGCTTTAATTTGTCTTGATGACCCATAGCATTGCCGTATTTTTCTTCGTAAGCCAGAATCACTTCAGTGGTGTCACCAATAGCGGGTAACAACCTTTCCGCAAGCGCACCGCTCCCGTCATCAAAGCTCTCGGCTTCATCGATCAATTCGTGGAACACCTCGAAATGTCCTGCTCCTACATAGTCGACCAAAAGCTCGCAAAGTACTTTCTGATGTTGTTCCGTGGCATCGTTGTCCAGATTACTGTCCAGAGTAACCACAATTTCTGTGTATTTACCCAGAAGCATTCGCCGCTCCTTCAGCCAGCGGGTCAGCAAATCTTCCACCGCCACAAACTGTCGCTTCGGGTCACTACTATGGGTCGGCATGATTTGATTCCTGCAGGTGTGTGGGTTGGTCTAACTATATGGCTGCTACGAGGAGCGGGCAAGAAAATAATGTGAGGTGAATTGGCTAAGTTTAGAGTCCAATTGTTCTAAGCGCGCCAATACCGTGTGTCGATGGAGTGTTGATGGTACTCACTGTCCGCGACTATGTGCGCCGGCCCCAAAATTAGCTCCGTTCAGGATAAACTCGCGCGACCTGCCACAGTGACACTAAAATTGCGACACAGAACACCGTCAGTGTCTGCTCCGGAATACTGAGACCTAGAAAGGTCCACACCGTGTCTGCGCAGTTCCCGTCACCCATTAAAACGATATTTACTGTCTCCCAAAATGGAAAATTCTCCAACATGTGCTCTAAGGGCGGGCCACAAGCGGGTACCAGATGTTCCGGTAAGTTTTGCAGCCAGACATGGCGGGCAGCTATCGCGGCACCGGCGAATGCAGCCAGGCCACACAGGGCAGCGTAAATTCTCAGCCCCCAGTCCTTGGGGTTGTGTAGTGCTGCCAGCAGTGCAATTACACCCCACGAAACAACAAAGAAGCGCTGCGTCATACACAACGGGCAAGCCTCCAGGCCGAGATACGCCTGCAGGTACACGCGCGCAAACAGCATTGAAGAAATGGCTAAGAGAACCAGGCCCACAAAAACCAGGCGGGGTGACAGAAATTGAAACATGGGTGTTGAATTCCTTGTCTTGTGACGAAATCAAAAAAGCGACGGAGCTACACTATGGCCTTTTGGTGCCAAGTGCAATTGGCGCAGCGCTACCTTGATGACAGTAGTTGAATCCGTTGTGTACTGAATGACTGTAATTGTGGATAGAAGTTTAAAAATGCCGCTTCCATATCAGCGTTCGCTTCGGACAGTTCTCGATCTATAGCCAGAAACGGATTGTGGCGCTTGAAACGTTCACCAATGCGCGATGCGGTTGCGGGAACCGTATCCCACTCAAGGTATAGATTGAGGATATCGTACTCAATCAACCTTTCCACCATTTGTTGGGCACTCTCGCTGAGGGCCTCCTTCCGGTTCACCAGCACTTGATACACATGGCGATTAAATTCCGCCAGTGGTAGGTCAGAAAAGCTAGACCAGTGGAGACTGAGGTAGTGATCAAAACTTAGGTCAATGAGTATGCCGGAGTACCGGCGAAGGTTTTTGGGTAGGTCCCGACGCAACTGAACGACAACCGGGTGTTGGTCGGTGTAGGCGTCTATGGCGCGGTGTAGTTTCACACCACGCTCCAAGTCGCCAGGTAATTTACCGCACAGGGGCCCTTTCAAGAAATCCCCTTCCAGTCCTCCGGCGACTAGTCCCTCATCCGGCCAGGCTAGATGAAAATGCGCCAGATAGTTCACCGGTGAAGCACGCTACAGTGCTTGATATTGCGCGAAGAAATTCGCCAGATACTGTTCAAAGCTATCGGTGTCCGACTGCTCTATGTCGGCCTGTGCCTGCAGTGAGAGTTTGGTTAATTCATTGAAACTCGCCTGCTTGTCTGGCGCCAGATGGCGTTTTTGAAAGTACTGAGCCCATTGTTCGCTGTAGGCCATCGCCAGGCGGAAAAAGGGCAGGTTCTGCTCGTGCATCTCCCGCAGAACCCTAGCTGAAGGCGTGAGTTCAGGGTCCTTCACCTTGGCTACCTGGGCCTGCAGACTCGCGCTGTAATTGCCAGAGTCATACTCGCTGTCAAGGAGGTCGGCAATGGGACGGATTGTGTCTAGCAATTCTTGTGCCCAGCTGCTTAACGGAACGTCCTGCTTGCCATTGTTGAGTTGCAGACCGGGTTTGCGCCCATAATTGACCACGGCCTCGAGATTGATGGCCTGGGTTTTCTGTTCATCGTCATCACAGGCAGGACTTTCTTCCAACAGGCAGTACAGCAAAAAGGTATCCAGAAAGCGCATCTGCTCTGCATCCAGACCGACGGAAGAAAAAGGGCTTATGTCCACGCAGCGTACTTCGATGTATTCAATGCCAGCGCGAACCAGAGCGCACAGTGGGGCCTCGCCGGTGTTTGCCACCCGTTTGGGTCGTATCGGGCTATAAAATTCATTTTCTATTTGCAACAGACTGTTGTTGAGTTGCTGATAATCCCCATCTTGGCCAGAGGGAATGGCCTCATAGCCCGGATGCGTTTGTTTGATGGCTTGGGACAGGGTGTCGACATAATAGTCCAACGAGTTGTAGCAGATGCTCAGGTTTTTTTGTGCGTCACTGTTGTACCCCAGTCTGCCCATTCTCAACGCAGTGGCATAGGGTAAGTGCATGCTTTTGGATTCCTCATCGAAAGCCTCTAGGCCATGCTTGTCACGGCCACGTAAAAAACTGGAGCAGACAGCCGGTGATGCTCCGAATAGATAGATGAGCAACCATGAGTAACGGCGAAAGTTGCGAATCAGCCCTAAGTATCGCTCGGTGATGTAGTCGGCTTTCTCCCCTTCGGAGCCTGCGTTCTGCCAGGCTTGGTCCCAAAATTTCTGGGGCATGGAAAAGTTGTAATGAATGCCAGCAATGGCCTGCATCAGCCGTCCATAGCGGTGACCCAGGCCGTCGCGATAAACCGTTTTCATGCGAGCAACATTGGAGCTGCCGTACTGTGCTACGGGTATGCTTGCATCTCCGGTAACGATGCAGGGCATGCTGGCAGACCAAAGCAGTTCGTCACCAATCTGCTGATAAACGAAGCTGTGAATATCTTCGAGTGTTGCCAGACTATTTTCGATGCTGGTGTCGACCGGGGTAATGAACTCCAGCAAGGCTTCTGAATAGTCAGTGGTTATAGATGAGTGAGTGAGAGCGGAGCCCAGGCCCGGGGGGTGGGGAGTTTGTGCCAGTTTTCCGCCAGGAGTAATGCGTAGGCTCTCTTTTTCGATACCGTGATTGATGGCCGTGAGCACCCCCCGGGCACTGGGTTTTGTCAGCGCCTGCAACTGGATCTGCAAATGGGAAGTCAACGGAAACTCCTTTCGATAGTCAGGTTTGTAGTCTTATGCAAGTCGGGTGCCGGGGCGGTGTGCATGGTTGGGGCGCAAGTGTAGCTGCCAACGCTGGTTGAGTACAGTTGCACCCACATATGCCAAGGCATAGACGAGTCAATCGTTCTTCAGGTCAATCGGTCCATATGCTTTTGCAATAGTTGACAGGCAAAGTTGCCCTGTACTTCGCTGTCTTGCCCGGTTGCCAACATAATGCGCGACAGAATAAGGCCGTAGCGCATAGCTGCAAATATTAGATAGTAGTTGTAGTCTCGTGCCGAAAAGCCGGAGGCCTGTTCCCAGCGATTCACCGTTTGCTCATAGGAGGGTAGACCGTCCAGTCGCGGCATGCCCAGACCCTCCGAAAAAGTGGCGTCGAGGTAGTTGAACCAGGCGATGTCCTGCACCGGGTTTCCCAATACCGCCATTTCCCAGTCTAGTACCGCTGCGATACCGTCCAGAGAGTCTTTGAAAATAATATTCGCCAGACGCGCATCCCCCCAACACAACACCGTGGGCTCATCCGCTGGTTGATTGGCTTGCAGCCATTCCAGGGATCGTTGGCAAATGGTGTGGCCAGCCCCTTCCATTGCCCACTCCATATAGTCTTTCCAGTAGTCTAATTGCTGTTGCAGCGGGGTTTTGCCGGGTTTATGAAGCTTGGCGAAGCCCAGTGCCTGGTAGTCCAGTTGGTGGTAGCGCGCCATAGTGTCTACGGCTGCATGCCACAAGTTTTGACGTTGCTCAATATTGATTTCCTGCACCATCCAGCCGTCCATGTTGTAGGGCGGCATATCGGTAGGAATACGTCCATCGGTGCGCTTCATCAGATAAAATTGCACGCCAAGGATAGAGGTGTCTGTCTCCAGGCCGAATAGCGCGGGTACTGGAATGTCACTGTTGCGCCCGACAGCGTCCATAACCTCATATTGCAGGCTCAGATCATAGTTGGGAAAAACCGGACGGTCGATCGACGGTTGCAGCCGGGCAACAATCGGTTCGCTATATGCGTGGCCGTCTTCCTGCCAGGTGATATCAAATAGAAGCGTTACATTGGACATGCCTGTAGCCTCGGGAATAGAGAGCTCAGAAATGTTGACGTCCTTTCCTCTGCGGGCTGAAATCCAGGATTCCAGATTTTTGCGTGTGCCTTCAATGTCTTCAATGAGGGGGGTGGGGCGCGTGTCATCCACGGAAAGGCTCCTGGGGGTTAGTGAATCAGTTCGCTAGAATACTTGCGGTTGCCTTCTATGGCTACACCTCGACCTCTAGATTAGAGATCGGACAGTTCACCGTAGCAATGGCTTGCGTGACCTGAACCGGGGAATCCCGTAGATCTTTGTTCTTACGGGCTTGTCCGTTGGCAACAAGCTGCTAAAGTGTGACGCAGTTATTAAAGGGGATTACACAATGAGAATGACCGAGTGGTTGAAAATACTGTCTACGGAAAAGGGCTCCGATTTATATCTGAGTACCGGCGCTCCCCCCTGTGCAAAGATTGAGGGGCAGCTCAAGCCGATCGCGAGTGACATACTGCAACCGGGCGAAATCAAAGATATCGCCTATGAAATAATGGATCCGACTCAGCAGGCTGAATTCGAGCGGGAGCTTGAAATGAATCTGGCCAACTCCATCTCCGGCTATGGCCGTTTTCGGATAAACATATTTATGCAGCGGAATGAAGTTGCGATTGTCGCGCGCAACATAGTGGCGGAAATACCCCACTGGGAGGACCTGCGATTGCCGCCAATACTCGCGGAGGTCGTCATGCGCAAGCGTGGGTTGCTGCTGTTTGTGGGCGCGACCGGCTGTGGCAAGTCAACCTCCCTCGCGGCCCTGATCGATTATCGCAATAGCAACAGCAGTGGCCATATCGTCACCATCGAAGATCCCGTGGAATATGTTCATAACCACAAGAAGTCTATTGTGAATCAGCGGGAAGTGGGGGTGGATACACGTAATTGGCACAGCGCCTTGAAAAATGCCCTGCGTCAGGCGCCTGATGTGGTATTGATTGGTGAAATACGCGACCGAGAGACCATGGAGCACGCCATCTCCTTTGCCGAGACGGGGCACCTGTGTATTTCGACGCTGCACGCCACCAATGCCAACCAGGCCTTGGATCGTATTGTCAATCTTTTCCCTGAAGATCGCAGGGCCCAGTTGTTGATGGACCTGTCGCTGAATATGCAGTGTATCGTCTCGCAACGGTTAATAAGTACCGTAGACAAAAAGCGTTGTGCCGCCGTTGAAGTTTTGCTGGGCACCCCTTTGATCTCTGATCTTATCCTCAAGGGAGAGTTTGAAGGTATTAAGGAAATCATGCAGAAATCAGAAAATATCGGCATGAAGACTTTTGACACTGCGTTGTTTGAGCTCTATCAGGAGGGCCTCATTGATGAGGAAGAGGCCGTGCGTAATGCAGACTCGGTCAATGACGTCAGACTAAAGATCAAGTTCGCTAAAAAAGAAAATCGTCCCGATGAGAAGAGTGAAGAGCGGACGTTTAGCCTTGAAGGCCTCGAAATGGACCAATAGAACGGTGTTTTGTTAAATAATCCCCTCTTCACTTAAAGGCTGCATTACCTTGTCCAGAAACAAATTCAGGCTGTCCCATCCAAGCTCGGGATTGATGCCGCCACACAAGGGATGAAACATAATAGGCTGGGCGCTGATCATATTTCTCGCTGCGTCAATCAGCTCCTGAGGACGATACACAATGTATGCACCACTGCCTCGCAACTCATCGAGGTTGTCATGGTGCCGATAGGGCGTGAACACCTGGGCTTTTTCAGCCCACTGGGCATACATATTGGTCTCATGCTGGGCGTGCGGCGCAATTTTTTCCCAGTAAGCGTCCGGATCCTCCGCGACAAAAGTCACCGTGGACGGCGCGGCGGGCATAGGCCCGGGGTCAGGCTTTCCCAGTTTTTTTAACTCGGCGCGATAGAACTCAAAAATCTCTGGACCCGAGGGGATGAAAAAATCTGCATCTCTCGCAGCCCTGCGCGCGGCGGGCTTACTGCTGCCGCCCATCAGGATCATTGGTCTGGGGCTGCTGAAGGGTTGTGGAGTGATGGTGATCGTGCGTCCTTCATACTCGAAGGTTTGCCCGGTCCATGCTTTTGTTAGAAAGGGGCCGATATTGTCCATATACTTCTTTCTGATGCCCAAATCTTTTCCTGCAGCTTTAAACTCCTCTTCTCGGTATCCACCGCTGACAATAGGGATAACACGGCCGCGACTGATAATATCCAGAACGGCCAAATCCTCAGCCAGTTGCACTGGGTCGTGCAGAGGTGCAATCAGGGCTGAAATAAACATGCGTATGTTGTTGGTGCGAGCGGCGATGGCAGAAGCCAATACTAACGGCGAGGGGCAGTAGCCGTCTGGTGAGCCGTGGTGCTCGGACAGATGCACGCTGCCAAACCCTTTGTCGTCTCCCCAGGCGCACATATCGATGGCGGCTTGGTAGAGTTCGGTGGGGCATGCCGTGCTGAAATTCGGCTGGCGCATATCAAAGCGAAGCATTAAATCTGCCATTTAGAGTCCTCGTTCTGTGGTGGTGAAGAAATTCCGTTTGTGGTTAGCTGTGACGTGTCATTGCTCGTTAGATTGGTCCGGATTGGTTTGCGCTTCCATCTCAACGATAAGCGCCACCCAGCGATCTATATCAGAACCATTGGCATTCAGAATCTGGAATCCCGCAATCCAGGGGAGGTGATCATCCTTGTCGATGACGCACCAGCGGACCTCTCCGGCCAAGTAGAGCGTGTCGGCGAGGGAAGGCAGGTCGATGCCAATTTGTAAAATCACCCCGACCGTTAGCGGTTCTCCCAGCCTGACCTGGAAGCCACGGCGAGAGACATTGAATGACTTGCACGTGATCAGCCTACCAGGTTCGGGGTCTGCTGCTCGGGATGACAGTAATTCGATAAAAGTCGTACTTTCAACTGGAAGTCGGTAGTGTTTTCTTCTCTGTTCAGACATAGATGAACTCCACCTCTTTATTGATCCAAGTTCTTCCTAACCTCGGTAACCTTCTCGCGAAAGTTCGAGCTGGTTTCGACTATGTCGATCATGCCTCTGTCGATGAGGTCGAGGAGCTTCAACGTGGTAAGCTGTCGCACCTTGACTCCCTTTCGATTCACAAATATGTAGAAATCTCCTTCGAGATCGTGGGCCGCAAGTTTTGCCATGAGTGGAGCATCGCCGTCATGAAAGCCCAGCCAGGTACCCATGGAGAGGTTGATGTGACGTTTTCGCGTGCTGTCAGCCTCTGCGGGCTGGCTCTCGCCGGAAATAACACCGGCTCGCGGCTTAGAGAGTGGAGCAGATTCTTTTTCGGCGGCAGACGCCTGTTCTGAGGAAAAGCCTCTCTCGGTAGCTTTGTCTAATGGCAGGACAGCGGGTAAGTTGTCTTCGGCTTGTTTGGGTAAATAACCACCCTGCTTTCTAATTTCTTCAGCCTGATCAATGAGGGATCCCCCACGGGGTATTGACGGAGGTTCAACGTCCGGAGGGTCGCCGCTTTGAGCCACCGGTTCGTCTTTCGCATCGGGAGACCTATCAGCTGTGTTGGGAGCGACGTCAGAAGCTGGCCTGCGAGCATACTCAGATTTCGATTTGCGTTCAGTAACCCCCTCAACATTGACCAGCGCGTCCAGCAGTGCCGTCGACTCAATACCGACTGCGCTAGCCAGACAAAGACTGAAACTACCTCCGCTGTACAAGGGGCTGACGTCCTTCTTCTCGATCAACTCGATAAACTGAGCAAAACTGAGCTGGAGAACTTTAATTCCCGCCATGTTGGTAAAAAACAATTGTTGGGAATGTTCTACCTTGAGTGCCAATTGCGCGCGTAAAACCCCTTCGCCGCCGCTATTTATTTTGAACCACTGACCTTTGTGCCATTGTTGCATCGTACTAAAATGCTGAGAAACTTCGGCCTTGTCGGCCTTGTCGGCCTTGTCGGCCTTGCCATCTACCACTATGGGATCAATTTGATCGAGTTCCAGAGGCTGCCCTCGCAGGATACGCAAATGCGCGAACTCAATCAGCCCTATCGCCTCATTCACAGCTTCGGTATCGTGGTGCAAGCTAAGTAACCAGCAGCG
This sequence comes from Haliea sp., assembly GCA_002862985.1. Lineage (GTDB taxonomy): Bacteria > Pseudomonadota > Gammaproteobacteria > Pseudomonadales > Halieaceae > Marimicrobium. Next base: position 23,608 of record PKCY01000208.1, read on the forward strand.
CATTTCTTTTGGTAGTTGTGTGACGGCTTCGAAAATATGCTGGCGGCGAAATTCTTCGGCACCTTCCAGACTTTTCAGTGAGTCCAGCAGCGTCTCTGTCGTAGCGGACATCTTTTTCCATTGCTCGGAATCTACGCCAAATTTAAGCAACAGCAACTGTGCACTGCGATACCATGGCCCTTTGAGGAATTCACCGATATCTTCCGGGATGGGATATGCGTCCAGTGCCGCGTTTATCATGCGCGCCGCTTCATTTTTGGCATCAGCGGTTTTGACTTTTCCCAATTCAGTTTCGACGATTCGTTGCATCATACGTTGAGAGCGTGACTTATCTCGCTCTGCCGATACCGAAAATTCTGTACAGATGCTGGCGAGATCTGAGGATTGATTTTCCAGCCACTCACGGGACCGATCAATGGCTGTTGTGATCTGCCGTTGTCGCATGGTGCCCACTCTGTCCAGGCGCGATTGCCAGCCGATAGCACTATCCTGAATGTTGTCGAGCAACTGGTGCAGTGGGTGGGCGCCCGGCTGTAAAAAACACGGGTCAAGAATCGCCAGTGATGCCGCCAGTGGTACCATGCGACGAACGTCGTCGGCCAGAGGCTCCTCCAAGGGAAACTTCTTCTCCCAGAGTGCAAGTGCATTGCCCAACCATTTCAAGGTGGCGGCATGCTCTCGGGAAGGCGCTGCCGGGTCACCGATGAGTTCTGTCTGCTTTACCACGGCGTCCAATGGCGAAAGATTACGGTGGTCCCCTGTTTTCAGATATTCGAGCAACTCCTCCACTTGCATGGCATGGGCGTTACTATCGGTACTGTCTGATATGGCATAACGATCCATCACCAACTCGCGCAGTGAGCACGGAAACGGAAGATGTTCGGCTCCTAGTTTCAGCGGATTAACTTCTCTGTTATGAGTAGGATCAGAGATGCCCACAGTAGCGTCAAAAGGACCAGACGCCATTTTGCCGGTTGCGGTTTCTCGTTAAGGTTCTGAGAGTATTTTTCGAGATCATGAGAACCGCAAGCCGGACACTCCCCGAGTTGCCCACTTTTTCTGCCGCGGTAGCTGCAATCTTTGCAGAGATAAGCCATGAGAATTAGCGGGTGCTCTTCAAAAGCTGGTCGACAATGCGTTCGAGTTGTTTGAGGTTATTGCATTCAGAACTAAAATGACAGGCGCTTTGGTAGCGCTTCATCTCTGAGTCTCCGCTGCCCCATGACCTGCGCGATTCCGGATTGAGCCAGATCACCTGCCTCGATCGCTGGTAGATACTTTGCAAAATTTCCAGTTTGGGATCACCATGATTGTTGCGCGCGTCTCCCAAAATGATGACCGTGGTATTGCTATTGATATCGTCCATGGCCAATTTGGCGAAATCGAGTAAGCTATTCCCGTAATCGGTGGCGCCACCGTACTTCCAATTGACCAGCTCTATGGCTTTTTCGACGGGGTAGTCATTAAAATAGTCGCTAACTTCACCCAAGTGGCTGGAAAACGCAAAACTACGCACTTTGGGTAGGACGTCCTGCACGCTGTAGAGGAAAAGCAGCAAAAATTTGGCATACGCGGCAACTGAGCCGCTGACATCGCACACCGCCAGGATCTGGGGCTTTTCTTTGCGTACCTGCCGCCAGTAGGTGTTGAACATGATGCCGTCATTGGGAATACCCTTGCGCAGAGTTTTCGCTATATTCAGCTGTCCCCGTTTCCGCAATTTGCGTTTACGTGAATGACGACTGGCCAGTTTTTTTGCCATTTTCCGGATTAACGCCTGCACTTTGTGCATATATACTTGTTCAATATTGTTGAGCCTGGTTTTGCTCAGAATATCATCCATGAACTGCTGCGTTTTACCCTCAGCCTGAACCAGGTATTCGCGCTCCACATGGTCCCGAACCTGCTCCCGCAATATATCCCGATACCGTTGCAGGATGGGAAGCGCCGGACTGTCGGCTTGTTCCAGTTCAATGACGGCTTTGCGAATATGTTCCTCTCCGAGTGCGTCGAGTATGCGTCGCGTAAACTGGCCTTTCTGAGTGAACATCTGGATGTTTTGCAAGCCCACCTG
>PKCY01000214.1 GCA_002862985.1 Haliea sp.
GGGTGGCACCACAGCATCAGGAGTCCCGGTGTACCTACAATTATTGGGCGGCCAGGCGGCTGTCGTGGCGGACAATGCTGCGCGTGCTGCTGAATTGGGCGCACCGGGTATAGACCTGAATTTTGGCTGTCCGGCAAAAACAGTAAACCGCTCGGACGGCGGCGCAATCATTCTCCGCGACCCCCAGCGAGTACACGATATTGTGGCAGCAGCGCGCGCGGCGGTTCCAGCGCAAACGCCACTCACAGTGAAAACTCGGCTGGGTTATGAAGATAGCGAACGCTTTCTGGATATCGCGGCGGGCATTGAAGAGGCCGGCGCAACCGAGCTGACTATCCACGCCAGAACCAAGCAGCAGGGATATCGTCCGCCCGCATACTGGGAGCTTATTGCCGAGGCTCGCGCTCGCGTAAGCCTCCCCATTATCGCCAATGGCGAGATCTGGAGTGTCCAAGATGCCCTGCGCTGCCGAAATATTACTGGCTGCGATGCACTTATGCTGGGGCGTGGCGCGCTTTGTCGCCCTGACCTGGCGCGCCTGATCGCCGCAGCTTGTGGTGTGGGCGCAGCAAGGCAGCCACTCCATTGGCGAGACGTCACGCCACTGCTTTCGCGCTTCTTCGCGCTCAATCTGGCGCGCTACGACACCCAGCATGCGGGCAATCCGCTGAAGCAATGGCTAGTATATTTGCGTGGTTACTATCCACAGGCCGGGCTTTTGTTCGAACAGATCAAGCGCCTGCGAGAACCTGCAGCTATTCAAGCGGTGTTAGAGGAATCCCTGTCCTCCGCTCCCGCTGGTCGCTTCGCCGCTTAAGGCATGCCGGGCACGGATCTCCTTAATGGGCGTCAACATGAGGGTAACTTGCTTGTACAAGCACTGCTATTCAAGGGATAATTACAGGTTTGTTTGAGTTCATCCTTGCTATGCTGCAAGGCCGTCAACGGAACTATTATGGCCACCACTTTACGACAAATTCAGCTGATGGACACCACCCTGCGCGACGGGGAGCAAACTCAGGGTGTCTCCTATTCTCCGGAAGAGAAGGTCAATCTTGCCAAGGCCCTGCTGCAACTGCTAAAAGTTGACCGCATCGAGGTGGCTTCCGCACGCGTGTCCCAGGGTGAATTGGAGGCGGTCAACAGCATCAATCGATGGGCGCAAGAGCACGGTCTGGCAGATCGCATCGAAGTATTGGGTTTTGTCGATCACACCAAAAGCGTGGACTGGATTTTGCAGGCCGAAGGTAGAGTCATCAACCTTCTCACTAAAGGTAGCGAAAAGCATTGTCGAGAGCAGCTAGGTAAATCACTCGAGCAGCATGTCTCTGAAATCCTGCAAACTGTCGCGTACGCGACCCGGAAAGGCCTTAAGGTAAACGCTTACCTGGAAGATTGGTCGAACGGGTATCGCAACAGCCGGGACTACGTGTACGACATGATGGATCAACTCAAAGATTCCGGTATTGAGCATTTTATGCTGCCCGACACGCTTGGCGTGATGTCGCCGGAAGAGGTGTACGAGAGCCTCACCGACATGTGCACCCGCTATCCGCAGCAGCAGTTCGATTTCCACCCGCACAATGATTACGGCCTGGCCACGGCCAATGTTATGGCCGCGGTACGCGCCGGCGTGAGCTCGGTCCACTGCACAGTCAATTGCCTTGGCGAGCGAGCTGGCAATGCCTCTCTAGCGGAAATAAGCGTAGTTTTACGTGACAAACTGGATATGGAGCTCGCGATCGATGAAAGCTACATCGTGCAATTGAGCGCCATGGTGGAATCCTTTTCGGGCAAGCGTGTACCGGCGAATGCGCCTATTGTCGGTGCAGACGTATTTACCCAGACCGCAGGCATTCACGCCGATGGTGATAAAAAGGGGGGCTTGTATAAAACAAAACTAAGTCCGGAACGCTTTTCCCGCACTCGCAGCTACGCGCTGGGAAAAATGAGCGGCAAGGCATCGCTGGCCAAAAATCTCGAGGCTCTGGGCCTCAGTTTATCAGAAGAGAATCAACAAAAAGTGTTGGCAAGGATTGTAAAGCTGGGAGATTCGAAAGCGCTCATCACCACCGATGATCTGCCCTTCATCATCGCTGATGTTTTGGAGAGTAAAAGCTACCACCACATAAAGTTACTTAACTGCTCGGTCACCAGTGGATTAAATCTGGTCTCAACAGTGAGTATCCGCGTGGATGTGGGCGGCGATATTCAGCAGGCCACCGGGTCCGGTAACGGCGGCTTCGACGCATTTATCTACGCCATAAACAAAGTCATGGCAGCGAAGAACTATACATTGCCCGCACTGCTGGACTACGAAGTGCGCATCCCCAAAGGCGGTCGCGCTAACGCCCTCACCGAGTGCGTTATTACCTGGGACTGTGGCGGACAGGAATACAAAACGCGCGGCGTGCACTCCAACCAGGTATTTGCAGCCATCCTGGCAGCCTTACGGATCATAAACCTGCAGTTGCATGAGCGTGATACGGGACAAAGCGTGGTTCCATTGCCCGGCACTCGGGGTGGGCAGGTGTGAGTCGATATTGCACCGTCACAACCGATGCCCCTTAATTAGAAGTCGCAGCTAACGCACCTGTTTTTGATACCTCGATCATCAAACTGAAACCCGGGTCGGCTTCCGGGCGCCAATTACACTCAATTCAGTGCAAGCCCAGCTAGACAGCCTTCGGCATAGCCCGCAACGCCGCAACGACTTTATCCCCGAATTCAGGCGTCTTTATCATCTTAACGCCACTTCCGGGCTTGGACAGATCCGGTGTTGAATAGCCGTCGCCAAACACGCTTTGCATCGCGCTCCAGACATTCTTCGATTCCTGCACCATACCAAAACTGTCTTCCAGCATCATTGCTACCGAACCAATCATCGAATAGGGATTGGCAATATTCTGGCCAGCGATATCGGGCGCTGAGCCGTGAGACGGCTCGTAATAGCTCTTTTCAGGCCCCTTGCACGCAGAGGGCATCAAGCCGAGTGAGCCCAAAATACCGCCGCCCTGGTCACTGAGAATATCGCCGAACATATTCTCCATGACCATCACGTCAAATTGTCCCGGGTTGAGACATAACAGCGTGGCCGCGGCATCTACCAGAATGTGCTTGATCTCGACCTCTGGATATTTGGGAGCCACCTCCTCCAATACTTCATTCCATAACACGCTGGATTTCAACACATTGCTCTTGTGTATATTGTGTAGCACTTTTTTGCGGCGCATGGACAGCTGCAGTGCCTCGTGCAGAATGCGGGTGATCTGCTCCTCGTCGTACTCCAGCGTCTCTTTAACATAGCGCAGACCGCGGTCGTTAACACCGACCTCCTTTTCGCCAAAATACAGCCCACCAACCAATTCGCGCACCATAATGAGATCTATACCCTCGCCAATTATCTCCGGCTTCAGGGGAGAAAAGTGGCCCAGGGCCTTGGGCAGGAAAACCGGGCGGAAATTCGCAAATGTGTTGTAACGTCGGCGCAATGGCAGTAGCGCACCGCGCTCGGGCTGCATGTCTACCGGAATAGTTTTGGACTCTTCGTGACTAAGGCCAATGGGGCCTTTGATGATCGCATCCGCGTCATCACAAATTGCCTTAGTCTCTTCGGGAAAAGGATGCCCACATTTAAAATACGCGGAGGCGCCAAAGTCAGCTTCAATTAGAGTGAAGGTGACAGCGTTGCGTTCTTCCACCAGCCGAAAAATTTTAACGGCCTCACGCATAATTTCCGGGCCGATACCGTCCCCTGCTAGTAGGGCGATTTTGTAGTTTTTCATAACATGCTTCTCTAGAATGGAGACGTTGAGGTGCAGCACATACTGCCACCCGATTACAAAGGGCGCTTATTCTACTGTAGATAGATGTAAGTTTCATCGCTTTGCTCGATCCAGAAAAAACGCGCGACAGTCGGAGATTAGCCCCTATAATAGGTCGCAATCCATCGCGGCCAACTCCATCGGGAGAGTAATAATAATGTCCACCGCCAACGCGGTACCCCATCCGATCCACTCTGACACCAGCTTTTTGGGTCATCCACGGGGATTGTTTGTCTGTTTCGCAACTGAACTCTGGGAGCGCTTCTCGTTCTACGGAATGAAGTTTCTGCTCTTGCTCTATCTCACCAAATACCACCTGTTCAGTGATAGCAACGGGCTGGAGGTACTGGGCGGCTATGCCGCCCTGGTGTACGCGGTGCCGGTCATTGGCGGCTTACTGGCAGACCGCTATCTGGGCATGCGCAAATCCGTCATCTTCGGTGCTGTATTGCTCACGCTGGGTCACCTGGGTATGGCAATGGAGGGTGAGCAGGCTCACCGGGTCGGCGATGACATTGTGCGTGACGAGAGTGCGCTACAGGCATTCTATTTTTCTTTGGCCCTCATCGTCATCGGTGTTGGCTTCCTCAAACCGAACATCTCTACCATCGTTGGTAGGCTCTACACACAGGACGACCCCCGACGTGATGCGGGTTTTACGATTTTCTACATGGGCATTAATATAGGCGCGCTACTCGCTACCTTGTTATGTGGCTACCTGGGGGAGACCTTTGGCTGGCGCTACGGCTTCGGCGCCGCTGGTATCGGCATGGTCATTGGGCTCGTGACCTTTCTCTGGGGCCAAAAGCACCTACACGGGTTGGCGGAGCCGGGGGACAGCGATCTTCTCCGCAAGAAGTCACTTATTGGTCTCAATGTAGAGTGGACTATTTACTTGTGTGGCGTGCTATCGGTATTCGCAGCGTGGCAAATGCTGCAGTTTCACGGCGCAGTCGGTATGGGCTTGAATGTATTGTCTCTCGTGGTGCTAGTAGGGTTGGGCTGGTTTATTGCCGTGAAGTGCAACCCGGTGGAGCGCAGTCGCATGATCGTGCTCATCATTCTCACTATGTCCACCGTCGTATTCTGGGCTCTGTTTGAACAGGCCGCTGCGTCTATGACCCTGTTCGCGGATCGCGTTCTTGATCGCAATATTTTCGGATTACAATTGGCCGCCTCTCAATTCGGCTTTCTTAATCCGTTTTTTATTTTCCTGTTTGCTCCAGTCTTTGCCTGGTTGTGGACATTTTTAGGACGCAGGGGGAGAGAGCCCAGTACGCCGGTCAAATTCGCGCTGGGCATCGCGCAGGCAGCGCTGGGCTTTGGAGCACTGGTTATCGGCGCTACCCGTCCCAACGAGGCGGGTTTAGTCGCGGGCTATTGGATGGTGTTCGCATACCTGTTACATACTACAGGGGAGCTCTGTCTCTCCCCGGTAGGTTTGTCTGCGGTGACTAAATTGGCAGTACCTAGCGTGGTAGGAGTAATGATGGGATCGTGGTTTCTGGCAACAGCGTACTCTGAATATGTTGCCGTACAACTGGCAAAACTGGCAACTGTTGAAACCGTCGATGGCGCAGTAAAAAACATAGGGGCGGCAGTGACAAGCTATGCCGAGCTGTTTAACAGTCTATTCTATGTGGGCCTGGCAGTAGCCGCCGTGTTATTGCTCTTATCCCCGCTACTGAAGAAAATGATGCACGGCATACACTAGGAGATAATCATGGCAAATCGAGAATTTGATGTCATTGTCTGGGGAGCAACAGGCTTCACCGGGCAGTTAGTTGTGGAGTACCTGGTCCAGACCTATGGCGTATCGGGAGACCTGCGCTGGGCCATCGCCGGGCGCAACCGAAGCAAGCTTGAATCCGTGCGGCAGTCTTGTCTGTCCGCCGCCGAGTGTGACCAACTCCCCATCCTCATTGCCGACAGCAACGATACAGCAAGCCTAGCGAGTCTGGTGCGGCAAACCCGGGTTATGTGCACCACGGTCGGCCCCTATGCAAAATTTGGCACGCCCCTGGTCTCGGCCTGCGTGGATGCGGGTACACATTACTGTGATCTCACCGGCGAAGTGCAGTGGATGGCGCGCGTCATTCCTGAGTATCAGCAAGCCGCCGAGGCGAGCGGAGCCCGCATCGTGCATACCTGCGGATTTGACTCCGTACCTTTTGACATGGGCAACTGGTACGTACAGCAAGTCATGTTCGAGCGTCACGGAGTCTATGCCCAACAGGTGAAGGGCCGGGTGGGACGCAATCGCGGCAGCGCCAGCGGGGGCACGATTGCCAGTATCCTGAATATGATGGAAGAGGCCAAACGTGATCCCTCCATCCGTCGCCAGGTCGCCAATCCCTACGCACTTTACCCCGCTGGCATCCCAGCTGGAAAGGATGGCGCAGATCAAATGGGTGCCGTCTTCGACCCTGATTTTAGCGAGTGGACCTCACCCTTTATTATGGCCGCCATTAACACCCGGGTAGTGCGTCGTAGCAATGCCCTCCTGGGGTTTCCCTGGGGCGAAGGTTTTCGCTATGACGAGGCAACCCTCAGTGATTCCCGCTACCGCGCTACGCTCGCCAGTGCAGCAGGCGTTATCGGCATGCTTACCCTTGCACTTGGCCCAACACGTAAACTGGCACAACGTTTTCTGCCCAAACCGGGCGACGGGCCGAGCCTTGAACAGCGTGAAGCCGGCCACTATGAGGTGTTTTTTCGAGGTATCGATTCCAGTGACAGGGGCCGCGACACCACCGTCAAAGTCAGCGGTGACCTGGACCCGGGGTATGGTTCCACTTCCAAAATGTTGGGGGAAGCGGCAGTCTGCCTGGCAAAGGATGAACTGACTGTAGGCGGAGGGTTCTGGACTCCAGCCTCAGCGCTTGCCGAGCACTATCTGGATCGACTTACTGGCAAAGCCGGATTGCAGTTTGAAATAGTCGATACAGCCGCGGGCTAATGTCACAGGCAATTATTCAACAGATGCAATGCTGGTATTAGGCTGGGAAAACTCGTACATTTCTTGCTAATCACTATAAAAATCAACGGGGGAAATCGGCCGCGAGGTGAATAAATTTAACCTCACGTTTAGCGGCGAGATCATGACTGGCTACGCGCCGGCTGAGGTCAAACTGCGCTTCGCCGAGATGTTTGGCATTGACGACTCCGAGCGACTGGATCGTGTTTTCAGCGGCGAGATCATCATCCTGCGACGCAATCTCGAGCGCAAGGAAGCCGGCCAATACTATCAAGATCTCAGAAAACTGGGTGCGGTCGGGACACTCGTCAAGATCACGAGCCGAGACCAGGTCAATGCCAGTGAGACACCCCAGCAAAAAATCAAGCAGCACACCGTAACAAAGAAAACGGCGGACGCCAGCGCAAACAAAGCAGACCGTGAGACCGTTTCTCACCCAGCCACTGAGGAAACGAAAAAGGCAAGACGAAAGCGCCGAAAACAGGAGAACCTGGTCCAGCGCAGAAATAAACAACAACGCAAGGACATCCTGAAGCAACAACAAATAGCCCAACGTACGGCGCTGGAAGAGAAGGCAATTGAACGCGGAGCCCAGGAACTAGCGCAACAACCCTCTCTCAAGACCGCAAAAGCGCGGGTTAAAACCAATCTGGAAATCCCCGTGCGCACGCGCGGCCAATCGGAAAACACTCGCGCACAGAGCAATCGTAAACGTCAGATCGGCGAGCCTAATCTCTACACCCTGAGGCCCTTTCGCAATACGCCGGAAGTTCAAGCCAGGGCAGAGTGGGCTGGCAGGCGCAAACGACAGGGCTATGTATTGGGTGCCACTGCACTCATTGCGCTGCTTATCGGCGTGTGGGGATTTATGCGGCAACCGGTGCCAACCGTATTTCACGGAATCAGTGCTCTTGCCATCAACCCACAATCAGGGCCCATATTACTGTCGGGCAATACACTTTTTTTACACAACCGCGCCGGTATCAGCGACAAAAAGATGTTGCTTGCAGCCATGGGACTCAAAAAACTTGAGGCACCGCTCGCTTTTGATAACAACGACTCCCTACTAGCGCTTGGCCGACTCGATAGTGATGTAGCAAGCGCCGATGGAGAACACACGGCGCGACTCCTGCGCTGCAAACTGGAACTCGCCTCGTGTGAATACTTTTCATCCGAGCTCAACGACAGTCATATTAGTACTTTTGTACTCCATCCTCTAAGCGGTGACGTGTTTCTGGCAGATAGCGCCGCTGGCGAACTTCTCAAACTAAGTGCCAAGGGCACATTGTTAGCGCGCCGATCTCTCGCACTCCCCGATCAGCCAGTATTACGATTGCACTCCGGTCTATTGTTAATGAACAGTGCGTCAGGGCCCGGGGTCAGCATTTTTCGTTACGAAGACATTGCATTCGCTGAGCAACTAGACGAGGTATTGTTGCTATCCCCTACCGCGCTGGAAGCTGAACAAACCCAGGTACGCGATTTCATCTGGTCAGGCGGACATTGGTGGGCCAGCCTGCGCAACCCGAAAGCTAACACTATTAGCCTGCACCGTTTTGATGACGAGTGGAACCACCTCGGCCCGGTATTGCTGCCAGTTACTACGGGGCCCCTACAACTCGTTAATTGGGGAGAGAAAACCCTGGCCAATGATCAACGTAATGTGGCGATAGCCAGATTCAACGCGCAAGGCGTCACGGAAGCGCCCTTCGTATCGAGCCAACTAGAAGAAGAGACTGATCGAGAGCGGCGCAGTGCGACAATTTTTGCCACACTGTGGCGTAGCGGCTTACTTGCAAGCCTGCTGGCCATGGTGATTGGCTTCGGCTTTGGGTATTTGCAGAGTCTTAGAAGCCTTATTTATAAACTCAAGCGAGAACATGGCGCAGAACCAGTAGACAACTACGCCGCGACACTGCGCTGGGTAGACCCCGTCCCCAATCGATCCGCCTTCTTGCGCCGCATAAGCCTCATCTACGGGATACTGGCCCTGGGTATACTGCTCCTGGCCACCGGACAAAATATCGCCCTCTGGCACCTTACGGCGCTATTGATAGTGCTCAGCGGTCCAGCTATGGCTTTGCAAATACTGAGCAGACTCTCAGCAGGGAACATAGGGATTGTTGAAGATAAACTACTGCTGGTAGATCACACAGGTACGTTTCACATCGGGACGGGGCCGCGCGTACAGTATCGGGGCCACTTTCTGATGATCGATGACGTGGTGGTATTCATCGGCAACCGTTTACTTCCAGTTTTCTCCGCCAAACAGGTACAGGCACTGATCAAACCGCTGGCAATGGGTGCCGTCAAGGTCGACCGTAAAACACTGATCGTCAAACTGCTGGAATGCAGTCACCCCCTCGCCCAGGGCGCCGCTGTGATTTTGGCCACCCTCGGCCTGGGGGGCATAGTGCTCTACCTGCAGGCATTTGTATAAAATGATGAAAATGCCAGCAAGGCGACATAGGTTCATCCGATTGGATATACTAAGATGATCGGAGCGGCCACAACGACTCCACCACAGCGCTACAATTGTACTCCAAGGGGTCTCGGTCAGTATGAATGAGCAGCAACATGGGGATCACCCGGCATCCAACGAAAGTATGCAGGTTTCACTGTTCGTCACCTGTCTCGCCGATTTATTCCGGCCCGCCGTTGCGTTCGCTAGTATCAAATTGTTGGAACAAGCAAACTGTGAAGTGACGGTACCTCCGAGTCAGACCTGCTGCGGACAACCTGCCTATAATAGCGGGGACTACGAGGCCACTGTTCCGCTTGCGCGTAAGGTCATAGAAATACTGGAACCGGCAGACTATGTGGTAGTGCCATCGGGCTCCTGCGCCGGCATGATCTGCCAGCACTACCCCAGGTTGCTGGAGGGAGAGTGGCGAGACCGGGCATTACAACTGGCATCAAAGACGTTTGAGCTCACCACTTTCCTCACCCAGATTGCCAAGATTCAACCGTTGTCAGAACAAAGCACTGAATTACCTACCATCACCTATCACGATGCATGTGCCGGACTGCGCGAGCTGAACATCAAGGAGCAGCCACGACAATTACTGCAAGAATTGTGTGGTGTCGCGGTGAAAGAGCTCGATCAGAGCGACGTCTGCTGTGGTTTTGGCGGCACTTTCTGCGCCAAGATGCCGGAAATTTCTGGCAAGATGGTGGGCGATAAGCTGGACAATGCCCTGGCCACAGGCGCAAAAATCCTCACCGGCGGCGATTTGGGCTGTCTACTCAATCTCGCCGGCAGAGCTCAGCGACAAGGTGAGGACCTCGAAATTCGTCACATAGCAGAACTGTTGTGCGGAGACCTCGACACTCCACCTATTGGACAGAGCGGGCAACGTTAGTGGAGCAACGCAGCAACACATTTCTCGATAACGCCAGCGAAGCCCTGAAAAACACTGGGCAGGCGAAACGTCGCGACAGCATGGCGCGACTCACACCGCTGCTGCGCTCGGCTGCAATAGAGGATGCTGGAGACTTCGAGAGCCTGCGCCAGCAGATGAAGCAGGTGCGCCAGCACAGCCTCGACAACCTGGCCCACTACCTAACCCAGTTTGAACAGGAAGCTGTGCACAACGGCAACAGAATGCACTTCGCACGCGATGCTGAAGAACTTAATAGCATCGTCCTTGATATCTGCCAACAACACGACGCGCGTCGCGTCGTCAAGGGCAAGTCCATGGTGACCGAGGAGACCGGCCTCAACAGTTTTTTACAGCGTGCCGGACTGGACGTAATGGAAACTGACCTTGGCGAGTATATTATCCAGCAGGCCGTCGAAACGCCAAGCCATATCGTTACCCCGGCGCTGCATAAATCTGCGGAGGAAGTTCGCGAGCTATTCAAGGACAAGCACGACCTGGGGCCAAGAGCGCTTGAGGACACAACCGATATGGTGGCGGAAGCGCGCCAGGTGCTGAGGGAACATTTTCTGAAAGCCGAAGTCGGCATCATCGGCGCCAACGCTCTCATCGCCGAAAACGGTTACTCCATGCTGGTGACCAATGAAGGTAACGGCGATCTCTGCGCTAACCTTCCCAAAACCCTGATTGTTTGCACCACCATAGACAGGATATTGCCCCGCGCAGAAGATGCTACCGCCATGTTGCGCCTCTTAGCGCGTTCTGCCACCGGACAATCCCAAACAGCCTATACCAGCTTCTACTCCGGGCCATCGCGGGACGGGGATGTGGACGGACCTCAGGAAACCCATATCGTACTACTGGACAATGCGCGCAGCGAAATGCTGACCGGAGATTACCGCGAAATGCTGGAGTGTATCCGCTGTGGGGCCTGCCTTAATCACTGCCCAATTTTTGCCAGCGTCGGTGGTCACGCATATGGCTGGGTTTACCCCGGCCCAATGGGTTCGGTGCTCACTCCGCTACTCACCTCACTAGAGCAGAGCAACGCGCTACCGAACGCCTGCACCAGCTGCGGACGCTGCGCGGAGGTCTGTCCGGCAGATATACCCTTACCTGATCTGCTACGTGACCTGAGACACGAAGAAACACTAGAAAAACTATCGCCTTCTCGCTGGCGACTCGGCCTGAAGCTCCATGCCTGGGTCTCCCAACAACCGTGGTTGTACCGCGCACTGACCGCAACCATTATTCCACTATTGCACTTGATGGGGCGGAGACGAGGCAGCTTCACCCGTCTTCCGTTCGCTAGTGGTTGGACCAATGAGCGAAACTTCCCCGCTCCCCAGAAAAAAACCTTTATGCAGTTGTATAAAGCCGGGATGAAAAAACCCAATGAGTGAGAGCGCCAGGTCCGAAATATTCGCGAAATTACGCACCGCCAGTCGCGGCGGATCTGCTGAGGCGATTGACCGAGAACGTCAGTGCCTGCAAAGTGCTCCGGCCCCAATGCCACCAGCGACTGAGGTATGCGAAGCATTCCTGATTAACGTGCTCAAGAATCGGGGCAGCATCGATTGTGCTGCTGGCCGTGGTGAAACGGTGAAGGCCGTGGCGCAGTACCTCTATCAATATTTTCGCAGCCATCGCCTGGTGGCCGGTAACGACCCGCGCCTGGCCGCAATGCCCTGGCGCGACGCCGGCGTTCTACCCCGCTTTGGCGGTATCGAGACAGGTGAACCGGTAGCACTGAGTTTTGCCCACCTAGCGGTGGCAGAGACAGGCGCCATCGTCACCTATACTGGAAAAGCCAACCCCGCTGCGAATAACCTCCTGCCGGAACATCAAATTGTATTGGTGGATCGTAACGACCTGGTCGCGACCCAGGAGCAGGCCTGGACCAGAATTAACCAGGATATGGAAAAAAGAGGCAGGCCGCGGGGTATTAATTTTATCGCCGGACCTTCGAGCACGGCCGATATCGAGGGTCAACTAGTCTATGGTGCACACGGCCCGAGCAGCTGGCATATCATATTATTAGGCGATACACCTGCTGACATACTGGCGCGAGCTCACTCAGCCGTAACGTAACTAGAGCGGCGTATACGTAAATTTCTGCCCGCCAAGTGCCGCTTCAAACATCAACCCGCCCTTAGCAATAGAAAAAACAGCCATCCCTTTGCGATACCCACCGGAAGTCGTGGCAGCATCATTGCTACCGCCACTAATTCCCGCTGACGTGCCACCACCCGTATTCGCCTCCGCGGAAACTCCGGCCGTAATTGCCACCGCAGACGCCTGTGCACTGAACTCAAAATTACCGCTGGTAAAGTCCTTAAAGGCCTGTTCATTTTTAAAGAAAATGATTTGACTGAAAGCCTGTCCACCCCACTGTGCGCCCAGTGACACCTGGGTCATAGTGGAATTGCCCACATGCTTTGCATCCACAAATGCTTTGCCCTCGCCGTACGCTCCACCGACAATAAAAGCGCCTTTGCCAACGGTGGGGAAAATTGCATAGCCATACGCCGTTTTGAAGTATTTGCCACTCTCACCCGCATTACTGAAGGATTTTATGGCATCACTGTAGGTGTTGGCCCAGGCTGTTGGGCCCCCGATACACAGGAAGGCGAACAGGGCTACGATCTTTAATACTTTATACATAGTAGGGCACCTTAGGTTGAGTGAATATTGCGCGCCTGCCATCTCGATTCGTTAACGGAATTTAATGCTTCTGAGGGAAGGCAGCTTTAGCTTGCCATTTTGTGGACACTGTCCGGTCAGGTCAAGTCTCTTAATTGCGCCAGCAGATCAACTACTCGATAAGAATAACCCCATTCATTGTCATACCAGTTCAATACTCGCAAATACCGATCCGCCGTGACACCGGTATATTCCGCGTCATAAATAGAGGAATGGGAATTGCCAATAATATCGGTCGACACAATAGGGCTGTCACTGAATTGCAAAATACCGCGCAATCGCGGAGAGACACTCGCCATTCGCACGACCTCATTCACATCCTCGGCGACGATACGCTTTCCCAACTTCACGAAAAAATCCACCACAGACCCATCCGGCACAGGGACGCGCGCGGCGATACCGTGCAACTTACCCTTCAGTTGTGGCAACACTTCACCAACAGCTTTGGCCGCACCCGTCGAGGTTGGGATAATATTCTCGGCCGCCGCACGACTGCGTCGCCAGTCAGAATGAGGGACGTCCGCCAGTCGCTGGTCATTCGTATAGGCGTGAACCGTGTTGATCACCCCCTCTTCAATACCGAAGGCCTCATGCAGCACTCTCGCCATGGGCGCCAGGCAGTTTGTGGTGCAACTGGCGTTTGAAATAATACGATGTTCCGCTTTGAGCTCATCTTCATTCACACCCAGTACAACAGTGTAATCAATTGCATCCTTCGCTGGCACGGTAAGTACCACACGGCGTGCTCCGGCTTCCAGATGCTTCTGCAACTGCGCACGCTTTCGAAAAACACCGGTTGCCTCCACTACCGCGTCAATTCCAAGGTCACGCCAGGGCAAGTCCTCCGGGTTTTTCTCACTAAACAACTTGACCCTGCCTTTATCCGTTACAAAGTGATTGTCCTCCAGCGTCAGTCGCTTGCCAAAAGGGCCCATAACAGTGTCGTAACTTAGCAGGTACCGCAGGACGTCATAGTCAAATAAATCATTGATTGCCACAACCTCAATCGAGCCCTGCTCCTCCAGAATCCGAAAGACCGACCGACCGATACGCCCAAATCCATTGATCGCCACTTTCATTGAGCGACCTCCTGCGAATCCATTGCCTCGTAAAGCCGCACTACATCGAGCAGCCGTGCCGCATGGCCAAGATTTTCGTACCAGCCGAGCATCTTGATGGTGTGACTGCCCGCCTTGATCGTGCCCTTGGTGTCAAACAACAGGGAATTTGAATTGCCGATAACATCGGACGAAACGATCGGGTCCTCTGCAACGTCGATGATGCCTTTCTGTTTCGATGCAGCGATACACATAGCGTCATTAATATCCTCCGCATCCACTGTCTCATCTTTCATCACCAGATTAACATCCAGCAAACAGCCCTCCTGCACTGGCACATTCAGCGTCCAGGTCATGATCCGGTTCTCGAACTGAGGTAGAAGTTGTCCCAGCCAGCGCGAGGCCTCATGCCTGTTAGGGATGATGTTCTTGGCGGCGGAACGGCTGTGGCGAACATCACTCCCGGCATAATCCTGCAACGCCTGGTCGGACGTAAAGGCGTGTATCGTAGTCATACTGCCACACTCGATTTCAAAGAGTGGGGACAAACTTTGTAACAGCAGACACAGTGCAGTAGTAGTAGGAGAGCCAGCAGAAATCATGCGGTCCGAGACCTGCGCAGAAGCAGTATTTACACCCGGCATAACGATGCGATCAATATCGTCTGCCGGCAGGGTGCGCAATAACACTCGTGGTGCTCCATTTCCAAGGTGCGCTTCCATGGACAGACGATCGCGAAACCTGCCGGTGGCATCGATGACGATATCGACACCGAAAATATCCCAGGGCATTTCTATAGGCCGATCGATCTGTACCAGACGAGCACGGAAACGGGAATTCACCAGAAAGTTACCCCGTAATTCATGCCTGTGGGGATCTTCCACTTCAGAGCACAACAGATAGTGAAGTATTTCCGGTTGACCAATATCGGCAACGGCTACGACCGCTACGTCGTCACTGCGAGAGGCCAGCTCATAGATTTGCCTGCCAGTCTGGCCAAACCCCATGATGCCCACACGAATGCACTCACCCTGCGCCATCTATAATCTCCTGCTAAAGGGTAACGGCTGTATCCCTGCCTCCGGGGTGGGGACAGGTGCACAGATAGGTTCCTCGAACAGATGAGCACCAACCATGGCCCATCGCCCTTCTTTTAGACTAAAAGACACCGATTAGGCGATATGGATAAACCCTACTATGTACTGTCGAAGGCTGTTAAGAATAGTAGAAGCGACGAATTTACGCTAGATGCTGACTGTAGAAATATCGATGCCATAGGCATCCGATTCAAGACTTTTTTTAATACTAAGGGACTCTGCACCTGCCTGGCTCCCCGCACATTCCTGCAGGTCAATCACCTTGGATTCACGCAGTTTCTGTTTGTTCGCATCCAGCAGCACCATCACTCTGGGACGCAGACGTCGCGTGCGGTACTCAGCAACCACCACACCTACTTCACCAGATGACAACTCCACCAGTGTGCCGGCCGGGTAAATACCAATCGCCTGAATGAAGGCTTCGACCAATTCCGTCTGGAAATCTTTATCGCGCATCCCGTACAACATTTTGATAACGTCGCTGGGAGCGGCAGCTCTAGCGTGGGGGCGCCAACTGGTAATAGCATCGTAGGTATCGACGATAGATGCGATGCGGGCGAAAGGCGGGATTTGATATCCCGCCAGCCCGTTAGGGTAACCCGAACCGTCATGACGCTCATGGTGGTGCGCGACCATATTCATGACATCCTGGTTGATCACGCCACATTCCTGAAGTATGTCCATGCCGTGCCCAATGTGAGCAGCTACTTCAGCCGCCTCGTCTGTAGTGAGTTCTCGTTCGGCCTGGAGCAGAGCGGGGTCCACGCGCAGCTTGCCGACATCCATCAACAAACAGCCCATGGCCAAAGAACGCAGGTCTTGGCGCTGCAAGCCTAACTGCCGTCCCAATGAAACCGACCACACCGCCGCACTGATAGAGTGTTGATAGGTGTATTGGTCATGCTGCTTCAGCCGGGTCACCCACAGGCAGGCATCCGGATTGCGACTGATACTATCTACAACCGGCCCCACCGACTTGCGCAATTTAATAACATTGAGTTTTTCTCCCGCGCTGAGGTGGTCGAAAATGTTATCGATGTCGCCGATCAGAGTATTCAGCGCACGCTGTGCCGTGGGGTGTTCCTCTTCCCAGGCGCAATCATCAGCATAGGCCTTCAGTTCACGGCCATCAAAAATGCGCGCTATTGGAATACGGGGACGATCTTTTAAACTTTTCTCAGGCGTAACATCTGAAATTTTCTCAGGCGCGACATCGGTCGGTCGCCGCGCCTGACGGTGCAAAATACTATTTTTTTTGCCACTGAGCTGGCTATCGACGAAAACAAATTCGCAGTACCGGCGCAGGTGATCCAAGTCCTCGAGACCTTCAATCAAAAAACCCTGTGTAAAAAAGGGAGTCTCTAGCCACGGACGATCCAGCCCACTGACGTACATGCCAATGTCCAGGTCGGTGGTCCTGACTTTTAATGTTTTGAGCATAGGTGCCCGAAGTCCCGTTATTTGTCTTTTGCCCCAGTGTCGAACCTAGCTCACATTCCGGTAGAATTCGCGTCCCGGTGCAACTTTACACCACGACCCTAGGTATCAGCCTCACCCTTGTCCACATAAAACTAGAGATTTCTCCACTTAATCATACAATTTTTGAGCCCCCGGTGGACGGCGTGACACGACAGTACCGTCGGGCAATTTGCGTGCCGACCATTGTGCAAATGTCACAATTCCCACATTTTACACCTCGGAGATTCTCCCCAGCGAGCGGCAGCCAGTATCAATTTTCGGGCTGCCCTGACCGCAATCTTCCGTCATAATACGCCCGCTAAGCGCTGTGCTATAGTCGTGCGCCGTTGCTTATATGGCACTAATACTTTCAGATTCAAAGGGACCTCTGAATGCGCAAATTCTTCTTATCGCTGGGCGTTGTCATCATCCTGTTAGCCAGCGTACCGGCTCTTTTGGTCGCCAGTGGCACCACCAGCAGCTCCACTCTGGTCATGCTGCTCAGTGCGCTGCCTGGCGCATCCGGCCCGCAGACAAATAAACAAATGATACGACAACGATACGAGGTGCCTGAGGGATTCTCTATTTCGCTTTATGCTACAGACCTCCCCAAAGCGCGATTTTTGCGCTTTACTTCTGCGGGAGATCTGTTGGTGAGCAGACCTCATTCTGGTGACATAATATTGTTGGGGCGCGACCAAGATGGCGACGGCACTCCCGATTCCAGAGAGACATTAGTAGCGGACCTGAAACGCCCACTGGGAATGGATATAATCGACGACTGGCTCTACATCGCGGAGTCGAACCAAATCGGCCGCATACCCTTTGACGAAATGTCTGGCAGTATCACAGGAGAATGGGAGCCGGTGATAACTGGATTAACCGACAACGGTAACCATTGGAGTAAGACCATTCGTATCGGCAAGGATAACAAGCTATATCTCGCACAGGGCTCAACCTGTAACATCTGCACAGAAGATGATCCCAGACGCGCAACGATGATGCGTTTCAATCTGGACGGAAGTGAGGGCGAAATCCTCGCAACCGGACTGCGCAATAGTGTTGGCTTCGACTGGGCTCCCTGGAGCGGTGAACTGTTTGCCACTGACAATGGACGCGATTTAATGGGCGACAACTTCCCGCCGTGCGAACTCAACCTCATTGAACCCGGCCGCTTCTATGGCTGGCCCTACTTCAACGGCGACAATATTCCCGACCCCGACATGGGACCTGACCCACTGGCAAAGACCCGAAACCCGACCACACCAGCCCATGGGTTTCGCGCGCACAACGCCCCGCTGGGTATGACATTTCTCGATGCCTCAAAACTCCCAACACAGTATGAGCGCAGCGCGCTGGCAGCACTGCACGGTTCGTGGAACCGCAGCACACCCGACGGATACAAAGTAGTGTCACTGCATTGGACAGACGAAGGAATCGAGGAACGCGACTTTCTCTCTGGCTTTAATCGGGAGGGCAACATCAGTGGGCGCCCGGTCGATGTCGCTCAGGGGCCAGACGGAGACATTTTTGTTTCTGATGATTATGCCGGCGCTATCTACCGGGTCAGCTACAGCGCCAACGTGGGAGACTCTAACGTCAATGGTGGATCGGCAGAGCTTCTGGTGCCCGCAATGAACAGGCTGGATAGCGAACCGCCCGCATGGCTTGCCGACGCAGACCTGGCGGAAATGGCAGATGAAGGCCGTGAATTGTATCAGCGCTTCCAGTGCAGCAGCTGCCATGGAGAAGGCGAAAATCCAAAACGACTTGATCAACTCTCTGAACGCATGGGTTATACCGCGGTCCTGGAGATATTGGAGGCACCGCCCTCCCCCATGCCACTGTTTCCCCTCAGTGACGCGCAGAGGCGTGAACTAGCAGTGTTTTTACTGTGGCAAGCGTCCAACTAGGATTCGCCTGGCCAATAACCTGCACCGGCGTAGGTGTGTCCTCGCGAGTAAGTTTGAACAGCACAGACTTTTCTAGGTATAGAGATATCAACGGACAAACGACACCATGCTACAGTACCTACCCAACAGCCTGACAATCCTTCGCCTGCTGCTGACCCTGCCGCTGGGGTTTCTAATTCTGGAGGAAAACTACGCTCTGGCGCTTGCGGTTGGATTCCTTGCCGGATTGACCGATCTCCTGGATGGCTTTTTCGCCAGATGGCTGCAAGCACATTCCAGCTTTGGGGCCGCACTTGATCCTATTGCCGACAAGACCCTAATCACGGTCACCTTCGTGTGTCTGGCTCAGGTCGAACTCATCCCCTGGTATCTGGCTATTGCAGTGATCACTCGCGATTTGATTATTGTTATCGGCGCGAGCTGCTATTACAAATTTATCGGAGCCTTCGAGTTCTCAGCCACTAATCTGAGCAAGAGCAATATGCTCGTACAAATCTGCTTTTGCGTGCTGGTGCTGTTGCATCAGGTGTTACCGGCAGTCCCGCAAGAATCTATACTTATCGGATCGGTTGCCGTGCTGTTCATCGCAGCAGCCAGTGGCTTTGACTATGTAATGTCCTGGACAATAAAGGCTATCCAATCGCAAAAAAAATCAAAATAGGTCCCTGGGAAATACTCCCATTGGTTTAAAGAGAGAACTGTGAAAAAAGATTTACACGTACTGACTTACAACATCCACAAGGGCTACTGCAGTGGTAATCGCCGATTTGTACTGGAAACCATGCGCGAACGTATTGCCGAGACCGGAGCGGACATAGTCTTCCTGCAGGAAATTCATGGCACCGCTATCAAGAGCAATGCTCAGCGCAGACGGTTTTCATATCCCGACCAACCACACTTCGAATACCTCGCCGACGAAGCCTGGCCGCATTTCGCCTACGGTCGCAACGCCATTTATCGCAAAGGGGATCACGGTAACGCGATTTTGAGCATGTATCCTTTTGTCAGCTGGGAAAACATTGATATTTCCATCTTCCCTGGCTCCAGCCGCAGTATCCTGCATGGGGTCATGGAATTACCCCACAAGGACACCCGACTGCATACCTTGTGCGTCCATCTGGGATTACTCGAGCAGGAACGTCGCGAACAACTCCAGGCACTCACCGACAGAATTAACAGTCATGTGCCTAAAGATGAGCCCATGATCATAGCCGGGGATTTCAACGACTGGCGTCGTCGCGCCGAACAGCATATCCATCAAGACCTTGGGCTAAAGGAACTCTTCGTCAATATGCAGGGCAGCCATGCGCGTACCTTCCCTGTTTGGGCGCCTCTGCTACCGGTGGATCGTATTTATTATCGTGGATTGCAACCGATCGCATGTCGACGCCTCAGTACCGGACCGTGGCGCGACCTGTCAGATCACGCAGCGCTGTTCGGGGTCTTCAACCTATGACCTCCGGAGCAGGTGCTCTTGAGATATTTAGTGATCCGTGTTTTGAAGAAGAGCTGCAACTGGCAGCTCGTGAAACCGACCGGACACCCCAACAAGCACGCGCATACGCGCGTAAGTGCCTGCAGGAAATTGAAGCGACGCCCTCCGAGTCCTGGTTACGGCCAGCATCGAAGCTGGCACGCTTTATTTACACTAGAAGCTACGAAGCTAAACTGGATATTAATCTGGACAAACTGGAAGAGCTTCGAGCGCTGTCACAAGATAAGGTTTTACTATTTCTGTGGTCCCACAAGTCCCATATGGATAGCTTCGTCTTCTTGCTGTCGCTGTATGAAAACAACTTTCGCCCGCTGCCACTTATATTTGCCGGCATTAACATGAACTTCCTCGGTTTTGGCGCTCTGGCACGACGCGTAGGTGCAATTTTTCTGCGCCGCACATTTCAGGAAGATTTAATCTACAAACTCGTATTCCGCCGTTACATTGATTTTTTGATTCGCCATCGGAGCCCCCTGTCCTGGTCCATCGAGGGCACCCGGTCCCGCACCGGAAAATTGTCACCACCGAAACTGGGCGTGTTGAACTGGGTGGTAGAGTCCTGTCAACGCGAGCGCGTCAAAGACGTGTTGCTCGTACCCGTTTCCATCGCCTTTGATCGAATTGCAGAAATCGATGATTACGCGGCCATTCAAAGTGGGCTACCTAAACGCAAAGAGTCTCTGCGCTGGTTTTTTAACTACATCTTCGGCATGCAAAAAGCCTATGGCAAGGTCTATGTACGCTACGGTGACCCGGTCGCACTGGATGAAAATCTGGACATGTCAACGGGCAGAACAACGACAGACCACAGCCGTCAACGGTTTGAGATTAACCGTATGGCCTTCGATATATGTACACGAATTGAACAGATCACACCCATCAAATCAGCGGACGTTCTGTCCATGGTTCTGTTAGGCGCCAATCGGCGCGCTCTAACTATCGGAGAAATGCATGGCCAATCCGCGCAGATTTCTAATCTTATCAAAAAGCGCGCGCTGCCAGCCGCATCCGGTTTCAGCCTCAATAGCGAAGCCGAGGTTAGCGCCGCTGTGACCGCGCTTGAACAATCTGGCCTGGTCAAAACCTTTGACCAGGCACAGTCCCCTGTCTACTACATCCCCGCGGGTCAGCGTCTCGCTGCCGCCTACTATCGCAACACTATTACTCACTATTTTTTACATGCAGCGCTAGGCGAAATAGGGCTTGCCATGTGTTCTTCGGACATTGACTCGCCAGGCCTCGGATCGCTGCAAAACCATGTCGCCACGCTGCGCGATTTGTACAAATTTGAATTTTTCTACAAACCGCGAAATGATTTTTGGCAGGATGTTCTATACGAGACCGAACAACGCTACCCGGACTGGGCATCTGGGGAGCACTCTATTCAAAAACTGCTACGTGAGAAACCTCCATGCTTTGGACATGCTATTTTGCGCTCCATCACTGAGGCCTATTTAGTTATTGCCGTGGCCTTGCTGGAATTAGAAAATCGACCCGTCCATGACCAGAAGATGTTCACTGGTCAACTACTGGCCCAGGGTCGGCAAATGTTACTGCGTAGAACTATCAGCTGTGAATCTTCGGTCTCCCAGGATCTATTCGCCAATGGCCTACGACTGGCTGGACACCAGGGATTACTGGATGGCCGCGGTTCTGACCTGGTCACGCGTCGCACCACCTTCGCTGAATCAGTAGTATCCGCACTGTCTGCCATCAATCTATTGCAACGCATATACGATGAGGCATGGTTCTCGCAATTGTCGACGGGAAGGATTTCCAACCTCCTGGGTCCATAATGCAAATCGATCACTGAGTCGGAATTTCTACTGATCGCGATTGCCGCCGAAGCACAGACAGGTTATCTTTCCATTTTTACACTCACGAGCAGACTATTCCCATGAGCCTACGAGATATCGCAGCAACACTAGCAGAAGCCCCCACTCTGTTGCAGGTTGCAAAGGAGATTCAACCACGGCCGTTGGATACGTGTGACTCTTTGGCAGCCAGGATGGAGCGCACCACTGAGCGCTTCCCCAACCGCACGGCCGTCATCTTCGAAGGCAAAACCCTCACCTGGCGTGAACTCAATGCACACGCCAATCGCTATGCGGCAGACCTGCGTGCTCGAGGCTTGGTTCGAGGCGATGCGGTGAGTCTCATTATGCAAAATCGCATCGAATTCCTGACAAGCCTTCTAGCATTAAACAAACTGGGAATTATTGCCGCGCTAATCAACACCAACCTCACCGGTCGGGCGCTCATACACTGCCTCAAGATCACCGACTCCAGAATGTGCATCTTTGGTGAGGAGTGCCTGGAGGCCGTCGCACAGGTGAAGGACGAAGAAGGCCTGGCATTAATAGAGCGATGGCTGTATGTAGCGGACGCAATGAAAGAGTCCTGCCCCGATTGGGCCAGTGATCTAGAGCAAGCATCTGCCACCCAAGACAGCAATAATCCGCCTGACACAGGACACAATACACTTGCTGATATTGCGCTCTATATATACACCTCTGGCACTACCGGACTACCCAAAGCTTCCGTTATTTCCAATCGACGTTTTCTCATATCTGCCGCCTTGTCTTACAAGGGCGGGCTAAAATGCAAGGAACATGACCGTATATACCTATGTCTACCCTTGTATCACGGAACCGGACTGTTCCTCGGTGTTGGGGCTTCCTTTGCCACCGGAGCAGCTATGTTTATCCGCCGAAAGTTTTCTGGCAGCAATTTTCTCAGGGAAGTGCGCGAGCACAAAACCACTTGCTTCATCTACATCGGCGAACTTTGTCGTTACCTATTGACCATCAAAGCGCTGCCGGATGACCACAGTAATCCGCTAAAGTCTATAATGGGCAACGGCTTGCGCCCTGACGTTTGGCATGAATTTAAATCCCGTTACGGGATAAAACGTATTGCGGAGTTTTACGGATCGAGCGAGGGCAACGTCGGCTTCGTCAATATGCTGAACAAAGACTGTACAGTGGGCACCACTAGTATTCCAATGGCATTGGTGGAGTACAAAGTAGATACCGACGAAATTACTCGCGACGCAAACGGGTATTGTATCGCCGTCGCAGACAGGCAACCGGGGCTACTGTTGGGTCAGATTACAAAAGATACTGCTTTTGAGGGCTATACCAGTGAAGACGAGACCGAAAAGAAGATTATGCGAGATGTCTTTAAAAAAGGAGATGCGTGGTTCAATACCGGCGACCTAATGAAGACTGTCGATGTCGGATTCTCCCTCGGATTTCGCCATTATCAATTCGTTGACCGCGTCGGGGATACCTACCGCTGGAAGTCAGAAAACGTTTCTACCAATGAAGTCGGAGAAATTATCAACGGTCACAAACAAATAGATTTCTGCAATGTCTACGGTGTGGAAATCTCAAAAGCCGACGGCAAAGCCGGCATGGCTGCGTTAGTTCTAGCCGAGGGAGTCAAGGAACTGGATGTCAGCAGTTTCTCCGCCTACATAAATGAACACTTACCGAGTTATGCGCAGCCTGTTTTCCTGCGCATACAACCGGAAATGGACACCACGGGTACTTTCAAAATGGTGAAGGGTGATTTACGCAAAGAAAACTATGACCTGGAACAGATCAACGAGCCTGTCTACGTCCTAAAACCGAGAAGCAAGACCTACGAAAGACTGGATACAGAATTTGCAGCGATCTTGCGAGCGGGAGATGGCGGTTACTAGCTGCAATTCACCACCGCGGGTGATGTATATTGAACTGCAGACAGGGTGAAGAGGCGCAGTAGTAATCAGCTCTAACCTGCTGAATTTTACAATCGCGTAGTTTTAGGATGCACCCAGGGTTCGAACTAGAACTACTTCCGCGAGCGTCGCCGACGACCGGGACGATTCTGCCCGTCGCCCCCACGACCGCTAGAATTTGGCAGCTTCCCACCAACACGACGACTCGCCCCGCCGGGTCCTTTGGGCCGCTGACCACGGCGCGAATCAAGGGGTTTTCGCAAAGCGTCACTGGCGGGCACTTCATGATCCGGCTCGAAGCCATCCACATATGCTCGCTGCAAATGCCGCTGGATCAGCTGCTCAATACCCTGGAGTTGTGCGATTTCATCAGCACTCACCAGAGAATAAGCTTGACCAGACAGGCCTGCCCTCCCCGTGCGACCAATCCGGTGTACATAGTCTTCGGGAACATTGGGTAGATCAAAATTCACAACCTGCGGCAGCTCGAGGATGTCCAGTCCTCTGGCTGCTATGTCTGTCGCCACTAAAACCCGGACCTTGCCGGCCTTGAATCCAGCCAGCGCTCGAGTGCGCGCCCCCTGACTCTTGTTACCGTGAATCGCTACTGCATTGACGCCGAATTTCTCTAGAAAGGTAGCGAGCCTGTTTGCGCCGTGTTTAGTGCGACTAAACACCAACACCTGCTGCCAATCATTGCGCACCACCAGATCCAACAGGAGTTCAGACTTACGTTTTTTATCGACTGGGTAAACCCACTGTTCCACGCCTTCCGCTGTAGCATTGGGAGGCGATACCCATAGCTCTATCGGGTTGCTCATGATGGATTTGGCTAAGGCCCTGATCTCGTTAGCAAACGTGGCAGAGAACATCAGATTCTGACGCCGAGCGGGCAGCAATTTCAGAATCTGACGAATATCGTGAATGAAACCCATGTCCAGCATACGATCGGCTTCATCCAACACCAGTACTCTCAGGTCAGAGAAATTTACCTCCCCCTGCTGGTGAAGATCCAATAATCGCCCCGGCGTTGCGATCAGAATATCTATTCCTTTTCGCAGCGCCACAATCTGCGGATTGCTTTTGACGCCGCCAAAAATCACAGCGGACTTAAATGGCAAGTGAGTGCCGTAAGTGGCCACACTCTCGCCGACCTGTGCTGCCAGTTCACGCGTAGGCGTGATCACCAATACCCGAACACGATGTGGGTGATATGAACCCGCATTGTGCAATAGCTGTAATATCGGAAGAGTGAAGCCAGCAGTTTTCCCGGTCCCGGTTTGGGCCGCGGCCATAACATCGCGCCCGGCCAGCACAGCCGGAATCGCGGCGGCCTGCACCTCAGATGGCTCGGTATACCCCTTCTCCTGGACAGCACGCAACAGTGGCGCGGCGAGGCCCAGCTCATCGAATGTCATGGGATCTCTAAATTTAAGGCTTGTTCACACTCGGAGGGAACTGGGCAAGAACGGTCTTGGCAGCGGCGTCCCGGTTCTGCGTTGACAACTGTGAGCCCTGATCATTGAGAATGCGCGAGACCAGCGTAGCCCGCCACTCAGACTGCAGCTGTAAAGGGTCGACCATCTCCACTACGAACGTGCCCTTTATGAATTTTGGCTCCTGCGCACTGTCCCCAGCAGCACAATTTAAACAATTATACTGGCTAATCGAATTCAGATTTTTCGTATCCATAGGCGCTTCCGTTACCAAATGCCAGACTAAAAACATGTCGGCATCGGCATTACTTTGCACTACCTGAAACCCGCGGCTCTGAAGCTCCAAAGTCAGCGCTTCATCAATCCTGCTAATCTGTGCATCCGTTATTTGAATCGTGGAAACCGCCGTTCTACTGATCGGTTGGATAGCAATTTTATGGACGCCAGAAAAATCGTAACTGTGATTAAATCGAGTGCTTACAGT
>PKCY01000175.1 GCA_002862985.1 Haliea sp.
CCTTTATCACATGGCCAAAATCATACTATTTAACAAGCCTTTCAACGTACTGAGCCAGTTCACAGATGATCAGGGCCGTCCTACCCTGGCAAGCTTTATGTCGGCTCCAGGCTTCAGGGTTGCTGGACGGCTGGACTACGATTCGGAAGGGCTTCTGTTACTGACTGATGACGGCGGCCTGCAGCAGCAAATAACCAACCCGCGCAATAAGCAATGGAAGACCTATTGGGTCCAGGTTGAGGGGAATATCGATGAGCAAGCGTTGCAAGGGCTCGTCAGTGGGGTCGACCTGAAAGACGGATATACGCTGCCAGCGAAAGCCGCGCCCCTGCGCATACCTGCACTGTGGGAGCGAACGCCCCCCGTTCGAGGGCGCAAAACAGTTCCTGATAGCTGGCTGGAACTGTCTATCCGGGAGGGGCGCAACCGGCAGGTCAGGCGCATGACGGCTAAGGTGGGTTTCCCGACATTACGCCTGGTGCGTGCCAGTATCGCGCAATGGTCGCTTGATGACCTGCAGCCTGGCCAGTACCGCGAACTGAATGTTAACTTGCCGACCTCAAGCTCCAGGCGTAAACCATTTGGGAGAAAGGCGTAGATGGAACAGTGGGTGCCACATGTCACGGTTGCCTGTGTTATTGAGCAGGACGGTAAGTACCTGATGGTAGAAGAGCGGGACAAATTTAGTGGCAAAATGGTGTTCAATCAGCCTGCGGGTCATCTTGAAGAAGGTGAATCACTTGCTGATGCTGCGCTGAGAGAGACGCTGGAGGAGACGGGTTGGCGCGTGGAGCTGACAGGGGTGCTCAGCGTTGCCCTGCACACCGCCTCGCAAACGGGCATTACCTACTGCCGTACGACATTTCTTGCCGAACCACTTGAGGCGGTTGAAGACGCTGTTCTGGACCCCGATATTCATGCTGTACACTGGCTGGATTACGAGAGTATCGTCGCCCGATCGGCCCGCATGCGCAGTCCGCTTGCGCTCACAGTGATAGAACGCTACCGCCAGGGCATTGCTTATCCACTGGGTCTGATACAACACGCATGAGTTTAAATCACTCCAGCAAAGTCATAGTCGGTATGTCCGGCGGTGTTGACTCTTCGGTCGCAGCACTGCTGTTGCAAGACCAGGGCTATCGCGTGGAGGGTCTGTTCATGAAAAACTGGGAAGAGGATGACGGAACTGAATACTGCACCGCCAAGGAAGACTATGCAGATGCACAGGCCGTTGCCGACAAGCTAGGTATTAAACTGCACGGCGCCAATTTTGCTGCGGAATATTGGGACCATGTTTTCGAGCATTTTCTGGCAGAATACAAGGCAGGTCGCACGCCCAACCCCGATATTTTGTGCAACCGTGAAATCAAATTTAAAGCCTTTTTGGACTATGCGATGCAACTGGATGCGGACTATATCGCCACCGGGCATTACACTCGCTTAGGCAGTGAAAACGGTAAAAGTACTCTGCTAAAGGGTTTGGATCCCAATAAGGACCAGAGCTATTTTCTTCATGCGGTGGGTCACGCTGAGCTGGAAAAAACCATATTCCCCGTGGGTGAAATAGAAAAGCCCCAGGTGCGAGAGCTGGCCTTAAACAATGGCCTGGTCACAGCAAAGAAAAAGGACTCGACAGGTATTTGCTTTATCGGAGAACGTCGCTTTAAGGATTTTTTACAGCAGTATCTGCCAGCACAGCCGGGTGAAATACACAGTGTGGAAGGTGAGCATTTGGGCCAGCATGAGGGTCTGATGTACCACACTATCGGGCAGCGCCAAGGGTTGGGTATCGGCGGTTTATCACAGCACCGTGACGCGCCCTGGTACGTTGTGGGCAAAGATCCGGCAACCAATATGCTGGTCGTAGCCCAGGGCAATGACCACCCTGCCCTGTTTAAATCCTCACTGCTCGCAACAGAAATATATTGGGTCGCCGACGAAGCACCACCGCTGCCACTGGCCTGTGCGGCTAAGGTACGTTACCGCCAGGCGGACCAAGCCTGCACCCTCTCCCGCTTCGACGATGCGGGATACCAGATCCAATTTGAACATCCCCAGCGCGCTATAACGCCCGGGCAGTCCGTCGTGTTCTATCAGGGCGAACGATGCCTGGGTGGTGGCGTCATTGAAAGTACAGGAATCTGAGTGAACGCGAACAGCCTTTCGAATCTTGAGCAACAGACTATTGCGCTAGCGGGTGTCGCGCAGGCGGCGCGGATGGTGGATCAGGTTTCCAAGACGGGCAGTTACCCTCTGGAGTTTCTCGAGCCCTCAATTCACAGCCTGTTTGTGTTTGACCCCGGCACCACGGCTGATATTTTTGGCGGCATTCCCGGTGTTAAACTGGGGCTACATAACCTCAGTAGTATCCTGGCCGATAAAAACGCACAGGAAAATCACGAAGTGGTGCGCTATGTATTTAGCATGATCTACCTAGAGCGAAAATTTTCTGCCAGTGCTGACATGATGGCGGTTGTGCGTACACGGCTTGAACACACCAGTTTTCGTGCCGAACACTTTTCGAGTAACGTCAACGCGTTGTGCCACAGCATTTCCGGCATCTATCAGGACACACTGAGCCAGCAACGGTTTAGAATAAAAGTCAGTGGCAGCGCGCAACATTTACAAGACTCAAAAAATGCGGACGTCATTCGCGCACTTTTACTGGCGGGTGTTCGTGCAGCTTTTATTTGGCGCCAGTTGGGTGGCCGCCGTTGGCGTCTGCTGATGCAGCGCAGAAAGCTCTTGAAAGCCTCTCAGAACCTGTCACGCGGGCTGGGTGTGGTGTAAGATCACGGCTTCAATTGAGGGAGAAAAGTATGGATCTGTCAGCACTCACCGCCGTCTCGCCCATTGATGGGCGCTACGGGACGAAAACGGCGGCGCTGCGCGATATATTCAGTGAATTTGGACTAATCAAGCGTCGGGTCCTGGTAGAGATCCGCTGGCTACAGCGTCTGGCGGCCCATGAAAAAATTTCGGAAGTGCCAGCCTTGTCCGCCGCGGCCAACCGCCTGCTGGGAAGTATTGTGAACGAATTCGACGAAGTGGACGCGCGTCGGATAAAGGATATTGAGGCTACAACCAATCACGATGTAAAGGCCGTCGAGTACTTTATCAAGGAGCGCTTTGCGGGTAACGAAGAACTACAGTCCATTGCCGAATTCGTGCACTTTGCATGCACCTCCGAAGACATCAATAACCTGGCCCATGCCCTGATGCTGCGCGATGGCGTAAAACGCGCGCTTTTACCCACGATGTTAGAAATAGCGGCTGCCTTGGCATCTTTGGCGCATGGCGCAGCGGCAGTTCCAATGCTCTCACGCACCCACGGTCAGACAGCGAGTCCGAGCACGATGGGCAAGGAGATCGCAAATGTTGTCGCCCGCCTCAGGCGACAGCTCGCGCAGTTGGAGCGCAGTGAGTACATGGGCAAAATTAATGGCGCCGTAGGTAACTATAACGCCCACTTAAGTGCCTACTCCCAGGTGGATTGGCAGGAGAATGCGGGCGAGTTCGTGGAGTCCCTTGGACTCACCTGGAACCCCTACACCACGCAGATTGAGCCGCACGACTATATGGCTGAATTGTTCGACAACATCTCCCGCTTCAACACCATTGTGATCGACTTTAACCGCGATATCTGGGGCTACATTTCCCTGGGCTATTTCAAGCAGCAGACCGTGGCCGGAGAAGTGGGCTCTTCCACTATGCCGCACAAGGTTAATCCCATCGATTTTGAGAATTCCGAAGGTAATCTCGGTATTGCCAATGCAGTGCTGCATCACCTGGCGACCAAGCTGCCGATTAGCCGCTGGCAACGCGACCTTACTGATAGCACGGTGCTGCGCAACATGGGTGTGGGCTTTGGCTACAGTTTGATTGCGTACCAAAGCAGCCTCAAGGGTATTGGCAAGCTGGAACTGAATCAGTCACAGTTAACACAAGACCTTGAGGATAGCTGGGAAGTTCTGGCTGAACCCATTCAGACAGTGATGCGTCGCTACGGCATCGATCAACCGTATGAAAAACTCAAGGAGCTCACCCGTGGGCAGGACATGAACCGCGAGGTGATACAGGCGTTCGTCGCCCAACTGGACATACCGAAGGCTGCGAGAGAGGAATTATTAGCACTGACACCCGCAGACTATATTGGTAACGCAGTCGCTCAGGCGCTGGCCATAGAGTAGTGACAGATCTGGGCCGCGATCAGCTACTTAATCTGGATCGTCAGTTATTTCTGGCCCGATATTGGCAGCGGGAACCTCTGCTGATCAAAAATGCCATCGTTGACTTTCGCACGCCGATCAGTAGCCATGAACTTGCTGGGCTCGCGCTTGAGGATGCGGTGGAGTCACGCCTCATCGAGCATTGCGATAGCAGCTGGCAGCTTCTTCACGGTCCATTTATCGAATCAGACTTCTTGCGAAAATCACCCTGGACACTGTTGGTGCAGGCTGTGGATCACTGCATTCCAGAAGTTGCTGCACTGCGTAAGCTGATGGATTTTATTCCCCAATGGCGGGTGGATGATGTCATGGTGAGTTATGCCGTTGCCGGCGGTAGCGTAGGACCACACTACGACAATTATGACGTCTTTCTGCTTCAGGGTGAGGGATCGAGAAGATGGCAATTGGGCCAGTTTTGTGACGAGACCAGCGCGTTAGTTCCCCATGAGAGTTTACGCATACTGGGTGATTTCGTGCCCCGCGAAGAATATCTGTTGGGTCCTGGTGACATGTTGTACGTGCCACCCGGGGTCGCACATTGGGGGGTCGCTCAGGACGAATGCACGACAATCTCCATTGGATTTCGTGCTCCGAGGATTCAAGACATGCTCTCGCGCTGGGTCGATGAGTTGCTCCAAGAGATGCGACCGGATCAGTTCTATCGCGATGACCAAAGAGCGCCCGTTACGCGCGCCGGAGAGATAAGCCCCGCAGATCTGTCGCGGGCTGAAACACAGCTTCAGACCGCCATGAATCGCTTACGTGACACGCGTTGGTTTGGGGAGTTAGTCACAGAGCCTCGTGACCCACCTTCTTACGATGGCGAGGAAATAGCTTCTGCACACGCGCTAATAAAAGCGGGCGTTAAAGTTGTCGAACTGCGTGCCTACAGCAAAGTGGCCTGGCAGGAAGAGACGGAAGATATTGTAGTATTTGCTAATGGGCAAAGCCGACCGTTCAGCCCATCGATATTACCGAGCCTGCTCACTTTATGTCAGAGTTGGCGCCTGGAAGCTGCTGATCTGAGGGAGGCGTTGACTGACCCGGAGACGCTCAGGCTGCTTATGTATCTCATGGAAAGCGGGGTGGTTGATGTCCAATGAGGGGTTTGTCGCCGGTATAGAATATCCCCGGCCCTTTAACGAATATGTGCTGTCACTATGTGAAAGCGCCTCGCGCTATATTTGTCTGTTGAGTCCCCAACTTGATCACTCGGTGTTTAACAGTGCCGACCTGGTAGATGCATTGAGTGCGCTGGCCAGGCGTAGTCGCCAAACGCAAGTGAGAATTCTAATTAGTGATCCTCGAGCAATAGTGGGTCGAGGGCATCAGCTGCTACTTTTGGCACACCGATTGCCCAGTACCGTGCGTATACGCACACTCTCAGACCACCCTGACTGGAAAGGCAGCACTGTGGTAATCCGTGATACCAGCGGTGTTCTGTACAAGCCTGCTGGAAGCGGCAATGATGCCTTTTACGAGCCCGATTCCCGCGCTTCCACGCGCCGCCATCTCGAATTGTTTGAGGAGCTGTGGCGCTGCAGTATAGAAAATCCGGAGCTACGTCCGCTCAGCATTTAGTCCCTGGCTGACGTGAGAGACAGCCTCTGCCAGCGCGAGCTGGCGTTTCGCTTCTTCAACATGCAGATTTTCTACCAGACGGCCATTCACCACGACCACCCCCTTACCCTGTGACTGGGCCTGCTCGAAGGCCTTTATGATATTGCGGGCTGACGCAACCTCTGCTTCGCTTGGCGCAAAGGCAGTATTAGCGGCCGCAATTTGATTCGGATGAATCAAGCTCTTTCCATCGAACCCCAAATCTCGACCCTGATCGCATGAGTGACGCAGTAGTTCATCGTCCTTGAGATTGAGCTGCACGCCGTCGATTATCTCCAGGCCGTGGGCGCGTGCGGCGTAAACGCAGAGGTTCAGTGCGGTTATAAATCCCTCTCGATTTCGCGTGTGCCGAACTCGCGTATCCTTGGAAAGATCCGAGGTTCCCATGACTATACCTTGTAGGCGCGGGTGTGCGGCGGCAACTCGCTCTATATTTAATATACAAAGTGGTGTCTCTGCCATGATCCATACCGCCACGCTGTCGGGGCAACCAGCACTTTCAAGCGCTTCTATTGCCGCAATCACGTCCTCCGCCGTATCAATCTTGGGAATCAGGACCGCGTCGGGCGCTACGCTGAAATTACTGATCGCGCGCATATCTTGTTCGCCCCATTCTGATGAGAGGGCGTTAATCCTTACCAGTAGCTCACGATGACCGTAGCCACCCTCCTCCAGGGCCGCGCCGATCTGATCACGGGCAAGCTGCTTGGCATCAGGTGCGACAGAATCCTCCATATCGAGGATTAACCCGTCCGCCTGCAGCGTTCGCGCCTTATCGAGGGCTCGGGGGTTGGAGCCGGGCATGTACAATAATGAGCGACGGGGCCGGATTTTCATCGTGTGGTTCCTTAAGTGACTTGAGGTGGGCAGGTTTTGCAGGTTGACAAGGATACAGAACGCAACGTAGCCGGGGCAAGCGCGTCCTACTTGATCCAAATTCCGGCGCGCGCGTATCCACTAAAGCGACCTTACTTAGGTTGTTTAAACCAGCACGAGGCTTTAAAATCGTGGTTTGAATGATTAAACCAGTCTCCGACTCCGCAATGCCCCGCGAGCCAGAGAAACAATACGCTCAATTCAATCAGCAGGATCAAAAATGACTCACGTCCCAACAGATGACGGGCATCAGCTCGAGCAGGCTGCCGCGGTTTTGGAGACAGGCTGCGGCCTGATAGACCAGGCTTTATCCATATTAAAAACGAAAACGGTGGACGGCGACCGAGTGTCCGCCGCAAAGCTGGATACATTTCAGCTAATTTCCTATGAATTATCCGTTAGTTGGTCTGAATGCACCGCAGCCCGGTTCTTGCTGGCGCATGCCCGTCGCCTCGAAGCGGACTCGTCGACTGACCATGCATTTACAGCGCGTCTGGCCGCGTTGTTTTGCGCCGAGGCGGTGACCAACTGTGTGAGTCGGCTGCGCACACGGCCCACCGATTTCGGCCTCTCCCTTGCGCAGCTCGCCGAGGTTGACTCCGACGCAAAGTATGCCGGTTTTATGGCCTACCACCTGGGCGCAGACAATGTTGCTGGCATCGGACAGGAAGTGGTAGCGCGCGCGGGAGATTTAGGACCTGATCTGCTTGGCGAAGATCACACCATGATGCGCGATAGTTTTCATCGCTTCTCTGACGACGTCGTCGCGCCACTAGCAGAAGATATCCATCGCCAAGACCTCATCATTCCTGACGCCATCCTGGAGCCGCTCAAGGAAATGGGGTTGTTCGGGCTCTCTATTCCCGCCAGCTATGGTGGCCTGCAGGACGATGACAAGGAAGATACGCTCGGGATGGTCGTAGTAACCGAAGAACTGTCACGGGGCTCACTAGGTGCTGCAGGCAGTCTGATTACTCGCCCTGAAATTCTAGCCCGCGCACTGCTCAAAGGGGGCACTGAAGAACAAAAGCAACACTGGCTTCCGAAACTGGCGTCGGGCGAGCCTATGTGTGCTGTCGCAGTCACTGAACCCAACTATGGCTCTGATGTCGCTGGGGTTAGTTTGAAGGCGACAGCCACGGAGGGCGGCTGGCTGCTCAATGGCGCCAAGACCTGGTGTACTTTCGGCGGTAAGGCAGGTGTGCTTATGGTGCTAGCCCGCACCGATGCCGACCCCGAGGCAGGACATCGCGGTCTCTCAATGTTCCTGGTCGAAAAGCCTTCGAGCGACGGCCACGAATTCGAGGTCTCGCCAGAAACCGGGGGTAAACTGACCGGACGCGCAATTGCCACCATTGGTTATCGCGGCATGCATTCTTTTGGGTTGTTCTTTGACGATTTCTTTGTGCCCGGCACCAATGTGATTGGAGGCGATGAAGGTTATGGCAAAGGCTTTTATTATGCCATGGCAGGTTTTGCTGGTGGTCGCATTCAAACGGCTGCTAGAGCCGTAGGTTTGATGCGCGCGGCTTTCGAAAAAGCTATTTCCTATGCTGGCGAGCGAATCGTGTTCAACAAACCTATCGCGCAGTATCAACTTACCCAGGTAAAACTGGCACGTATGGCAGCGCTACTTCTGGCCTGTCGGCAGATCACTTATGACGTTGCGACGATGATGGATGCCGGCGCCGGTGATATGGAGGCCAGTGCGGCGAAAATTTTTGCCAGCAAAACTGCGGAGTGGTTTACCCGCGAGGCCTTGCAGATTCATGGAGGTATGGGCTACGCCGAGGAAGCGCCGGTCAGCCGATATTTTGTTGACGCACGAGTGCTATCGATATTTGAAGGTGCCGAGGAAACTCTGGCCTTGAAGGTGATAACCCGGTCTCTGGTCGAGAACGCGGATTAGGAAATTACTATGACTGTGATCTTACCACTAACATCTCAGGTTGAAATGTCCGCCGACATTCCGGTTGATCTGGCGAAATCGCGGCAACCTCAATATGGTCGTTATCTGGATGAACTGGTACCGGGCCAGGTATTTGAGCACCCCCGTGGTTTTACGTTCACTGCCAGCAATATGTTGGATTTTGCCCGCACTTTTATGCAGACCAACCCCTTGTATCTGAATCGTCAATACGCGAAAGCGCATGGCTTTTCCGATCTCCTGGCCAGTCCACAAATGGTGTTTAACGTAACCTTATCCCTGGGTGTTCAGAACGACTCCGAAAAAGCGATTGCCAATCTCGGTTACTATCAGGTCCAGTTTCTGCGACCTGTGTCACCCGGCGATACTCTGCGTGCTTTTACCAAAGTACTGGCACGCAGAGATCGTGGCGCGGATAAACCCGGGATTACGACTATCCGAACCGTTGGGGTGAATCAGAATGACCAGGTTGTCTTGCAGTACGAACGAAAAATTCTCGTTGCCTGGCGTGGTGATCGGCTACCCACCACTCCGGCGCAGCAGGTTTTAACGACATTCCCTGGGGATAATGC
Organism: Haliea sp.; assembly: GCA_002862985.1. GTDB lineage: Bacteria > Pseudomonadota > Gammaproteobacteria > Pseudomonadales > Halieaceae > Marimicrobium. The sequence continues at coordinate 9,225 of PKCY01000175.1, forward strand.
GGCGCGGGTAGAACTGCCATTGACCGGTGAATCCATTTATCCGGGACTTACTGGCCCCAACACCTATTTTGAGGACTTTGCGCCAGGGGACATCATCGTTCACGCTAATGGCCGCACAATTACCGAGGAACACATGGCGCTGACCTACGGTGTAGGTAACAGCCATCCGCTGCATTTCGATCGAATATTCTCCAGCAGTCTTTCCGGAAAGATGAGCGGCGAACCCATCGTTTACGGTGGTTTGGTTTTCGCCTGGCTGGATGGTCTCGCCAGTCGCGATGTTAGTGAACATGCGGTCTGGGAATTGGGTTTTACCGAGGGTTACCACACCCAGCCAGCCTTTGCCGGAGACACGATTGGTGCCATGTCTCGTATTCTCGCAGCAGAGGACTTATCCGATACTGAACACTATGGTGTTATTACCGTGCAACTTATCGGCGTAAAGAATGTATCCGCTGCCGTCGCTCTTGATAGGCATGGCGCGGACTTGTTTATCAAAGAGGATGCCAAGCGCAGTCTTGATATGGACAAAATTCCGGATAAGATTTTTGAAATAGAGCGACGCCTGTTAATTAAGCGTCGCCCGCGTTGAGGACTAAAACTTGACTGAGGACACTGTGCAGCGAGATCGCCCCTGGTTGATGCGGACTTATTCAGGCCATTCATCGGCAAAGGCATCCAATGAACTGTATCGCACCAACCTTAGCCGGGGACAAACCGGGCTGTCAGTTGCCTTCGATCTGCCGACCCAGACGGGCTACGATTCCGACCATCCGCTGGCCCGAGGCGAAGTGGGCAAGGTTGGCGTTCCCATCAGCCACATCGGCGACATGGAAGCCCTGTTTGATCAGATACCACTGGGCGAGATGAACACGTCCATGACCATTAACGCAACGGCCCCCTGGCTGTTGGCCTTATACGTAGCTGTTGCGGAGCGTCAGGGTGTAGACCCCGGTCAATTGCAGGGCACTACGCAGAATGATGTGCTCAAGGAATATCTGTCCCGTGGGACCTATATTTTCCCCCCTGAACCCTCGGTACGGCTGACCACGGACCTGATTGCCTACACAGTCAAAAATATCCCACAGTGGAACCCTACAAATATTTGCAGTTACCACCTGCAGGAGGCCGGCGCTACACCGACGCAAGAATTGGCCTATGCACTATCAACTGCCACCGCCATCCTCGATGCCGTGCAGGCATCAGGGCAGATACCAGCCGACCGTTTTCAGCAAGTGGTCGGACGCATTTCCTTTTTTGTGAACGCCGGCATTCGTTTTGTGGAGGAAACCTGCAAACTGCGCGCCTTTAGTCGTATGTGGGACGAGGTTGCTCGAAATCGCTATGGGGTGGAAGATCCAAAGCAACGGCGCTTTCGTTACGGTGTACAGGTCAATTCTTTGGGCCTTACGGAATCTCAGCCGGAAAATAACGTGCAACGTATCGTGCTCGAGATGCTGGCTGTTACCTTGTCGAAAAACGCGCGCGCCAGGGCAATACAACTTCCCGCCTGGAATGAAGCGCTGGGCCTACCTCGGCCATGGGACCAGCAGTGGGCGCTGCGTATGCAACAGGTGTTGGCACTGGAAACGGATTTGCTTGAGTATGGCGACTTGCTGGATGGGTCCCCGGTCGTGGAGGCAAAAGTTCTTGAATTGATTGCCGGAGCCCAACAGGAGATGGAGAACGTGGCGGCCCATGGCGGCATGGTCGCGTGTATCGACAATGGTTATGTTAAGCGAGAATTGGTTCAAAGCCACACGCGCCGTATGCGTAATATTGAAAGCGGGGATCTGAAAATTGTAGGCGTGAACTGCTATCAGGAGACTGCCACATCACCCCTTACCGGCGGGGAAGAGTCCGGCATCATGAAAGTGGATGAGCTTGCCGAACGGGAACAGATAGCAGCTCTGCAGGCTTTTCGCGCAACCCGACAACAGGGCGCAGTCGATGACGCTCTTGAATTACTGCGGGCTGCTGCCAATGACGGCAGTAATATTATGCCTTCTTCAATCCAATGTGCGCGGGCCGGGGTTACCACAGGAGAGTGGAGTGAGGTTCTAAGAGGGGTTTTCGGAGAGTACCGTGCGCCCACTGGCGTAGATTTTGTCGCCTCTGATAGAAGTGAATCGAAGGCGCTTGAGCAGGTGCGTGAACGAGTGCGAACCACCTCAGACGAACTGGGTCGGCCGTTGCGCCTGCTGATTGGCAAACCTGGGTTGGATGGCCACAGTAACGGTGCCGAACAAATAGCCGTGAAGGGGCGCGACTCTGGTTTTGAAATTGTGTATGAAGGGATTCGGCTAACGCCATCACAAATCGCTCGAGCTGCGCAGGAAGAAGGTGTGCACCTCATTGGACTTTCAGTGTTATCAGGCAGCCATCTCGAACTAGTTGAAGATATACGCAATGAGTTGGAGGCTATCGGCTGCAAAGACATTCCGTTGGTTATCGGTGGAATTATTCCCCAAGACGATGCAAGGCAGTTGCTGGATCGAGGTCTAAAAGCCGTGTTTACCCCCAAGGATGTGGATATGAACATCATTATGAACACGATGGTAACCATCATTCGCCAGGTCAACGGACTGGAGCCTCTGGCTTAGGCCAAACATGAGCACATCTGCAGCCACACAAGCTTCCGATCTCGCCGCCGCCATAGCCAAAGGAGAGCGCGCAGCGCTCGCGGAAGCGCTCAATCTGCTCGATGACAGACGCACCGCAGCGCGCCAACAATCCGCAGCATTACTTGCACATTTGCAAAGTGAATACAGTAATACCTGTAGCCACCTCATTGGTATCACCGGCCCTCCCGGCGTCGGGAAATCTACCTTGGGTGCTGCCTTGATTGCCGTGTGGCGACAACGCGGCCTGCGTGTGGGCATTCTTGCGGTTGATCCATCCAGTCCCTTTAGCGGCGGCGCTTTATTGGGCGACCGTGTGCGCATGCAAACAAACGGCGAAGACGACGGTGTGTTTGTCAGGTCACTGTCCAGCCGTGGCCAATTTGGAGGCCTTAGCGCTGAGGTATGGCCAATGTGTATCGTCATGTTGGCTGGTTTTGATATCGTTCTGATCGAGACAGTAGGCGTAGGGCAGAGAGAGGTCGATGTCTCGAGGCTTTGTGATACTACCTGCTATGTTGCGCAACCCGGTTCCGGCGACAGTGTTCAGTTTTTGAAGGCGGGTATTTTGGAAGTGCCACATGTTCTAGTCGTCAATAAGAAAGACATGGGGGCTGTTGCCCAACGTACGCTGTCAGAACTCGGCAACGCCTTGAACTCGGAGCACCCTGATGGACAGTGGCAGGTTCCCGTACTGGCCACAAGCGCGATGAACGGCAACGGCATAGAGGCACTGGCCGACGTGATGGCGCATCACCACCAATCGCTTCAGGAGCGCAAACAGCTGGCACGGCGCCGGAGAAGTTATCAGGCCTACTGGATACACAAACGGCTGGAGGAAGAGTTTGGTGGGTTTGGCATCGACAAACTCGGTGGTGAAAAGGCCCTGCTCGAACAATTACAGTCTCAAAATATGGATCTTTTCAAACAATATGATTCGCTGCGGCAACAATGCTGTAACGGCGAAATTGACAAACATGAAAGCGATAACGACTAGGAGTTAAGCATGCGTAGTCCCCGTGATTTTTTTCGTCCTCTGGCTCTGGGTGCGCCGCAACCGGTGCGAGACATCCCTGTGCTTCCGTCGCGCATGATACATTTCTTCGATCCGAGCAATCCAAAAATGGTAGAAAAAGCGCCGGGCATCGCCAAGCGTGTGGACATTCTGCTGGGCAATCTGGAAGATGCGATTGCCATCGACAACAAAGAAGCTGCCCGGGAAGGCTTTATTCAAATTGCCAAGGACAATAATTTTGGCGACACCCAGCTGTGGACGCGCATCAATAGCCTTGACAGTCCCTGGTTCCTCCATGACATTACGCGCATTGTCTCTGAAGTGGGCGACAAGCTCGATGTGATCATGTTGCCAAAAATACAAGGCGCGTGGGACATCCACTTTGTCGATCAGCTATTAGCTCAACTGGAAGCACGCGCGGGCCTCAAAAAACCGATTCTCCTGCATTGTTTGCTCGAAACGGCCCTGGGGGTCGCCAATGTTGAAGAGATTGCAAATGCGAGCCCTCGTATTCAAGGCATGAGTTTGGGGCCGGCTGATCTCGCCGCTTCCCGCGGCATGAAAACAACGCGCATTGGCGGCGGCCATCCCGGCTATGTTGTTCGCGATGATCCCCATGAAGGGAATCCCGAAGCCACGCGTGCCACTCACCAGCAAGACCTCTGGCATTATACGATGGGCCGAATGGTAGACGCGTGTGTTGCCGTTGGCGCCCTGCCTTTCTACGGCCCCTTTGGTGCAATTGACGATCCACTCGCTTGCGAGGACCAATTTCGCAATGCATTCCTCATGGGTTGCGTTGGCGCCTGGTCTCTTCATCCCAGCCAGATTGATATCGCCAAGCATGTATTCAGTCCCCCGCCGGCCGAAGTCGCCTGGGCCAAGCGCGTGCTTGAAGCGTTGCCTGATGGCAGTGGTGCTGTCATGGTTGAGGGGAAAATGCAGGATGATGCTTCCTGGAAGCAGTGTAAGGTTATGGTGGATCTGGCGCGGTTGATTGCGGAGAAGGATCCCGATCTAAAGACACAATACGGTTTTTGACGGCTAGAAGCAGAAGAGCCGCATTGCTTTCAATCCTGTGCGGCTTCTTCATCCAAAATCACACCAATCTCATTACCTTGGTAAACAATCTCAAAGGTACGGAGTCCGCGACATGGCTCCTCACGCCCTTGTAACAGAGACCCATCGTCAAGCGAGAACTGATAGTGGTGCTGGGAGCACTCAATAGACCTGTTGACCAGCGAGGCCGATACCAGCGGATGGCCTCGATGAGGACAGTGCGCTTCAATCAGAAAACGCTCTCCGAGACGCTGCATTAGTAACAGCTGGTGATTGTCAATTTTGAACTGCCGTAAGTAATCGTCATGAAGATTGATTAATTTGTCGAGGGGGTAAAAGCGCATTGATAAGGCCCTGGTCTACACTTGCTCCATGATTTTCCGTGCGGCCGCATAAGGCGTCATTTCCTGGTGCTCTACTGCGTGCTCCAGCGTAGGAAGCAATTCTTTGATATCCGCATTCCGCGATAGCTTCAGCAACAGCAATTCATTGATCAATTGATGCATCCAATCCCGGTTTTGTTCCGCACGCTTACCGTAGAAAGACTGTTCGTCCAGCGCTTGATAATAGTAATTGACCAGCATGCCCCACACTTTATCAATATTCACGAGATTGAGTGACGAGCAAGTCATCACCCTCGGCGTCCAAAAGCTGGTATGACGAAGAAGGCTCATGGCACTGGTATATTGCTGTTGGGCCATCTTCGCCAGCGTTTCGCTCTCGCCATCGGCCTTATTTATGACCAGTGCATCGGCCAACTCCATAATACCTTTCTTGATTCCCTGCAATTCGTCACCACCACCAGGCAACATTAGCACCATAAAAAAATCGACCATTCCGGCGACCTGGTACTCAGACTGACCGACTCCGACCGTTTCTACCAGTATCACGTCGTAACCTGCAGCTTCGCACAACAGCATGGATTCACGGGTTCTTTGTGCAACGCCTCCCAATGCGCCTTCGGCTGGAGACGGTCGAATGAAGGCCTCTTCGCGGCGGGATAGTTCTTCCATGCGGGTCTTGTCGCCCAATATTGAGCCGCCAGCGATGGGTGAACTGGGGTCTATGGCGAGCACGGCCACACGCTTGCCCTGCTCTATAAGGTGCAGACCAAAGGCTTCGATGAATGTGGATTTCCCGACGCCCGGGACGCCCGTGATGCCGATACGGATGCTGTTACCGCTGTGCGGTAATACCTGTTCGAGAATCTCCTGCGCCTGCTCTCTATGGGTATCGAGCTTGCTCTCAACCAGGGTGATGGCCTTGGCTAGAGCACGGCGATTGCCTGTTACGAGTTCGTTAAGATCAAAGCTTGTCATCGTGCGAAAATACCATTTTCTTCAGGGTCTGCCTTTAGTTGGCAACCTGTAGTGTTAAATCCGCCTTGAATGAGTGATCTCCCGCGATGAATGCACAGCCAGTCACGACTCGGGAGCAGTGGGCGAACTGTTCAATCCTGAGCGACTTTTACCGCGTCCAAAACTTCACTAGCACACTGCGGAATCGGTGTCCCCGGGCCAAATATACACTCCACGCCAGTCTTATAGAGATAGTCATAATCCTGCTTGGGAATAACCCCACCTGCAATCACAACAATATCTCCAGCGCCTTGTTTCTTGAGCTCATCAACCAATTGCGGTACGAGCGTTTTGTGTCCGGCAGCCAAAGAGGACACCCCAACCACATGTACGTCGTTTTCAATAGCCTGGCGCGCCACTTCTTCGGGTGTAGAAAACATCGGCGACAAGTCGATGTCGAAACCAACATCCGCGAATGCTGTCGCAACTACTTTCGCACCGCGATCATGGCCATCCTGTCCCATCTTGCAAACCAGCATTCGCGGTCTGCGCCCGTATTGCTCTACAAAAGAGTCGATGTCTTTGCTGATGGCCTGCCAGTTTTCATCTTTTTGGAAAGCAGAACCATAGACGCCAGATACAGTTTGCGCCTTGGCGTTGTAGCGACCGAATTCTCGTTCCATGGCGAAGGAAATCTCCCCTACTGTGGCACGCAAGCGTGTGGCCTCAATGGCCAGTGACAGCAGATTACCTTCACCACTGACTGCGCTCTGATAGATATCTTCCAGTATAGACTCTACCGCAGTCTCATCACGAGCGGCTCTAACACTGGCAAGCCTGGCGAGTTGCGATTCTCGCACGGCGTCATTATCAATCTCGAGAATATCGACATCATCCTCTTCATCAAGAATATACTTGTTCACACCCACAATGACATCGTCGCCGCGGTCAATTCGCGCCTGCTTGCGAGCGGCAGCTTCCTCAATTCGTAACTTGGGCATGCCCGTTTCAATGGCTTTAGCCATACCGCCCGCTTCCTCGACCTCCTGAATCAGTTCCCAGGCCTTGTCTGCTATATCTTGAGTGAGGCTTTCCATCATATAGGAGCCACCCCAGGGATCGACGACCTTGGTAATACCCGTTTCTTCCTGAATAATTAGCTGCGTATTACGCGCGATGCGAGATGAAAATTTGGTAGGCAAGGCAATTGCTTCATCAAGTGCATTCGTGTGCAGTGACTGGGTGCCACCAAACACCGCTGCCATGGCCTCGATAGTTGTCCGCACTACATTGTTATATGGGTCTTGCTCGGTGAGGGACCAACCGGAGGTTTGGCTGTGAGTGCGCAACATCGAGCTTTTCTGATTCTGAGGGTTGAACTCAGCTACTATTCGTGACCACAGCAGCCGTGCAGCTCGCAGTTTTGCAATTTCCATATAGAAGTTCATGCCAATGCCCCAGAAGAAAGACAGGCGTGGTGCGAAATCGTCAATCCCTAGTCCGGCAGTCATAGCCGTACGGATGTATTCCTTACCGTCGGCCAATGTGTAGGCCAGTTCCAGTGCCGCATTCGCTCCGGCTTCCTGGATATGGTATCCGGAAATTGAAATGGTATTGAAGCGCGGCATGTTGCCTGAGCAATAGGCGATGATATCGCCGATTATTTTCATACTTGGCTCGGGCGGATAGATATAGGTGTTGCGCACCATGAACTCTTTCAGAATATCGTTTTGGATTGTGCCAGTCAGTTTTTCCTGCGTAACGCCCTGCTCCTCTGCAGCTACGATATAGCCAGCCAATACCGGTAAGACAGCGCCATTCATCGTCATTGAAACCGATACCTGATCCAACGGAATGCCATCGAATAGAATTTTCATGTCTTCAACGGAGTCGATCGCAACACCTGCCTTCCCCACATCGCCAGTCACCCGGGGATGATCAGAATCGTAGCCGCGGTGTGTGGCCAGATCGAAAGCGACTGAAACACCCTGCCCTCCAGCAGCTAGCGCATTGCGATAGAAAGCATTGGATTCTTCGGCGGTTGAAAAGCCTGCATACTGCCGAATCGTCCAGGGTCTTCCGGCATACATTGTTGCCTGGGGACCGCGCAAATAGGGTGATATTCCCGGCATGGTGTCTGTAAACTCCAGAGACTCAATATCCGCCGCCGTGTACAGGGGCTTAATTACAATATCTTCTGCTGTGTCCCAGGCCAGCGATGAGGGGTCCTTACCCTTTAGTTGCTTGTTCGCAAGAGCCTCCCAACTTCCGATAGTGCTATTGGCCTTGTCGTAGATTTTGTCGGTCATCGATAAAGCCTCAATGCTCCGCAGCTGGCTGGCTGATTTCGATCAAAACACCATCGCAGCTTTTGGGGTGAATAAAAATCACACGTGAACCATGAGCGCCTGGCGTTGGTGCATCGGCAAGAAACTGGTAGCCCTTCTCTTTTAGCCGAGCAACATCGGCGTCAATATCATCCGAGCGAAAGCACAGATGATGCAGTCCTCCACCTTTCTTTTCCAAATAGGTTGCCACTGGTCCCTCACCGTTTAAAGGATGGACCAACTCAATACTGGTGGGTGGCAATGGCAGAAAAGCCGCCGTGGTCTTGGCTTCTTTTACGTCCTCAGTCCCTCCTAATGGCAGACCGAAGTCTGCGACAAATCGTTGTATCGCCTTTTCAAGGTCCGGCACGGCAATGGCGATGTGATCCAGGGCGGTAATCATGTTTGGTCCTCTCTACAGCAACTGTAAAAATTCGTTAGTGACTTTAAGGCGCCGTGCGGCAGTATCCTGCCCTGACTCTTCAACTAATACTTCATCTGGAATGATCTTGAAGATTGGCTGTCCTTTTTTGATAATTGATCCATCAGTGTCCACCAATACTTTAGCGATGGAGCCTGAAAACGGCGCGTAAACTTTGTTGAACATTTTCATGACTTCCACGATAAATAAAGGATCACCCGCTTCAAAGTGATCGCCCTCGGCTACGTATACGTCATGCTCTGGCGTTTCGCGTGAGTAGAACATTCCTCCACTTTCGGCGAGGATCTCATCGGATTTGGCTGCTGGCGGCGGCACCAATAGCTTTGACATGAACTCCTGCAAATCGGGTTCCGAGAGGCGTTCGGGAATATGTATGCTCAGATCAGCGTTCACTGTCAGTTCGTAGAAGCCGGTCGACTCCGCAATACTGGGCAGTAGTGCGACAATATCCGTGCCTGCCTGATATCCCAGGTGGGCGCTGCGCACGGAATTCCAAAGTGCATCATCAAAACCCGTGTGCGGTTCAGCTGAATCGAGAACCGAACACAACTCTACCCAGTCCTCAGCACCTATGCGTTTGTGCAACTCTTCGTAAAAAGACAGTGAGTCTTGCAGAATAGTGTTGTCATGGTCCCAAATCATGCCGGCAGCAGGCGGCTTATGCCCGGGAACGTAGTCCATATTGAGATAGTTGTAGGTATCGGACAGAAGTTCCAGTGGGTTTTCGTTCCAACTAATTTTGCCGTCGATAAGCGTATAGCAGTCACGGTGAATGCTCAGCCAACCACTGAGCATGTGCGGGTTTTCCAGTAGATTTTCCAGTGGCCGCAGCATCAACGACTCTTTTAGCTGCAATGTGTGTGCCAAAGCCTCAGCCGCTGGGCCTTCGACCCCAAGCAGCGCATTTCCAGTAATTTGGCGATAAGCCTCAATAAGGTCGAGGTTAAGGGCGCGCTGCTTCAACTCGCCGACAGCGGTTAAATATGGCACGATAAAACGCGTTGTCGGTCTGGCATTGATATTCTGACCAATGAACCAGTTCACCAGGCCATAATGAAACTCTAAATTAGTCTCTAGATCCGATCCTCGCATGCGCGTCTGACGAATTGCCTCTGCCATGTTCTGGTAGGTCTCCAGGCGCGTTTCACCCACGGTAAGCAATAGCGCTATATTGGAGTCATAGGCACCGGCCAGTGTGTATTGCATGAACACATCGGTGTCGGGGTTGTGCAGGCTAATGCCCTGATCATCGCGAATCTCGCCCTCAGTAGCATCACTCCAGGACTCAATCACACCACCGGCGTGGGGCTGCAGAGCCTGGTTGGTCGCATTTAAGCGCGCTTCGACGCTGTCATTCATGCGGATAACCCGCTCAGGCCTGGGCAGTTTTTGGCCGTGAGCAGCCAGTAACACCATGGCCTCCACCAGAGATTCAATGACAAAATACTCTGTGGGGTTTTCGGGATTGCTGAACTTTAAGGAGTAACACAATTCAGTTACGCGGTGTTCCACCTGGATGCGCGTGTTCATCTCCATAAAGAAATGTTTGTCACGATCTACAATGCACTCAAAGGTCGACACTGAGTCTAGCCCAACGGCCTCGCCAAACGTCTCAGCCTCAGCTTCCATGGCCTCCAGCGTTGCCAAATCCTGTTTGAGTATGCGCGCTTCTTCATTCTGAGAACTGGATTCGGCCTGGGCAAGGGCTTTTTTTAAAGACTCAACCGTCACTGATACTTCCAGTAACTTCTGTTCGTGCATTTGCAATGAGCAGTCTCGACCGCCCATTGACATGGCCCATTGACCATTGCCAATTACCTGAATTTCCTGGTGGCGAGTGGTCTCGATGTTCAACTCGACCAATACGTTTTTATTGTCGCCGACACCTGTCGTTTTTACTTCATTTAAAATTTCGCGAACCATTTCCGGCGTACGTTCCGATTCGCCAATACCGAGTATGCGCTGCCCCTTGCCACCGCCGCCACTAATCGCCTTCAGGCGCACACGGTTTTGTGGATAGTCAGTTGACATTCGTACCACCGCTTCGGTGAGGGTTTCGCACAGCTCATCGACTGTGTACAGATCGATGTCCGCTGCATAGGAAGCAGCCAGCACCATATCGGCTTTATCTTCCAGTGTTATCGAATCATCCTTTAGTTTGGCTATATCAATTTTAAGCTTATGGGTCGCGATTAAGGCTTCCAAGGCTGCTACGTCAGCGTGCTTTTTCAGCAACGTTAAGGCTGTGCCGTTGTCGATTCCAGGCGTAACGGAAACGCCACATTTGAGTGCGGTACGCTTAGCTTCATCTTTCAAGCCTGCGTCGTGGACTGTGCGTGAGCAAGGACCGATAAATATCAGGCCTGCTTTCTCCATGGATGCCACCATGGCCTCGTCCTCCGCCATAAAGCCGTAGCCAGCGAAGATCGCGTTGTAATTATTTTCTTTTGCAATGTTAATGATTTGATCTATTCGCTGTTCGCGCTCTTCTTTATTGGAGCCACTATAGTCAGGGACGCGATGCACGCGATCCGGATGCGTCATTGTGCGCAATTCTGGTGCTATAGCGTTGCGATAGACGATCGAATCCTTTTCTGAGAGTAATATGCCGAAGTGGCTTACGCCCATCTCATTAAATACATCCATCGCTTCCTTGCGGATTGGACCGCGACAAATGATCAGTGGTCGCATATGCGTGCAGTCGAACTGCTTTTCCCACTCAGTATGCCTGAGTCCCAGTTCGCGGTTGCGATGGACAAGTGGATTACTCAGGTAAAATTCGTTGGACACGCGTGTCTTCCTCTCAAGTTATAATCTTTGGAGCCGGTCTAGTGAAACTCGCGCTGTATGCTCTGCATGGGTTCTGCTTTATAGCGGCGCAGATAGAATGCCATGTTTTCGGCAAGTACCTGTCGCAGCTCTGATGGCATAACGATTTGAGAGATGGAACCAAGGCTCAATGCCTCATTGGGATTCATCAGCTCCTGCTCATAGCGCTGCGACAGTAGTGCTTCTTCTGATTTTACCCAATCATCGACGATGGTTTGGGCAGCAATTACTCCATTCGCTTCAGACAGGCCAGCCTTGATCTGCGCTTTAGTCTCTGCGGCCAGCATAGGCGCAATAGAGTTTTGGATTTTTTTAAGCTCCGTCTTGTAGACATACTTCACGCCGGAAGTCCCCATTACAGCCACTCGCGTCGTGGGGAGCGCGACGACAAAATCGGCACCCACAGGAAAGCTATTAAACGCAGCGTAGGCTCCACCGAATGCATTGCGGACCAGCACCAGAAAACGTGGTGTACGAAGGTCGACGATGGAATCCAACATGGCGCGCCCCGCCTGAATAATACCGCGGCCCTCCTGATCTTTCCCTGGGAGGAATCCAGTAGTGTCCTCAAGAAATAAGACCGGTATGTTGTACAGATTGCAAAAACGAATAAAACGGGCGTTCTTGTAGGCCGCCTCAATATCGATTTGTCCTGAGGCTACTGCGGAGTTGTTGGCAACAAAGCCGATGACGTTTCCCCCCATGCGGCCCAACGCAGTGACCGTGTTGCGGGCGCGGTCTGGTTGAATCTCCAAAAAATCGCCATGGTCACACAATTGCTGGATCAAAATGGTGATATCGATTGGGGTGTTAAAGCCAGTCGGTGAATTGAAAGCCTTCTTCAGTAGAATATCGATATCCCACGTTTTTCGATCTATGGGATCGGAGCTGGCCTGAAATGGCGCAAGCTCGCCATTGTGTCCGGGCAGATAATTTAGCAGCGAACGAACTTTGCGCAGAGCCGCTACCTCGTCTTTGACCACGAAATCAGTAACGCCAGTTTGACTGTGGACACCAGGGCCACCTAATTCGTCGGGTGTGACATCTTCGCCTAAGACCGATTTCACTACCCCCGGACCGGTTAGACCGAAAAAAGTATCGTTGGGCTGAATCAGAAAACTACCTTGGCGCGGCAAGTAAGAACCGCCACCGGCGTTGAAGCCGAACATGCACATGATGCTGGGGACAATGCCACTGATCCGACGCAGAGCAGCAAAAGCCTCGGCATAACCATTAAGTCCGCCTACTCCAGCTGGAATAAAAGCCCCCGCACTGTCATTGATCCCTACTACTGGAATACGCTGTTTCGCGGCGAGTTGGAATAGCCGCACCAGCTTGTCGCCATTGGTCGCGTCCATCGATCCGGCCCGAACCGTAAAATCGTGGCCATAAAGTGCGACATCCCTGCCGTTGACGCTGATAATAGCCGTCACTAGCGAGGCTCCATCGAGATTGGGGCCCCAGTTTTGATACAACACCGTGGGTTCGCTGTCGCTAAGGAAGCGTATGCGTTCCCAAATAGTCATGCGTTTTTTCTGATGCTGGCGCTGAATATTTTTTACACCCGCAGCCAGATGTGGTCGCTGCTGCAGTTCCCAGCCGGCCGTCAGAGACTCTTCATACGGCCCTGGCGCGGAAGCGAGTTGACCTGGTACCCGAAAATCCTGTTCTACCTTTTTGGCGAACGGGTTCTCGAGGGAGGCGATTGGCTTGGTGCTGTTGTTAGTGGTCATATACCTTGATCCAAAGATTTCACCACATGGGCGATGAAGGGTATGCATCACCCCTTTTAGAGGCGTGCTAGTTGCAAGTTATGCCGGTCGGGATTAGGATGCAAACCTGCCAAATTCGGGGCGCTTAACCTTAATGGGACAGGCCTATAAAGTCAATTCGGACTAGGCGACATTGCTAGTCTTTTCAACGTAGATAGTCGTTATTTCAACGCAGATTAACACTTTAAACTACATAACTGACCGCTAATCAGATGCAGGATTTTCACATCATGGGGCTAAACAGGCATAAGCTGACGCACGTCCTTAGTACGACAGGTGTCCGCGATTGACCAGGTCAGTCCATTTGGAAGAAATTCCCTACTGCGTGGACAGTTGCGAGCTGTTTGAACGTATTAGGGATTTACCCTTCCCGGCATTCCTGGACAGTAGCTTTCCGCACTCGACATCTGGCCGCTTTGACATTCTCACCGCACAACCAGGAAGCACAGATGTTCCTGCTCTGATGTCAGGTGCCACCGAATCACAATGCCGCGAGTTTTTTGCCGACATCGATAACTTTCATCGAGATTATTATGATGACGTTCAACCGGTGTCGCCAGACATACCATTCTGCGGCGGAATACTCGGTTATCTGGGATATGACGCCGGTAATGGTCTCCACAATATTCCGGGGTCCACGAGTTTTGCCCATTTTCCTGCGGCTCAGCTATGCGCGTATGACTGGTGTATTGTCCAGGACCACTTACTACAGCGCACTGCTCTGGTGTCCCAGCCAAGTGTCACCAGCCACCAGCGACAGGATTTACTCGCTAGGTTGCGACAACCGATTGCGATTTCCCGGAACAACTTCTCGCTCGATGGCAAGTTTCGCTCGAACGTCAGCGCGTCAGAGTACCAGCATGCCTTCAAGCGAATTCAGGCTTATATTCAATCGGGAGACTGCTATCAGGTCAATCTCACCCAATGTTTTAGCGCTCCCTTCTCAGGCGATCCGTGGCACGCCTACCGCAGGCTACGCCCTTTAGCTGGCGCCCCTTTCGCGGCCTACCTGGGCTTGCAGAACGAAGCATCCTTGATGTGCTTGTCACCTGAGCGTTTTCTATCCCTACACGGCCGCCGAGTGGAAACTTCCCCGATCAAAGGCACCCGACCTCGTCACTCTGATCCGAATTCAGATGAGCACGCCGCTAATGAACTGCTTGGTTCACGCAAAGATAGGGCGGAAAATCTGATGATTGTTGATTTATTGCGCAACGATCTAGGCCGCAATTGCGTTCCCGGCAGCATTCATGTCGATCGCCTGTTCGATGTGCAAAGTTTCCCAACGGTACACCATCTGGTGAGCACCATTAGCGGCGAACTTGAGAGCAATTGCAGCGTATGGGATTTACTCCGCGATTGCTTTCCCGGTGGATCAATCACCGGAGCACCGAAACGGCGCGCCATGGAAATCATAGCTGAGCTGGAATCTCATGAACGCGCGGTGTACTGCGGCTCAGTGTTTTATGTCAGTGCAGACGGCCGCATGGACAGCAACATTGCTATTCGATCACTTCTATATGACCAGGGCGAGGTCCGTTGCTGGGGAGGCGGAGGTATCGTTGCCGACTCTGACTGGCAGCAGGAATATCAGGAAGTTTACGATAAAGTGGGTAAGTTTTTACACGCTCTGGAGCACCTGAACGCTAGCTAAATACCCGCGCAATACGAGCGTGTTACGGTGAAAGACTCCGCTAGAGTGACAGCTCGCGATCGCTCCCGTCGATAAAGGCCTGCTTCAACTGTTCAAGTGTGTCCACCGATTTGAACTGCGGGAACTCGTCAATGACGTTCTGTGGCGCATGAATGAGAAAACCCACGTCCGCTTCTGCCAGCATCGAGGTGTCGTTGTAGGAGTCTCCGGCTGCCAGCACGCGAAAATTGAGGCTATGCAGTGCCTTTACTGAAGCCCTCTTGGGGTCTTCCTGCCGCAGCTTGTAGTCCACCACCGAACCGGAGTCGTCGACGACGAGTCGGTGGCATAGCAGTGTGGGCCAGTGCAACTGCCGCATCAAAGGCTGAGAGAACTCATAGAACGTATCCGACAGAATGATCACCTGGAAGCGCTCACGCAGCCAGTCTATGAATTCGATGGCGCCCGGCAAAGGTTCTAGTGTAGAAATC
>PKCY01000023.1 GCA_002862985.1 Haliea sp.
GACGGTACTACTTTGCCGACAGGACCCCTGGACGTGGACTCATTATGGCCGGAAAAAGGTCAGATGCTGTCCCGTAAGATCCCAACCACCTTGATTCGCAACAAGTGTGATCTGGGTGAATGCCACCCGGGAACGTCGCAGTCGAGCAACCTAACAATAATCGACCTGTCGGCAAAAACCGGTGCTGGTATGGAGTTTCTAAAACAGCATTTGAAGGAATGTATGGGTTATACGGAAGGGTCAACGGGTAGCTTCAGTGCGAGACGCCGGCACCTTGTGGCGCTTGAAAAAGCAGAACGGTTCCTCCTGGATGGGCAACAACAAATTTATTCGGGTGCAGGTGAGCTATTAGCTGAAGATTTACGGCAGTGTCAGAATTCTCTTGGAGAAATAACCGGTGCCGTCAGCAGTGATGACCTGCTTGGTGCTATCTTTTCCAGTTTTTGTATTGGCAAGTAGTACCTCTATTTTCCACAACTAATACACTGCTTGTTTAGCTTTTTCTACACCGTAAAAAAGGTACCAACACCTTATTCAGGTATAAAGCACACTCTTATTAATTATTTTCAAGCGGAAAAATACACTGTGTAAAATACCTTGGTGAAGGTGGTATAAACTTCGTATCGATTAGTTGGTTTTCCACAGTAAAATTTACACACGAAAAGAGTGCACAAAAAAAGCCTTTTCATACACTGCTTGGCCACTACTTCCTACCAGTTAATACCTTCCTTTTCCTATCGCTTCTCATTGGAGTAAGTAATTGATTAAAAATAAAAAAGAAAGCTTCTCCACAGATAAAAGGCTCCCTAATAATAATAACAACAATAATCCTTATATATACCAATATATAAACATATATATAAATAGTTAATAGGCCTTGAAACGGAAACAGGACTGCAGGAAAAATCACTCCGGCTCTTCAAATATAAGGTTGTACTCGATCTTCAAACAGTCGTAAACTCTTCCATCCATAGTCGCTCGATACACCGCCGGTAAGAGGAGCAAGATGCAATGATCCCGTTTCCTGTATTTTTAAAAGAGCTTGTTCTGGTGTTAGCACACGGTATTTTCCCTCTTTTTTCAGTTCGTCGATATTATCTGCAAAAGACTCTGCATACGCCCGTCGATTAGGATGTCTCCAGGCACCGTAAGCCTTTGCGTCATACATCAGATACTCGCCAATGTCCTTCCAGCAGCGCGTCGGGTCTTCGCTGATAAACGTAGTCGCCGGCTCCCGAGGAGAAATTATAAACCCGTGTTTAAATCCCCGTTCTTTGCAGGCATTCAAATAAGCGCTTTCAAGGTCCGGGTCGTCGATGGCCGGGCAAAAAAGGAGTTCAAAGCGAGCGGCTCTCCTGGCCGCGGCTTTACTGTTACCACCCACTGTGATGAGGGCTTGCACGGGTGAAACCGGCGCAGGATGTAACTTCATGCGACCGTCGTTAACGTAAAACTCTTCGCCTTTAAGTGCTTGTACTAACACTGCGAGTTTCTCATTGAACACCTCGCCTCGTGTGTTCCAATCGATCCCAAAGCTATCGTATTCTACTCTTCGGTAACCAAGCCCACAGGTAGCGGTAAAGCGGCCACCTGCGATCAGATCTAACAGGGTGATATCTTCTGCGAGCCTCACAGGGTCGTGCAGTGGCAGCAGTAGTGCGCTGACGCTTATACGAACCCTCTGAGTACGTGCGACCATCATTCCGGCTAGCTGCAGCGGTGCAGATAAAAATCCGTCTGAGGTGTTGTGGTGTTCTGAGAGGCCTATTACATCCACAGTGTTACGATCTGCCCAACAGGCCATTTCAATGGCTGTCTTGTAGCGATCAGAAACCGTCTCGGTGCATTGGGGTGCTTTGCGCATGTCAAAACGCAGTACGATGTTCCGCATTGTGAGGGAGCTACTCACCTGCAGACGGGATTACTTTTGTTCCGCCTCGAGTGCTTTTTTGGCAGCTATCCAGGCACCGATGGTAACACCCATATTGTTTGGGTTGTACGCGTCTTCCTCGTACTTAAACAACCCATTGCCAGCATAGTGCAGGATGGTGATATTTGGCTCCTCGTAAATCTTACCGTCTCCCAAATCTGTCATACGATTCATCACTTCGCAGATTATCCATCCCTTGTTTACGTCAATGGAATACCAGGTGATTGGAAACGCAGTCATATCACTGGCAGGCCATTCATTCATTGTCTTGGTAATCCAGTTCATGATGTTCTCGCGTCCCCAGAAGCGGCCGTAGTGATGTTCAAAATAGGAAGCGTCCTCGGTAAAGCAGTTTGCCCAATCGGTCCAGTCTTTGGTTTGTGCGCCCTTCAAAGCAGCGACTTGATAGTTATCAAAAGCATCTTCTAGCTCTTTGCGTTTCCAGCGAGCCATATTGTTTCTCCTATTGTTCAAGTTCTGGAATAAGAAAATGCGCTCTTGCGATTGCATTAGGTTTATCGATATGTTCCTGCCAGGAAGTAACACTGACATTTGCAATGAATCGGCCCTGTCGGGTTAATTTACAGCTAGCATACGTATCGCGCAGTCGCGCCGGACGCAAGTAATCGAGGGAAAAGTTAATTATTTTTGGGAGAGATGGCTGTTCCATTTTTGCGATCAGGTGAAACGCCGCTGCCTGTTCCATAAATGCGCCAACTACGCCGCCGTGTAGTGCTGGCAAGGATGGATTGCCAATCAATTTTTTATCCTCCGGCAAGATAAACAGAATTTCGTTATCGTGCAGTTCCGCTCTGATACCTAAGTAGCAGGCGTATGGAACTTTTGTTAACCACAGCTTCAGCGTATCAGCGCTGGGAGACTGATGGATGACATCTGCCAGCGTCATTGTTGTGCGCCGCCTAATATC
Source organism: Haliea sp. (assembly GCA_002862985.1). Lineage (GTDB taxonomy): Bacteria > Pseudomonadota > Gammaproteobacteria > Pseudomonadales > Halieaceae > Marimicrobium. The sequence continues at coordinate 2,859 of PKCY01000023.1, forward strand.
CAGGTGAGATCGACGTCTGCTACGCGCACCCAGCTACCCGTTGCTCTGGCAATTGGATTATCCCTAGAGTCGTAATACGCAACACCTTCGACAAAGATCAGTTTGCGTGTGGCTTTGTAGACTTTTGCGGTGGCATAGATATCTACATTTGGTGGTGCAATTCCTAAATGATCGATGCGCAGGTCCAAAGTGGGTGTCACCGAGGGCGGCATGCTGTCACTACACACCGTTGACATACCTAAAGTGTGATCCAATAGAACAGTTAGTGCGCCACCGTGGAAGGTGCCGGCTTCGGCGTCGCCTACCAGTTCTTTTCGGTAAGGCATTGTAAACGTGAGTTCTTCACCCACGACGCTGTGCAATTCGATTCCCAGTGATGCTGTGTGTGGGATGTGATCGTTCATGATACGCACGAGTTTAGTTTTTTCGGCGTCGGTGAGAATTGGCACGCAAACCTCTGCAGGAGTCAGAGAACATAATATGAACGAATTGCGAGGAAAGTGCCATCACCCCGGAAGGTGATGGCAAATCGATGTGGAGATAAACCCGCTGGCTGGCCTGAGTTGGCTCGCTACTAGGCGACTAGTAAGGGAGCGATAACCAGGCTGACAATTGCCATAACGTTGATCAGAATGTTCATGGCGGGACCCGAAGTGTCTTTGAAGGGATCGCCGACAGTATCACCCACAACTACGGCCTCATGTGTATCAGAACCCTTGCCGCCCAGATTGCCTTTTTCGACGTACTTCTTTGCGTTATCCCAGGCACCACCTGCGTTTGCCATCATGAGCGCCATGAGCACACAAGCCAGGAGCGCACCGGCCAACATGCCGCCAAGTGCGATAGCACCCAGGCCAAAGCCAACGAGTACGGGAGCAGCTACAGCAATTGCGCCGGGAAGGATCATGCGGCGCAAAGCAGCGGTGGTGGCGATATCAACACACCGGGCGGTATCGGGTTCAGCCGTTCCCTCCAGCAGCCCCGGGATTTCTCGAAACTGGCGGCGGATTTCGTTGATCATGTCGAAGGCCGCTTCGCCCACAGCAGTCATCGTGATGGCAGAAATCAGAAAAGGAATAGTGCCTCCGATAAACATCCCAACCAACACGATAGGGTTGGTTACTTCAAGCGTGAAGCCTACATTGTGCACCTCGACCACTTCCACATACGCGGCGATGATGGCCAAAGCAGCAAGCGCAGCGGCACCGATGGCAAAGCCCTTGCCAATGGCCGCCGTGGTATTGCCAACTTCGTCAAGACCGTCCGTAATAGCGCGAGTTTCTTCGCCCATCGCGGCCATCTCTGCAATGCCGCCAGCGTTGTCTGCGACCGGACCATAGGCATCTATCGCCATCGTGATGCCCACGGTGGCCAACATGCCAACCGCCGCAATACCAACACCGTACAAACCGGACAGACTGGTAGAGATGTAAATAATGGCGGCGAGAAAGAGAACCGGCAGAACGACCGATTGCATGCCAACAGCCAGACCAGTAATCATGACGGTTGCTGGCCCCGTTTCACCGGATTTGGCAATTTTTTGTACAGGCTTACCGCCAGTGTAATACTCGGTAATCAGGCCGATGGCTACCCCACCCACGGCGCCGCAAACTACAGACCACCAAACATTGGAGTCTATTCCCAGTGCACCCATCAGGAACCAGGCGATCACGACGAAGATTACCGGCGCGAGCATAGTGCCTGTGCGCAGCGCTACTTCCGGTGCTGCGCCGGATCTGGCGCGAACAATACCAATACCGCAGATGGAAGCCAGCAGACCGATACTCGCCAGAGCCAGTGGCAGGAACATCATTTCATTTCGTATTCCTACCGCCATGGTAGATGCAATAGCAATACAGGCAATCATGGAACCACAATAGGACTCGAAAATATCCGAGCCCATACCGGCAATATCACCGACGTTATCACCGACATTATCCGCGATTACGCCCGGGTTGCGGGGGTCATCTTCGGGGATACCGGCCTCGATCTTACCCACTAGATCAGCGCCAACGTCCGCGCTTTTGGTGAAAATACCGCCGCCGACCCGTGAGAACAATGCGACAACGGATGCACCCATGCCAAATCCATGAATGGCATGGGCGGTTTCTGGATCACCACCGAAATACCAATAGACGCCTCCCAGTCCGACCAATCCCAGTGCGGCAACACACAGGCCCATTACCGAGCCACCGTAAAAGGAGACAGCCAGCGCCTTGTCCTGGCCGTGATCGTGCGCGGCCACAGCGGTACGCACGTTCGCTTTAGTGGCAGCGAACATCCCAAGATAGCCGGCAGTTGCAGAGGATAGGGCGCCCGCAACAAAGGCAATTGCAGTGTTCAGCCCCAATGGGGAAACGTAGATTCCGATTAGCAGGACTAACGCGAAAATGCTCAGCATTTTGTATTCGCGGTGCATAAACACCATGGCGCCGAGATGAATTTGATCGCCAATCTTTTTCACCACGCCGTCTCCAGCATCGTAGCGAGTCATAACGAGGTAAATGAGAAAAGCGATGATCAGGCCGCCCAGGCCTAACAGCGGTGGAAGAGAAAAATACTCAGACATAGATTGGCTCCGTTATTTTATTATCAATACGCGGGTAGCATGCTACCTAAATTGTGGTGACAGTGACAAGCTAAACCGTTGGCCTGACGAGGTGCGGGCCTATATCCTGTCGTCGCTTGGTCTTGTATGCAGCCCCGCAGTTCGGCTTAATGTCACTCTGCTAACGTTGATCGAAAAGGAGCATAAAAAGTAATGTGGTTTTTATGGATTTTAGCGGCGCTAGCCGCAATCACGCTGTTCTATCTCCGACCGGCGAAGCTAGAGCGCTATGATGCTCCAGCCGGGCAGAGTTTTGTGGGTGGGAACGGCACTGGCGAGGAGCGCAAGGAGGTGGTGGCGTCCCTGGCTTCGGGTATGGGCCCTATTCAACGGGCGCCCCGCAGTGAGCGCCTGGGTTTGATGCGAAAGTACATGGATGGAATCTCTGCTAACCAGGACATTCAGGCCCAGGTTGTCCCGGCCGATATCGCTGGAATGAAAGCAGAGTGGGTAATGGCTCCAGGGGTTAGCCGCACCAGGCGGGCTCTGTATATTCATGGGGGCGCTTTTGTTATGGGCAGTCCGACTAGTCATCGCAACATCACCAGCAGCTTCTCTCGGGAGGCCAACGCGGCGGTGCTGGTTATCGACTATCGACTGATGCCGGAAAACCGTCGCCTTGCGGGCGTGGAGGATTGTCGGATGGCGTATCGATGGATATTGCAAAACGGTCCCGCGGGGCTTGCGACAGCTGAGCGAATTTATCTTGGTGGCGACTCTGCCGGCGGCAACCTTGCTTTGTCCCTGCTGCAATGGGCCCGAGACAAACAATTGCGATTACCTGACGCGACAATCGCGTTGTCTCCGGTGACGGATACGACTTTTAGCTCACCCAGCGTCAAGCGAAACCTTGATACCGACGTTATGCTCGGCCCCATGTTCAAGCGCATTGTGCGGCTGCCGGCGCCTCTAATCTGGTGGATGGCCTGGGTTCAGAATCGGATAAGCCCAACCGATCCCGTGGTATCCCCTGTTTTTGGCGACCTCAGTGGCCTGCCGCCGACACTGGTGCATGCCAGTGAATCGGAAATACTGCACGATGATGCTTTGCGCTATGTCAATCGAGCGGTGGCGGCCGGTTCACCGGCAGTTTTACAAACATGGGGACATATGGCGCATGTGTGGCACATGTTTTATCCGCAACTCACTGAGGCGCGGGAAGCCTGGAGTGAGATCGGCGCTTTTATTACCCAAACCGATGCACCGAGGGGCAAGTCAAAGGGGGAGTGATGAAACACAGTGACGGTAAATTTACCGGCAGCAGTGACCGCGCAATTTACTATCAGTGCTGGGAACCGGAAGCAGCGCCACGCGCCGTTTTATTGTTGGCCCACGGTGCGGGTGAGCATAGCGCGCGATATCAGCCGCTGGCGCAGTTTTTCACGGACAACCATTTTATCGTCGCGGCGCTGGATCACAATGGCAATGGGCGCTCAGCGGGTGTTCCCGGGCACGTGGATTCCTTTGAGGATTATCTGTGCGATCTGGGAATATTCCACCGACAAATCAGCGTTCGATTTGCCGGCGTGCCAATGTTCCTCCTTGGCCACAGTATGGGTGGATTAATTGGGAGCGCGTACTTGCTGCAACACCAGGAAGCGTTTGTGGGAGGAATCCTCTCCGGCGCGGCTATTATGACGGAGCCGGAACCGGGTGGGTTGCGGTTGCTGCTGGTGCGCCTGCTGGCGCGACTCACACCAAAATTGGGAATGCTTCAGTTGGATGCAGCTGGGGTCAGCCGCGACCCGGAAGAAGTTAGGAAATATGTTGAGGATCCGCTGGTGCACCATGGAAAAATGTCCGCACGTATGACGCGCGAGCTGTTGGCCGGGATGCGCATCGTTCAAACAAGAGCCGGCGAGCTAACACTTCCCATGCTGATAATGCATGGGTCAGCAGATGAAATGACCTCACCCAAGGGCTCTCGTTTTATGCATGAGCACATCAGTTCTGGGGACAAGATGCTGAAACTTTACCCAGGGCTGTATCATGAGATTTTCAACGAGCCGGAACGCCTCGAGGTGTTGCGCGACGTTCTAGTTTGGTGTGAACAGAAGCTAACGCCCGCTTGAGCAAAAAGGGATTAAGCTAGCTAGCTGAACAAATTTTGAACAACTGGGCAGTCCAACGTATAATCCCGCCCCCGCAAAGAGCGCTGTCTTTGCACATGAGGCCCCGGAAAGTGGAATATCAGCAACAATTTGATGTCATTGTAATCGGTGGAGGACATGCCGGCACCGAGTCCTGCCTGGCGGCGGCAAGGATGGGTTGTCGGACGCTGCTGCTCACCCACAGTGTTGACACGCTGGGGCAAATGTCTTGCAACCCGGCTATCGGCGGTATTGGCAAGAGCCACCTGGTAAAGGAAGTCGATGCGCTCGGTGGCGCAATGGCGCAGGCGACCGACCGGGCTGGAATACAATTTCGGGTATTGAACCGTCGCAAGGGGCCTGCAGTTCGAGCGACACGGGCCCAGGCGGATCGACTGCTGTACAAAAATGCCATCCGCCAAATACTGGAAACCCAACCCAATCTTTCCATCTTCCAGCAATCCGCAGACGACCTCGTGATAGAGCATGGTTGTGTGGTCGGCGTCGTCACGCAGATGGGGTTGGTCTTCCGTGCACCGCGGGTCGTGTTGACCACGGGCACATTTTTGGGCGGCAAAATCCATATTGGGCTAGAAAACAGCGCGGGCGGCCGTGCCGGAGACCCGCCGTCGATCGCGCTTGCGGACCGCCTTCGTGAGTTACCTTTTCGTGTAGAACGCTTGAAAACCGGCACCCCGCCCCGGATCGACGCTCGCAGTGTTGATTTTACTGATCTCGAAGAACAATGGGGCGACAGCCCCGAACCCGTTATGTCCTACTTGGGAGCTGCGGACGAGCACCCACAACAGCGCTGCTGTTGGATCACACATACTAACGAGAAAACCCACGATGTTATTCGGGGCGGACTCGATCGTTCGCCTATGTATTCGGGTGTTATCGAGGGGGTGGGACCGCGCTACTGCCCCAGCATTGAAGACAAGATCCACCGCTTCGCGGATAAGAATTCGCACCAGATATTTATCGAGCCAGAAGGGCTTACGACCAGCGAACTTTATCCTAATGGAATCTCTACCAGCTTGCCTTTTGATGTACAAATTGATCTCGTGCGGTCCATTAAGGGTTTTGAAAATGCCCATATCACGCGGCCCGGTTATGCGATTGAATACGACTTTTTTGACCCACGAGACCTGCAGGCCTCGCTGGAGACAAAGGCCCTGCCAGGCTTATATTTTGCCGGGCAGATCAATGGCACAACGGGGTACGAAGAGGCCGCGGCACAGGGCCTCTTGGCGGGCCTGAACGCGGCACTGGCGGTGCGCGAAGAGGCGCCCTGGTGTCCGCGACGCGATGAGGCCTACATGGGCGTATTGGTTGACGATTTGGTCACTATGGGCACGCTAGAACCCTATCGAATGTTTACCTCTCGCGCGGAATACCGCTTGCTGTTGCGCGAAGACAACGCGGATCTGCGATTAACCGAGTTTGGTCGGGCCATGGGTTTAGTGAATGATGTTCGGTGGGAGCGATTTCAAAGCAAATGCGAGAGCATCGCGAGCGAGACCGAGCGCCTGGCGACAAGCTGGGTTCACCCGAACACGCCACAAGCTCAAGCTCTGTCTGAAAAACTGAAAACCCCTATCGCTCGTGAGTATTCGCTGGCTGAGCTGTTGAAGCGCCCGGAGCTCGAATATGGAGATCTTGCGTCATTGACGGGAGAGCCTTGCCCGGACCAGCAGGCTACTGAGCAAGTGGAAATACAGGCCAAGTACGCGGGCTATATTGATAGGCAGCGACAGGATATCGAACGCCTGCGTTGCAATGAAAACACGCCCTTGCCAGCCAACATCGACTATAACGCCGTTGCCGGACTATCCAATGAGGTAAAGCAGAAGTTAGTTGAGGCCCGTCCCGATACGCTGGCGCGTGCAGGACGTATTCCCGGCGTGACGGCCGCAGCCGTTGCACTGCTATTGATCTATCTTAAGAAGCGAGGCGCTTTATGTGACCTTGACGAGCAGGGCCCTGCGCCAGACGGCCAGCGCCTGCGCGCTTGAGTTGGAGCCGGAGCTGCTGGCGCAGTTGCAACGCGGTTGTGCTGCTCTTGACCTGACGCTTGAGGTCGGCCAACAGGAGCGCTTGCTCGACTATCTCGCTCTGATGTCGAATTGGAATAAAACGTACAACCTGACGTCTGTGCGCGAGATGGGCCAAATGGTATCGCGGCACTTGTTGGATAGTCTGGCCATCACACCCTATTTATCAGGCAAGCGGTTTATCGACGTTGGCACAGGGGCCGGACTTCCAGGCATTCCGATGGCAATAATGTTTCCGGAGCGGGAGTTCCACCTACTCGACAGCAATGGTAAAAAGACGCGATTCCTTTTTCAGGTGAAAACGGCTCTTTGCTTGGATAATATAGTTGTTCATCAGGCGCGTTTGGAATCTTTTCGTGCGGCGGAGTCATTTGATGCGGTGTTGTCCCGAGCCTTTGCTTCTTTGCAGGATATGATGCATGGTTGCCGCCATCTGTTGGCCCCCGGTGGTCGGCTCCTTGCGATGAAAGGTGTGCACCCAGGCGAGGAACTTGAACCGGTGAGCGCGGAGTGCGATCAGGTGTCGGTTTATCCACTTACTGTGCCGGGATTGCGTGAGCAGCGACACTTGGTTGAGCTCGTGCTGCAACAGGGCCCGGACAGACCGGGATAATAATGCCAGGGACCAGTTCATTGACCAGAATTATTGCGATTGCGAATCAAAAAGGCGGGGTTGGCAAAACCACGACTTGCGTCAATCTTTCGGCGTCCCTTGCGGCGATGAAACAGCGCGTGTTGTTAGTGGATCTCGATCCACAGGGCAATGCCACCATGGGCAGTGGTATCGACAAACATAGCGTCGAGAGCACGATATATGATGTTTTGGTTCACCGTGCACCCATTCATTTGGTAGCGCAACCGACCGGAGAGAGTGGTTTTTTTGTGTTACCGGCCAATGGTGACCTCACCGCGGCTGAAGTGGAGCTCATGGACGTTGAGCAAAGGGAGCTGCGTTTGCGCACCTCTCTGTCTGAGGTTGCCGGACAATATGATTACGTGCTGATTGACTGCCCTCCGTCGCTCAATATGCTCACTATTAATGCGCTGGTAGCTGCCAATGGCGTGATAATAGCGATGCAGTGTGAGTATTTTGCACTGGAGGGCCTCGCTGCCCTGGTGCAAACCATCGAAGGCGTGACAGAGGCATCTAATAGCATGCTGCGCATAGAGGGCATTTTGCGCACTATGTATGATCCGCGAAACAGACTGACCAACGATGTTTCTGCTCAGCTGCACGAACATTTCGGTGAAAAGGTTTACCGTACCGTAATACCGCGCAATGTGAGGCTTGCTGAGGCTCCGAGTCACGGCGTTCCTGCAATGTATTACGATAAATACTCCCGTGGCTCTAAGGCCTACATGGCGCTTGCCGGGGAGATAATACGCAGAGACGAGACACAGGCCGCCGGGCAGTCCGGCAGCGCGGTCTGACCTGAAATGATGGAGAGCGCAGATGTCGGGTAAAAAACGGGGCCTGGGGCGAGGGCTCGAAGCGCTTCTCAGTGGCGGTAGCAGTGCACAATCAGTTGCTGCAGGTGCTGCCCCGGACAGTTCCGAGGGCGGGGCAACCCGTGCCAATGATCAGGCTATGGGGGAGCTGCCGGTTGATCTCATCCAGCGAGGCAAGTATCAACCGCGTCGAGATATGGAGCCTGAGTCGTTGCAGGAGCTGGCGGACAGCATCGTTGCACAGGGGGTAATGCAACCCATAGTGGTGCGCCCGATATCCGACCAAAAATTTGAAATTATCGCTGGAGAGCGTCGATGGCGGGCCACACAGATGGCTGGCCTTGATGTCATTCCAGCGGTGATACGTGATGTCTCAGACGAGGCAGCTATTGCGATGGCGTTAATCGAGAATATTCAGCGGGAAGATCTCAACCCCATTGAGGAAGCGGGTTCCTTGCAGCGGCTGCAGCGGGAATTCGACCTGACGCAGCAGGAAGTGGCGACGGCAGTCGGAAAATCCCGCTCTGCCGTAGCGAATCTCTTGCGGTTAATGAGTCTTCAGGAAGACGTACGTCGTTTGGTTGAGCATGGTGATCTGGAAATGGGCCATGCTAAGGCGCTGTTGGGACTGGAGGGCGCGAGCCAGTCTCAGGCGGCGCGTTCGGTAGTGGCTAAGGGGCTCACGGTGCGACAAACCGAAGCGTTGGTGCGCGGCCTGCTGGCAAAACCGACAGCGACCTCAACCGGGAAAAAACTCGATCCCAATGTTCGGCATCTGCAAGATGATTTGGCCCAGCGGCTTGGTGCCTCGGTGCAGATTCAACACAACGCGAAGGGCAAGGGTAAATTGATGATCACCTACAACAGTCTCGATGAGCTTGATGGAATTCTGGGGCACATAAAATAGCAGTGGTGTACGGATTCCGCTGGCCGTGGTTCTCATTCTGCTGGACCCTTACCGATCATCGTGCGTATTAATGAGCAGCCGGCATTCGACAAGCGCTAACCCCCACGGTAAACACACTATCTGGTACTTCGAAATTGGTGCAGGGTACAAGATACGGTGTCTCGGTTTAGGTGAGCCCCAGAACTGCGATATGTTGTCGCGAACATGCCGCTAACTGCGCTAATTATTATCCCTACTGCGCTCATCTGCAGGTTGAACCTGCCCCGTAATGTCCTTATAATGCGCGCCCGAACCGAGGAAGATTCCCGTGTATTTGCGCCAGGGGAATTATCGCGAGGCGCTCATGAGCGGTGCTGAAATAACGCGTCCTCCGGTCTACCGGATCACCGTGGTTCAACTGGTATTGCTGGTTTTGCTATGCCTGGGTTTGGCGGTGTATGACAAAGTTTTTGCGTATTCGGTGCTCAGTGGTGGCCTGATAGCCATAGTGCCTCAGGGATATTTTGCTCTACTTGCGTTCAGATGGCGCGGGGCGCGATCTGCCGCAGCAATAGCCCGGTCCAGCTACCTGGGCGAGGTTGGCAAGTTTATGCTGAGTGTCGCGGGATTTGCCGTTGTCTTTGCAGCGGTGCGGCCAGTAGACGGCCTGGCAGTTTTCATTGGTTATCTGGTGATGCTGCCCGTACAGTTTGTAGGAAGTTGGTTGCTCCTTACCCGCGACCAGCAAAGTTAGCTCACGGAAATAGATACGAAGCGAGAGTTTTGATAGATGGCAGGCTCAACCCAGACTGTTTCTGAATACATCACACACCACCTGACCAACCTTACCTATGGCAAGCTGCCTGAGGGTTTTGTGCGTGATGACGGCTCTATCATCGGTGGCGGTGGGTCTTGGGTGATGGCTACCGGCGGACATGAAGCGGCCGCTATGGGTTTTAGCGCTATCCACGTTGACTCCATGATGTGGTCCATAGGGCTTGGCATAGTTTTCTGCTGGGTATTCCGCAGCGTTGCCAAAAAAGCTGAGACGGGCGTACCCAGTGGCATGGTAAATGTCGTTGAGATGGCGGTTGAGTTCGTCGACAACACTGTGCGTGACACCTTTCATGGCCACAACAAGCTGATTGCCCCTTTGGGGTTGACCGTGTTCGTCTGGGTGTTGCTGATGAACCTTATGGACCTGGTTCCGATCGACCTGGTTCCCGAACTTTTCAAGCTCGCAGGTGTGCATTTCCAGAAAATAGTGCCTTCCACTGACCCGAACATCACTCTGGGTATGGCAGTAGGTGTTTTTATTCTCATGCTTTACTACTCGATCAAGATAAAGGGTTTCGGCTTCGTCAAGGAATTGAGTATGACGCCCTTTAACCATTGGGCGTTTATTCCTGTAAACCTGTTTATGGAGATTGTCGGCTTGCTGGCCAAGCCATTTTCTCTCGGCCTGCGACTTTTCGGTAATCTCTACGCCGGTGAGATGATTTTTATCTTGATTGCCGCTCTATTTAGCGCCGGTGTGGGCTGGATGGCCCCTGCGGCTTTTTTGCAAATTGGCTGGGCGATATTTCACTTACTTATTATTCCTCTGCAAGCCTTTATCTTTATGGTGCTGACGATCGTGTATCTCAGCATGGCTCATGAGGATCATTGATTCACATTAACTCGTAACCTTTGGTTATTTAACGCTAGGAGAAAATCATGGAATTAGTTTACGTTGCTGCCGCCATCATGATGGGTCTGGGTGGTTTGGGCGCCGCAATCGGTGTTGGCCTGTTGGGTGGTAAGCTCATCGAGGGCTCTGCACGTCAGCCCGAATTGGCACCCAAGTTACAGGTAACTTTCTTCCTGGGCGCTGGCCTGGTCGACGCGATCCCTATTATTGGAGTTGGTATCGCGATGTATCTCATCTTCGTTGTCGCACCAGTATAATACGACCTACGACGGGAATAGGGCTGCCCTGAGCGCGGCCCTCAATAACATGTGAGGAGCAAGCGTGAATATTAACCTTACGCTTATCGGTCAGATGATCGCCTTTGTTGGCTTCGTGCTGTTTTGCATGAAGTATGTATGGCCGCCGATTCTGGCTTCCATGGCAGAGCGCGAGAAAAAGATTGCGGATGGCCTGGCTGCCGCGGATCGCGCCAGTCTCGATCTGGAGTTGGCAAAAGAAAAGGCTGTCGAGCGTTTAAAAGACGCTAAGTCAGAGGCCGCGGGCATAGTTGACGCAGCGAACAAGCGCGGCACCCAGCTGGTGGAAGAAGCCAAGAATGCTGCACTGGCAGAGGCCGAGCGAGTGAAGGTATCTGCGCAGGCTGAGATAGAGCAGGAAGCCAATCGAGCGCGTGAACATTTGCGCTCTCAGGTGGCGGCTTTGACTCTGGCGGGTGCTGAAAAAGTATTGGGCGCAGCGATCGACCGGGAGGCTCATAATGAGTTGGTCGAGAAGCTGGCAGCAGAATTGTAGGGCTGCGAGACTATGGCTGAATTAAGCACATTGGCTCGTCCTTATGCCAAAGCGGCATTTGAGTTCGCGCGCGATCACAATGCGCTGGGCGAGTGGTCGGCGGAATTGGCCACCTGCGCAGCGATTGCCGCTGATGAGGGCGTCAGGGTCGTCTTGGACAACCCAGCGCTGACCAATGAGCAGCAGGCGCAGACACTAAATGATGTTTGTGGCGAGGCGACGTGCCAGAAAGTAAAGAATTTCGTCAGCATACTGTCCTCCAACAAGCGCATAGCATTATTGCCCTATATCCAAACTCAGTTTGAATTATTCAAGGCCAACCAGGAAAAGTCAGTGGATGTGGAGGTCATATCTGCATTTGATATGGATGAGGCCACCGTAGCGAAACTGGGAGAGGTGTTGGGCAAGAAGCTCGAGCGGGATGTAAAAGTCAGCACTGCCACCGACGAAAGCATTTTGGGTGGCGTTTTAATCAGGGCCGGTGATCTGGTGATCGATGGCTCGGTGCGCGGCAGGCTGAATAAGCTGGCCGAAGCCATGAACTCCTAGACAATAGACGTAGGATTGAGGAACAGATCATGCAGCAACTGAATCCATCTGAGATCAGCGAGATTATCAAGCAGCGCATCGACAGCCTCGATGTTAGCGTAGAGGCGCGTAATGAAGGCACCGTGGTTTCGGTGACCGACGGCATTATCCGAATTCATGGCCTCGCCGAAGTCATGTACGGTGAAATGATTGAATTTGAGGGCGGGATCTACGGGATGGCGCTCAACCTGGAGCGCGATTCCGTGGGCGCGGTAATCCTCGGTGATTACAAAAGCCTGGCGGAAGGTCAAAGCTGTCGCTGTACTGGCCGGATTCTGGAAGTGCCGGTTGGTCCTGAACTTCAAGGTCGCGTCGTGGATGCACTTGGCAGCCCTATTGATGGCAAGGGTCCGGTCAATGCGGCTATGACTGATGCATTGGAAAAGGTTGCCCCGGGCGTTATTGCTCGCCAGTCGGTCGACCAGCCCGTGCAGATCGGCCTCAAGGCGATCGATGCCATGGTGCCGATTGGTCGCGGCCAGCGCGAATTAATTATCGGCGACCGGCAGATCGGCAAGACCGCTGTCGCTGTCGATGCCATCATCAACCAGAAAGGCACAGGTATTAAATGTGTCTACGTGGCTATCGGCCAGAAAGCCTCTTCTGTTGCGGCCGTGGTGCGCAAACTGGAAGAACACGGCGCGATGGACCACACTATTATTGTTGCTGCAACCGCTTCCGACCCCGCTGCCATGCAGTTTTTGGCGCCCTTTGCTGGTTGTACCATGGGTGAGTACTATCGTGATCGCGGTGAAGACGCTCTGATCATTTACGATGACCTGACCAAGCAGGCCTGGGCCTATCGCCAAATTTCATTGTTGCTGCGCCGGCCCCCGGGTCGTGAAGCTTACCCGGGCGACGTTTTCTATCTCCACTCTCGTTTGCTGGAACGCGCAGCGCGGGTCAACGCCGAATATGTGGAAAAATTTACGGACGGAGCCGTCAAAGGTAAGACCGGCTCCCTCACCGCACTGCCTGTCATCGAGACACAGGCAGGCGACGTTTCTGCTTTCGTTCCAACCAATGTGATTTCTATTACTGATGGCCAGATCTTTCTGGAAGCCGATATGTTCAATGCGGGCATTCGCCCGGCGATGAACGCCGGTATTTCTGTTTCCCGTGTTGGCGGTGCAGCGCAGACTAAGATTATCAAAAAGCTGTCCGGTGGTATTCGAACGGCTTTGGCGCAGTACCGTGAGCTGGCGGCGTTCTCGCAGTTTGCATCTGATCTTGATGACGCGACCAAGGCTCAGCTTGATCATGGTGCGCGCGTTACCGAGTTGATGAAACAGAAGCAGTACTCTCCCCAGTCGATTGCAGAAATGGGAGTGGTTTTGTATGCCGCGAACGAAGGGTATTTGAACGATATTGAAGTCAACAAGCTGGGTGATTTCGAGGGCGCATTGCTGTCCTACATGCACGCTGAGCACGGCGATTTAATGAAAAGCATCGTCGACAGTGGCGACTACAACGACGAAATCGCGGCTGTATTGAAGTCTGCGGTTGAATCCTTCAAGTCGACTCAAACCTGGTAGAGCCAGAGGATCAGTAGATGGCAGCCGGAAAAGAAATACGGACCAAGATCTCTAGCATCCAGAGCACGCAGAAAATTACCAGTGCGATGGAAATGGTAGCGGCGAGTAAAATGCGCAAGGCACAGGAGCGGATGCAACTGGGCAAACCGTATGCGCGCCGCATGCGCTCTGTCGTCGGACACCTTGCCAACTCAGCGCCAGAGTATCGTCATCATTATATGGAGCAGCGAGACGTCAAGCGGGTCGGGTTTATTGTTGTCTCTACAGATCGCGGTCTTTGTGGTGGTCTGAACACTAACTTGTTCAAAGCCACCATTAAAAGCATGAAGGAGTGGGCGGATCAGAATATTGAAATTGATCTTTGTCTGGTCGGAGCCAAGGCGGCATCGTTTTTTGGCAGCTACGGAGGTAATGTCACCGCAGCAGTGCGCGACCTTGGGGAAGCGCCCAGCATCGGCGACCTCATTGGTGGCGTGAAAGCTATGTTGGACGCCTACGAACAAGGCAAGATTGATCGTCTGTTTTTGGTAAGCAACGAGTTTGTCAACACCATGACGCAAATACCCACCGTCGAACAGCTATTGCCACTTGAGCCAGAGCAATCGGAAGAGATGAATCACCATTGGGACTATCTCTACGAACCGGATGCGAAAGAATTATTGGAGGGCTTGCTAACGCGTTACATCGAGTCCCAGGTCTATCAGGCGGTGGTCGAAAACGGCGCCTGTGAGCAGGCCGCGCGGATGTTGGCGATGAAAAATGCCACCGACAATGCTGGCGACCTGATCGACGATTTGCAGTTGATTTACAACAAGGCTCGTCAGTCGGCAATTACCCAGGAACTCTCTGAAATTGTCAGCGGTGCTGCCGCCATTAGTTAGTGACAGTGCAAAAGAATTCGGCGACGGACAGTGCTCCGAGCCAAGCAGAAATGAACTTTGAAACAGAGGATCCGAACATGAGCAGCGGACGTATCGTACAAATTATCGGCGCGGTGATCGATGTGCAATTTCCCCGCGACGAAGTGCCGAAGGTTTACGACGCACTAAAAGTCCCGGAAAAAGAATTGACTCTGGAAGTGCAGCAGCAGCTGGGCGATGGTGTGGTTCGCGCTATCGCCATGGGTTCTTCTGAGGGCGTTAGTCGTGGTTTGGCAGTAGAAAACACCAAGGCGCCTATTTCCGTGCCAGTGGGCATAGAAACCCTCGGCCGGATCATGGACGTGCTTGGTAATCCCATTGATGACTGTGGACCTATTGGTGAGAAAGAGCGCGCTTCCATTCACCGCAAAGCACCGGCCTACGAGGAGTTGTCTGCCTCTGACGAGCTTCTGGAAACCGGCATCAAGGTTATCGATCTAGTTTGTCCCTTTGCGAAGGGCGGAAAGGTCGGCCTATTTGGTGGTGCGGGTGTGGGTAAAACCGTCAACATGATGGAGCTCATCAATAACATTGCAACAGAACATTCTGGCCTGTCGGTATTTGCCGGGGTGGGTGAGCGCACCCGGGAAGGAAACGACTTCTACTTTGAGATGCAGGAATCCAAAGTGGTTGACGTGGAGACGTTTAGCAACTCAAAAGTGGCCATGGTATACGGTCAGATGAATGAGCCCCCGGGAAACCGTTTGCGTGTAGCGCTGACTGGCCTGACCATGGCCGAAAAGTTCCGTGACGAAGGCCGAGATGTATTGCTGTTCATAGATAACATCTACCGCTACACACTCGCAGGTACCGAGGTGTCGGCTCTGTTGGGGCGCATGCCTTCCGCGGTGGGCTACCAGCCAACTCTGGCGGAAGAAATGGGTGTGCTGCAGGAGCGCATTACGTCGACCAAGGTCGGCTCGATTACCTCCATTCAGGCGGTTTATGTGCCAGCTGATGACCTGACCGACCCTTCTCCAGCGACTACGTTCGCCCACCTGGATTCAACGGTTGTATTGTCGCGCGATATCGCTGCCAAGGGTATTTATCCTGCTGTCGACCCGCTTGATTCTACGTCGAGACAGCTCGATCCGCTGCTGATAGGCAGCGAGCATTATGAAACAGCCCGGGGAGTGCAGGCTGTTTTGCAGCGCTACAAGGAGCTGAAAGACATTATCGCTATCCTTGGCATGGACGAATTGTCTGAGGAAGACAAGCAAACAGTGGCCCGTGCCCGGAAGATCGAACGCTTCCTGTCGCAGCCGTTCTACGTGGCGCAAATTTTTACCGGGTCACCTGGCAAGTATGTGTCGCTCAAGGACACCATTGCAGGTTTTCAGGGCATTCTGGCTGGCGATTACGATCATCTGCCCGAGCAGGCGTTCTACATGGTTGGTGGCATCGATGAAGCCATTGAGAAAGCCAAGACACTGTAGAGTAATAGGTCAGCGAGGCTAGGCTATGGCAATGACTATTCACTGCGACATCGTTAGTGCAGAGGAAGAAATTTTTTCGGGCTTGGTGGAAATGCTCGTTGCAACCGGTGCAGTGGGCGAACTGGGCGTTAGCTATGGCCACGCGCCGTTGCTCACCTCCCTGGTGCCCGGACCAGTCCGCATTGTGGCACAAGGCGGAGAAGAGCATGTTTTCTATGTCTCTGGCGGGTTTCTCGAGGTGCAGCCGGGGGTAGTGTCAATTCTCGCAGATACGGCGGTTCGAGCTGACGATGTTGACGAAGCAGCTGCAGAAGAGGCTCGCAGAGAGGCAGAACACGCGCTGGCCAACCAAACGGGCGATTTTGACTATGGACGGGCATCCGCTCAGTTGGCGGAAGCTGCTGCGCAGCTTGCTACCCTGCGCAAAATGAAGAACCGGACCGGGAGGGGCTAGGGCCATAGGGAGCCTCACCGCTAATAAAGGTCCAAAAGCCCCGGTTTCACCGGGGTTTTTTTTGCCACCTGCAAAACACGTCACATTGCGATGGTTGGCGATGGTTGTCCCGCAGCGCATAATGGAAAGAACGATTATGTGTGCCTCCGGCTCAGTAAGCACCAAGCATGAAAAGGATGGAAAACGTTGCCATGAAACTTGAAGTCGTGATTCTCGGCGCGGGCCAGGGAACGCGGATGAAATCCTCTCTGCCGAAGGTGTTGCACCTGGTGGCGGGGATGCCGCTACTGGAGCATGTGGTAAAGACGGCACAGGTGTTAGAGCCTGCGGCCATTCATGTGGTTATCGGGCACGGCGGAGACCAGGTTTGCGACGCGCTGGCGCGTTACGACATCAACTGGGTGGTGCAGGAGCAGCAGCTGGGTACCGGCCACGCGGTACGCCAGGCTTTACCAGCGGTATCGTCCGATAGTACTGTTTTGGTCCTTTACGGGGATGTTCCCCTGACCCGGCTATCCACACTGCAACAATTAGTGCATCAGGCGCAGGATGGCCCCGCGCTGTTAACGGCAGAACTGCAAAATCCCAATGGTTATGGCAGGATTCTTCGGGACGAGAACGGCACCTTGCTAGGCGTGGTGGAGGATAAGGACGCTACCCCAAGCCAACGCCGGATTCAGGAGGTCAATACGGGCTTATTGGCAGCACCTTGCCGGGACTTTCAGGAATACCTCCCGCTGGTGGAAAATAATAATCAACAGGGTGAGTTCTATCTCCCGGACATACTCAGCCTGGCTGTAGCGGCAGGTAAAGTAGTGAAGTCGTGTATTGCGGAGTCGGCGCTGGAGATTCTTGGGGTCAATGACCGGGTGCAACTTAATCAGGTGGAGCGAGAAGTTCAGCGTCGGCAAGCGGAGCAGTTGATGCGCGACGGTGTGAGTATCGCAGACTCGGGGCGTCTTGATATTCGTGGCAGCCTCAGCTGCGCCGAAGACGTTTCTATCGACGTCAATGTTGTTTTTGAAGGGACGGTTCAGTTGGGTCCTGGTGTCTCGATTGGCGCGAATTGTGTCCTGAGCGATGTCAGCGTGGGTGAGGGCTCAGTAGTTCACCCCATGAGTCACTTGCAGGGAACAGTGGTTGGCAATAATTGTAGTGTAGGGCCTTATGCCCGCCTGCGTCCCGGAACGGTATTGGCAGACGGTGCTCGAGTCGGAAACTTTGTAGAGACCAAGAAAGCAAACATTGGCGCGGGCAGCAAAGTGAACCACTTAAGCTATATCGGCGATTGTGAAATGGGTGCAGAGGTTAATATCGGGGCGGGAACAATTACCTGCAACTACGATGGCGTTAACAAACACAAGACTGAAATAGGCCAGGGGGTGTTTGTTGGCTCAAACAGCACACTGGTTGCACCGCTGCTAATTGAAGACCAGGGCTTTGTGGCGGCGGGCTCCACCGTGACAACCAAAGTGGCCAAGGGAGACCTGGCAGTGAGCCGGACTCGGCAACGTAATATCCAGGGCTGGAAGCGTCCCCGTAAGCCCGACACCAAGGACTGACTATGTGTGGCATTGTGGCTGCCGCTGCGCGGCGAGAAGTCTCTGAAATTCTGCTGGAAGGGCTGCGCCGTCTCGAGTACCGCGGATACGATTCTGCTGGTATGGCGTTGATCGATGGAAAGCAAAACCTGCTGCTTCACAAGCGCCAAGGCAAGGTCAAAGAACTGGAACGCGCCCAACAAAAAGAACCCTACCTTGGCTCAACGGGTATATCTCATACCCGCTGGGCAACGCATGGTGAGCCCTCGCGTGAAAATGCCCATCCCCACAGCTCGGGGCAGCGCGTTGCGTTAGTGCATAACGGTATAATCGAGAACCATGCGGATCTGCGTAAAGAATTGATCGCATCGGGCTATGCAATGGACTCTGCCACAGATACTGAAGTTGTGGTTCATCTTCTGCATCGGGAGCTTGAGTCCGGCGCATCACTGCTGCAAGCCATGCGACAAACAGTGTCGAGGCTGGACGGGGCGTATGCGCTGGCGGCTATAGACGTCAAGAGTCCCGAGGAGGTCGTGGGCGCTCGAAAGGGCAGCCCTTTGGTGGTCGGCGTGGGAATCGGAGAAAACTTTCTGGCTTCTGATCAGATGGCCCTGCGCCAGGTAACAGACCGTTTTATTTATTTGGAAGAGGGAGACCTGGTGAGGATTACACCTTCAAGCGTGCAAGTGTTCGATCGAGCCGGCGAAGAAGTACAGCGTGCGACGGCTCGAATAGCCGACGCGGTGGAAATTCCAGACATGGGCGACTTTGATCATTACATGATTAAAGAAATCTTCGAGCAGCCAGAAGCGCTAAAGGCGACATTTGCTGACACACAGGATTGCGGGGAGATCGAAAAACGTTTTGGCAGCGGCGCCACAGAAGTATTCGACCGCGTGAAAAACATACAAATTGTAGCGTGCGGTACCAGCTTTCATGCGGGACTGGTGGCACGGTATTGGCTAGAAGAGCTTGCGGGTATTGCCTGTGAAGTTGAGGTCGCCTCGGAATTTCGTTATCGAAAACGCGTGCAGCACGAAGGCACTTTATTGGTTGCTATCTCCCAGTCGGGTGAGACGGCCGATACACTAGCTGCCCTTCGCAACGCAAGTGACGGCGAATTCATCGGCAGCCTTGTGATTGCCAACGTGGACAATAGTTCTTTAGTGCGCGAGTGCGATCTTGTATTTCTCACGCAGGCAGGTGCAGAGATCGGTGTCGCCTCGACCAAAGCATTTACGACTCAACTTGTTGCTCTGCTGATGTTGACACTGGCACTGGGGCGGCGACGGGAGATGCCCAAAGAACGGCAGGAAGGAATTGTATCTGGCCTGAAGAAGCTGCCTGATTATGTGCGCGAAACACTGGAGCTTGATGCGTCGATACAGGTGCTTTCGGAGGCCTTTATTCCGAAGCGACATGCGCTTTTTCTGGGACGCGGTATCCAATATCCCATCGCAATGGAGGGCGCGCTAAAACTCAAGGAAATCTCCTATATACATGCTGAGGCCTATCCCGCAGGCGAGTTGAAACACGGGCCATTGGCCCTGGTGGACAATGACATGCCAGTGGTCGCGGTGGCGCCTAATGATGAGTTATTGGAGAAACTGAAATCGAATCTGGAGGAAGTTCGCTCTCGCGGCGGGGAACTGTTTGTTTTTGCGGACAGGGAAGCGGGTTTCGCCAATGAAGCGAGGGTGCAGGTACTACCCATGCCTCATTGTCCCGAGGTGATCAAGCCGATTGTCTATACGGTTGCACTGCAGCTGTTGTCATATCACGTCGCAGTTCAAAAAGGCACAGACGTGGACAAGCCGCGCAATCTGGCAAAGTCAGTCACGGTGGAATGACCCTGTCTGAGCCAGTGACCGGCAACCAGAGCGCTCGGGGAGATTGCCCTGGTTGTGGGCTCTGTGAAGACCCCAATAAAACGCGATTAACCAGCCTTAGCCGGGGTTGGCTGCTTTGTACGCTTTCAACGCATTATTGAAGCCTTCGGCCAGCGTCTCTTCTTCGGACACAGAGTTGTTGTAATCCTCGTTGAGCTGTTGGAGGATGGTCTGGATATTTTCATCCTCGGCGTCGGCGACAGATTCAAGTTCAGCGGCACTTACTTTGGGATCCAGACATGCCCGGAACTCGGAATTTGCTGCCTGAAATTCTTTTACCGCTTTTTGTCCTGCCAGCATCTGCTCCAGTGACGCTGTGGCACCGTCGGGCAAAGCCGGTGTTTGCGGCGCGGTGCAATCGTCGGCTACGCTTGCCGCACTTCCCAAGGCCAGGCCTATGAGTGCCAGCTTGATTGTATTGATCATGGTTCCCTCACTTAATTTCAGTGTTCTGAGGGAAAAACAGTAACAGGACAGCGGGTCTCTGCCAAGTCACGACTGCATTAGTCGCTCCCTACCCAAAGGGAAGAGACACCCATCTCTGCCTCGAGACTGCGGGCCACTTTACTGGCGGCGTCTTTGCTGGCCAGGCCTACGACCCTGACCCGGTAAATCGTTTTTCCATCTTTAGCTGTCTTGGCAATAATTACCCGGCCGGTTGCGGGACGCAGCCGATTAGCCCAGGTCTCCGCCATGTCAGTTTGTGTGTATGAGCCAAAGTTTACAAACCAGTTTCCGCTGGAAGACGGCGCTGCAGTGTTGTTGTTTGCCGTGCCTTGTGTTGTGGTGGTTTGCGGTGTGGCCGGTTTTGGGACCGCGGCAGGCTTATCCGGTGTTTTGGTGGCAGGGACCTTTTTTGTCAACGCAGCTTGTTGGGCTTTCAGTTGGGCTTCGAGCCCGGCGACGGTATCGCTCAATCTTCGGTTCTGGGCCGCGAGCGCACCTGCATTCGCAGCCAGCTCGGCATTGGTATCTTGTAACGCTTGCATGGCCGCCCGGTTGGCATTTACATCCATGGTGCTGGCAGAGGTGGCAAGTTCGGCGCGCAACAGGCGTGTTTCTTCCCTAGTGGCCGAGCGTTCCTGCATCACACCATAACCACCAAAAGCGAGCAACACCAGAGCTATGACCGCTACGGAGACGAGTAACAGCGGCCAGTCCCGGCTAGTGTTCTCCTGAACCTCGTCATAATCTGTCTCCTCAAGCCACTCATGAGGCGCTTGCGTTTCCATTGGCTCGGGCTCTTGCAGGTCACTCTCGGTTTCCTGCAGAGCCGTTGTATTCGTCGGGAGCAAGAGACCGCTGTCGTTTTCGTCAGCGAGATTATCGTCAAAGTCCTCTTCTTCCAGGCTGTCTGCGCTGTAGCCGGAGGAGTAATCGGTATCGCGGTCATGTTCTTCGAAGGCCTCGTCGTCTTCCTCAAAACCGCTGACCAGTGGTTCGCGGCGCTGATCCTTGTCGCCGCTGTGCAGGTTTTTTTTATAAGAAAGTGGGCTGTCATCCGGGTGATCGTCGTGATTAGTAGTCATGGCTCTACGGCACCTGCGATTTTGCGGAAATCTCGCGTGATCATAACAGACCAGTAGGCCAATTTCCTTGCGAAAGAGTACGTTCGCGGCAGTGAAATTCGTTAGAATGCGACAATGGATGTATCCGATATTCTCTCCCCTCTCAATGAAGCTCAGCGCGCCGCCGTCGCCGCAGAAAATCAAAACATGCTTGTCCTCGCCGGGGCCGGCAGCGGT
>PKCY01000315.1 GCA_002862985.1 Haliea sp.
CCGATTTTCCTGTCGAGAAGATGGGGTAGCTGGGCAAGGCCTCTTAACGCGAATTACCATTACGTCCTGTCCAGCGCTGCCGTAAGCCATCCCCGGGGACATGGCCGAAGCGGGCCTACAGCGGTATGTACGACGTGTTTCGGCAAGCTGTGCTCGATTTAACGCCGCTCCGACAACGCGAGTCAATGCCGACTACTTAGCGACCAATTTTGACCAATGTGTGTCCTGTAACGCCACCAGCGAACAAGTTGGCCAACGCTTCAGGAACTTTTTTCAGCGAAATTTCGGTATTGATCAGTGCAATGGCGGGTAGTTTGGCGCAGCGGCCCAGTTGTTTCCACGCTGCCTGCTTTTCGCTTAGCGGAATTTCAACAGAATCGACACCTAATAAATTGACGCCCCGCAGGATAAAGGGCAGTACGGTCGCATCGAATGCAGGCGACTGCACCAACCCGCAACAGGCGACGCTGCCACCGGCCTTGAGCGATTTGATTACATTGCCCAGGGTATCGCCGCCCACTACATCAACCGCCCCTGCAAAGCGTTCTTTGAGCATCGGGCGCTTGTTAAATTCACTTAACTCCGCACGGTCGATGACTTCGCTGGCACCGATGTCTTTGAGCCACTGGGTCTGCTGCGCTTTTCCGGAGCTAGCGACGACCTCGAAGCCCGCGTTTGCCAGCAGCGCCACGGCAATGCTGCCGACGCCACCGGTAGCACCAGTGACCAGTACCTGTCCGCGATCCGGCGTCAGCCCCATTTGTGTCAGCTTGTTGATACACAATTGGGCGGTCAGGCCCGCCGTACCAAATTGCATACTGCGCTTTCCGGCGAGGCCCCGGGGGCAGGGCAGTATCCATGCGGCGGGGACGCGGATATAGCCGGCTAAACCTCCTGGTGTATTCATGCCCAGGTCGTAACCGGTAACGACTACTTTATCGCCTGGTTTAAAGGCATCGCTGGCGCTTTGTTCGACAACACCAGCAGCATCGATGCCACCCTGGTGAGGAAATTCACGGGTGACGCCGCGATTGCCGTGGGCTGCCATCGCATCCTTGAAATTGAGTGACGAGAATTGCACTTTTATCAGTACGTCGTTCTCGGGAAGGTCGCTGGTGTCGCGGTTGACGATTGATTGGGTAAAGTCGCCGTTATCGTCTTCTCTAATATACAGTGCTCGATAGTTTGTCATCTCTCTTTCTCCCTGACTAATGTTGATGCGTCTGCGTTTGTATTGCCCAAGCTCCTGAGCAGACGCGTGTATTGTCTCTACTGCCTAACTAGCACCCAGCGGGGTAGGGTGATCTCATCATTGATAGTTTCAAATATAGCTTGAACCGGCGTGCCAATCACGATGTCTTCGTACGCAATTTCGTTTATCTGTGCGCCTTCGGCGGGAACCAGGTTGCCGATCAGACGTATGCTCGGGTCTTCTTCCAGTGTCACAACAATAGCGTTGTAGGGAGCAAGTTTGGTGAAGTTCAATATCAGTGGAGGATGCGGTTCGATCACCGACCAGATAGTGCCTCTTCCCGAAACCTCAGTCCAAATAGATTTGTCTCTCGGTGACCATGGGTTCACGGGTCGCGGAGGGAATATCAGGCGAGAGGTTTTCGGACATTGTTGCATGCGCAGAATGCCCCCCTGGCAACCTCGCCAGAAGGGTCTATTGGTGTCGTCGATGAAGGGTAGCAGGGCGCTGTCGGTCATCGGTACTCTCCGTGTTAACGCCGTAAAATCAGCGCGCCCGTAGGCACGCCTTCGCCGGCGGTGACCAGGCAGGTTGCGGCGTCCGAAACCTGGTTATGGGCCGTGCCACGCATTTGTTTAACGCCCTCGGTGATTAGGTTAAAGCCGTGTACATAGGCTTCAGATAGTCCACCACCGGACGTATTGACCGGCAGTGCACCGCCGATTTCGAGATTGCCATTCTCAGTATAGGCTGCTCCTTCGCCCCGGTCGCAAAATCCGTAGCCTTCGAGAGAGAGGGGAATAAGCGGCGTGAATGCATCGTAGATCTGGGCGACATCGATATCCTGGGCCTGAATGTCTGACTGACGGTAGAGCTGGCGTGCGGCAACCCAACTGGGCCCGTGCAGTGGATCGTCACAGAAAAAGTTCTGCATTGTCTGGTGCTGGGCATGAAAGCCCTGCGCCCAGGCGTGAATATAAACAGGCGTTTGTTTGCAATCCCGTGCCCTATCGGCGCTAACGACAACAGTGGCCAGTGCGCCGTCGGTTTCCAGGCAGTTGTCGAACAGACACAGGGGTTTGGAGATCCAGCGCGATGTCATATAGTCTTCGCGCGTCATGGTTTTATCAACCATCTGTGCGTCGGGATTGTTGTTGGCATATTTGCGTTGTGCCAGGGCAACGTTGGCGAGGTGATTTCGGGTGGCACCGTACTCATGCATGTAGCGGCTGGCCAGTAGCGCGATCTCGTCTACTGGTCGAATCACTCCAAAGGGCCGGGTGTAGTTTGTAGCGATGTCTTCTTGTGCGGAAGAACCGGTTTTTGACCAGGGTCTGCGCACGGCGCCAGAAGCACGTTTTCTTGAGCGCCACGCGACGCCCACGCGGCACTGGCCAGTGGCTACTGCCATTGCCAGGTTGCCAATCACGCCGGGACCGGCTCCACCGCCATAACCGACCTGGCTGAACCAGGAGATATCACCCAGCCCCAGGTTTCGCGCGAGCTCGACTTCCGAGTGCGCTTCCTGTGTATAGGAGGCCAGGCCATCGACCTCAGCCCGGTCGATTCCGGCGTCGTCCAGCGCGTTTATTACGGCGGTGCAGGCCAGCTCCAGCTCCGAATCGGGCAGTTTCTTACCAAAGGCCGTTTGACCGATACCGACGATAGCCGTTTTATCTTTGATCATTGTGTTGCCAAACCCGACAGATAGTCAGTGAGACGACGCTTATCGACTTTGCCACTATCGGTAAAGGGAATCTCGTCTCTGGTACAGAAGAAAATTTTGCTAGGGACTTTATAGGATGCCAGTTCCTGTTTGAGGCGCTTGCGTAGTTCCCCTGCGTCTAGTGATTGTCCAGCGTTGAGAACAATAGCGCCTGCCACTTCCTGACCGCGATCGGGGTGGGGCAGGCCAACGACATAGGAACATTGTATCTCCGGTTGTTCATCGATGGTGATTTCGACTTCAAGTGGCGTTACGTTTGCGCCCGCTGTTTTGATCAACTCTCCGAGACGTGCTGTAAAAAAGAGGAAGCCGTCTTCATTGAGGTGACCGCTGTCACCACTGCGATAAAAACCATCTGCATCGAAGCTGTCTTCTCGCTCGACCTTGTACAGGCCCTGCATCACGTTATAGCCTCGGATGCATATTTCGCCCTCGGTGCCGGTAGCTAAATGTTCACCGGTGTCAGGATCAACAATTTTGTGTTCCACGCCTTCCAGCGGGCGGCCAAACGAACCGCGCATAGTTTCCGGGAGATCGACGTCCATATGGTCGATGGAGTGGGGGCCGCAGGTTTCGGTCATGCCCAAGGCGTTGGAGCGCAGTTGGGGGTCAGCGGGACGAATGTTGTCGGGCAACAAAGCATAGATATTACCGCCACGGATGGCAGATAAGTCGCGCTCGCCGCAGCTGGGATGATCGACCAGCGCGCTGCCATAATGAGGCCAGCCTGTCACTAGCGTAGCCCGTTCAGATTCCAGCAATAACAACGTTTTCCCCGGCTCGAAAACTTCCTCGCAGATCAAGGTGCAGCCTTTGTGCAGTGCGCAGTGAAGCGTAAATATCAGACCCCCGACCCAGAAGAAGGGCATAGGAGAGAAGATGCGGTCATCCGATTGCAGGTCGCGCCAGTGATTGAGGTTGTAAGAATGACGGATAACGCTACCGTGTGTGTGGATGGCACCCTTGGGGTCGGCAGTGCTACCAGAGCTATAAATGACCGTGAGTGGGTCAGCTGGGGACACGCAATGCTCCACGGCCTCTAAATAACCCCGACTAACAGTAGCGGCCGCATCCAATAGTTGCTGGGAAGACACCGTCCATTGGCGGCTCGATTCTCCCCAGACATACACCCGGCGCAAAAAGGGAAAGTCTTGCAGCAAAAGCGGAGCGCCGATGCTGCGGGGAGGCTCTTCACTCAGTGCTGGAATGCAGGTTTCCAAGCGCTCAAGGTAGTCGTTATTTAGGAGTTTATCCGCAGTCAGGAGAATTTGTATGTCCGCATGATGCAATATAAAAGCGAGCTCTTTGGGTTTGTAAAAGGTATTGATAGGGATAATGATAGCGCCGATTCTTGCCGCTGCCAGCCATGCCACCACAAAGTCGGGGCTGTTGGGCATCAGTAAACCAATCCGGTTGCCCTTGCTGATGCCCGAGGCGAGCATACCGCGGGCCAGGTGCGCGGAGTTAGTCGCAGCCTCCGCATAACTCAGACGCCGGCCCTCGTACACGATCAGGTCTTTAGTCGCGTAGCGTTCCTCAAGGAAACGGACAAAAGCCGGCGTACACGGCTCGAATTCCGGGAAGGGCATGCCTGAGCGCCTCATGCAATGGACGTGTTAATTTATCAGACAGTTGGCATATATAAAAGCTCGCACATCCCGCCCCGTCAGGCGGGTCGATCGAAGGGGCCCATTTCATTCTCCATCGTTCCAAGGACCAGTTTTTTTGAACTGAGCCAATGCCGAGTCTGGAAACGGTCTGAAATCAGATTGTTTGTTCCTAATAAAGCCAATTGCCTTATAATAGAACGCCTGCCCAACATCATGAAGAGAACGGATTCAACCGATGCCCAAAATTGTGGATCACGATGAGCGACGCGAGCGGATTGTTGAGATAGTCGCGGAGATGCTGGCAACGGTGGGTGCTGAAAAGACCACTATTCGCGAGATCGCGAGGCAGTCGGGCTACTCCCGCGGGTTTATTGAGCATTACTTCCACAATAAAGAAGAGCTTATCACCAAGACTATCCGCTGGATTAACGAACGTTCTTTGGCCAGAGCAGATGTAGCACTGAAGGGAAAGTCAGGTCTCACTGCGCTGAAAGCGTTTAGCAAGCTTAGCCTCCCTATCACCCCGGAAACGCGCAATGAATGGAAGGTTCGGATGCAGTTTTGGGGAATGGCGGCTGTGTCGGACGAGCACCGGCGGGAACAGTCAAAACGCATTCACGTGTCGGAAAAGATCATTCTGGAATTTTTGCAGCAGGCACAGGACAATAATGAGTTGAAGACCGATATCGATCTGTTGCCCCTGGCGCATAGCCTATTGCACCGGCTGAACGGTCTTGGGTGTAATGCCATCTTGCGCCCGACCTATTTTACCCGCCAGCGGCAGCTTCAGGCTCTGGACCACATCATGGCAGAGTTCATTAAAGCGCGCTGACGGCACGCTAAAACCTCGCTTACACGGCCCTATGCATGGCAGTCGATAAACAGGATCGCAATTTGTCGCAGGCAGGAACACCTTACGGGTCCGTTATGACTGCGCTGGCTGCGGAAGCGCCCGATCAGGTGGCACTGGTCTGTGATGGGCCCGACACAAGCGTGCAAGTGAGTCGGAGTGCGCTGGAGGCCTGGTCCAATCGTCTCGCGCGCGCTTACGCTGAACGAGGCCTTTCAAGCGGCGATTTTGCGACGATTGCTCTGCCTAACGGCGCAGAATTTTTTGCCGCTTGTCTCGCCATTTGGAAACTGGGTGCCGTTCCCAATCCAATATCGCATAGATTACGCTACGCTGAACGCGCGACGATTGTCGAGCGGGCCAACCCCAGCCTGGTGATCGGCGTGGAACAAGGTACTTATACGGGGCGTTGTTGTTTGCCTGCGGGTTTCTCCGTTGCCGGCTATTCGGCCGAGGTTTTACCAGAACAAATATCAATCCACGAGCGCGCCATGGCGTCAGGTGGCAGTACTGGTCTGCCCAAGCTTATAGTGGCGTCTAACCCTGCCGTGTATGCCCCGCAGCGCGCATCGCCGTTGTTTAAAGGACGCAGTGCGGTTCTGGTTCCCGGTCCCCTATACCACGGCGCGCCTTTCAGCGCGGCATTTGGTGGTCTGTTCTGCGGTTGTACGGTTGTTGTGATGCGCCGATTTGACGCGCTGCGTAGCTTGCAACTGATCGAGCATCATCACGTAGATCGCATGACCGTAGTGCCTACTATGATGCTGCGTATCTGGCGTTTACCCGCCCAGCAGCGGGAGTCAGTCGATGTATCCTCCCTGGAATTCGTACTCACCGGGAGTGCACCTTGCCCTGCCTGGTTAATGCGCACCTGGATCGACTGGCTGGGTCCTGAGGTGATGCACGAAGCTTTCGGGCCCAGTGAGCGGATGGGGGGTACTTTTATTAGCGGTACAGAATGGCTTAAGCATCCGGGTTCGGTGGGCAAACCCGCTGCGGGTGCACAACTTAAAATTTTGGATGACGACGGCCGCGAATTGCCACCCGGGGAAATGGGCGAAATCTACATGTTGCCTGCCGGAGGACCTGGCTCCACCTACCACTATGTGGGTGCGACATCACGTTTGACGGAAGATGGGTGGGAATCAGTTGGCGACATGGGGTACTTCGATAATGACGGCTACCTGTATCTGGGAGACAGGCGCAGTGACATGGTGTTATGCGGGGGCAGAAATATCTATCCGGCCGAGATTGAAGCGGCAATTGATTCACTACCGGGTGTGCGCTCTTGCGCTGTGATCGGTCTGCCCGATGAGGATTTGGGTCAGAGATTGCACGCCATCGTCGATATTGGTGCGCAATCAAACGAGCTTGAAGAATCGCACATTCGTGATCATTTAGCGGAGCAATTGGTGCATTATAAAGTTCCCGCAAGTATTGAAATCGTTACAACCTTGCTGCGCGATGATGCGGGCAAAATGCGCCGGTCCGCACTGCGTGCAGTGCGTGTGGAGCAACTGAAACAGTGAGCGATCAGGGTGTTGGAAATCGGCAGTAAACATGCTTGAATGTGTTATCTGACGATGTGTCAGATATTAGCAGGAACAGGGTGCATAGCGTGGAAGTAGTACAGCGACTTTTGATCACCAAAGTGGCGTTGATGGACCGGACGGAGCTGGTCGATGTGCGCTGTGAAGGAGGTCGTATTTGTGAAGTGGGTCGAGACCTGCTAGTTGCTCCGAACGAACGGTTGATTGCAGGCAATGGTGGCGCGCTCCTGCCGGGGTTGCATGACCACCACATCCACTTATTCGCTCTGGCAGCACTATGCAACTCTGTGCAATGTGGTCCGCCGGAGGTCTCCAGTCGATCCGCACTGATATCAGCACTGCGCTGTGCCCCGGGTTCCGGGTGGATTCGGGGCGTTAACTATCATGAGGCGGTCATGGGTGACCTGGACCTTCACACACTGGACAGAATCTGCCCTGATCGCCCTGTCAAAATTCAGCACCGTAGCGGAAAAATGTGGATGGTGAATTCACTTGCGGCTGAACAATTGTCACTGCACCAGCAGATCGGAATGCGGGGCATTGAACTGGATCACAAGGGCCGCCCAAGCGGTCGGCTTTATCGACTCGATGGTTGGATGCGCCGTCAACTGAATGCAGCGGGCCCTGCGACTGTGCCTTCGCTTATAGAAGTATCACAGCGACTGGCAGGCTTTGGTGTGACCGGTGTTACAGATACTTCGCCGGACAACGGTCACTTTGCGATGAGCCAGTTCTCAGCCGCTGCCGAGCGTGGCGAATTGCTGCAGCGGTTGCGGGTTATGGGTGGCGATGATCTTCCCCGCTCAAGCTGTGAGCAGGTGCAAAAGGGTGAGCGAAAAGTGATGCTCGATGAAAATGCACTGCCGGATTGGGATAGCTTGCGCGCTATATTCTCCCACGCGCATTCTCAGGCTAGAGCAGTGGCGGTGCACTGCGTTACATCGGCCGAATTGGTGCTGGCGCTGGCTGTACTGCGCGATGTGGGTGTTCATTCGGGCGATAGAATTGAACACGCATCCATGGTCCCTGCGCAATTGATTCCTCTTGTAGAGCACGTTGGTGTGCGGGTTGTTACCCAGCCGGGGTTTATTTATGAGCGCGGTGATCAGTACCTTGAAGACATACCTCGTCTGGAACAGAACAACCTTTATCGCTGTAAAACACTTTTGGCGCAGGGTATTCGTGTTGCAGGCAGTACTGATGCGCCCTATGGCGACCCGGACCCCTGGGCTGCAATGCGCGCGGCGGTGAATCGCCGCAGCCGATCGGGAAGCGCAATCGGGTCCGCCGAAGCGCTGAGCGCGGAACAAGCGCTGGCCCTTTTCACCTCCGCCGCAGACGATGCCGGTGGAGCTGTCCGTCGGGTAAAGGAGGGTTGTGTGGCTGACCTCTGTTTGCTTAGTCAGCCCTGGAAAGATGCGCGGTTGCGCTTGCGCAGCGATGACGTGATCGCAAGCTTCAGAAATGGCGAGTGTATTTTTCATCGTGATGGCACTGGAAAACAGGGGACGCGAGATGCATCAGTTGCTGCATGACCCTGTCAGCGCCAGGGCACGTTCCCGGTCTGAAACAGTACTGACTCTCACTGCTGTTGCGCGGTTGAGCGCCACGCCCATGGGTCTGGAAAGTTTTTCACCGTTGCGTGATCACAATTACCTGTTGCTGGATATATCCGGGGCACAGGCAGTCCAGGGGTGGATTGGGTTGGAAGCACTAGTGAGTCAATTGCGCTTGTTACCGTGTCCGGTCATCGGAGTGGGTACCACTGCCTCATCGATGCTGCTACATGGCTTGGATGTATTGGTACCAGATCTGCCGTCGGTCGCAGCCATGACTACAAATATTGATGCGCATCCACTGGCGGCAATGACGTTGGTGCAACTATTGCGTCATAATCAGGAAGCAACATCCGGCCAAGGCCTTTTCGCCGAGTCTCTGGCTTATGCCAGTTTGCAGCAGGGCGTTGAGCATAGGCAGGTCATGCAAGGCTACAAGAGGGCAACCGCGGTCCAATCGAAGATTGACCCGCCCATTGTGACTGAGCGCAACAATGATGAGCTGAGTATCACACTGAATCGTCCCAATGCGCGCAATGCCTATTCCACAGCAATGCGAGATAGTTTGTATGAAGCCTTGCTGCTCCTCAAAGCCGATTGTAGTTTGCACCGCGCTGTGATTCGAGGCGAGGGAAGCTGCTTCAGCATCGGCGGTGATCTGAGCGAATTTGGCCAGGTGAGTGATCCCTCCACTGCGCACGCAGTCCGTACCAGTCAAAGTGTTAGCCAATTGCTGCTGGAGCAGAGTGCTCGACTGGAGTTCCGTCTGCACAGTGCTTGTATTGGCGCGGGAATCGAACTTCCTGCTTTTGCCAGCCGTGTTATTGCGACACAAAATACGTTCATGCAACTGCCCGAAATCACATTGGGTCTGCTGCCCGGTGCCGGTGGAACGGTCAGTATTCTTGAGAGAATAGGCCGACAGCGCACAGCCTATCTGGCTCTTTCTGCGCGTAGAATTAATGCTGCCACCGCGCTTGAGTGGGGGCTGATAGACGAAGTTATTTGAGGTGGGACGCATGCTTGTCCCTGGTGCAAGACCGACAAAGAGGGAGTGAGAGATGAGTCAATATAAACCTGGAGCGCGCTTGCGCAGCGCAGTCTGTGCTACTGAAGTGGTTGTTATTGCCGCTCCTGACAATTCTGTGGCAGTGAATTGTGGTGGTGCGCCGCTATTGTTAGAGGGAGAGCAGGTGGGAGAAGGTCTGCAATTGGCGGCCAGTGCTGCAGAAGGTACTCAGCTGGGTAAACGCTACACCAATGAGACGGGCGATCTTGAACTACTGTGCGTAAAGCCGGGTGAGGGTACTCTGGCGGCAGAGGGTGTTGCGTTGGTGCAAAAGGGTGCCAAGCCACTGCCGTCTTCCGACTAATTGTGATCTGTATCTACACAATAATGAGCTAATAACACGACCTATGAACTTGATGATGTTGTTGGAAATGGCGGCCCAGGGCTTTGGCGAGCGAGTAGCTTTTGTAAACGGGGATGAGTCGCTTACCTATAAGCAACTGTTTGATGCGGCCGGTCAAGCAGGGGTGCGTTTGCGGGACGGTGCCTGTCAGCACGTGGCGATGTTAGATGTGAGTAGTCTTGCACTACCGATCGGTCTGTTTGCCAGCGCCTGGGCGGGCAAACCCTTCGTGCCGATTAATTACCGCCTGGCGAGTCATGAAGTGGAGGGATTGGTGTCGCGAATAGAGCCTGCATTTATAATAACGGATGCAGAGCGCATCGCTTCATGGACTTCGCGGTCGGAGGCAGAGCTGGAGGCGAGAGAAGCGTTTGTCGATTTTGCCTGCGATGGCACAAGACCGCTGGAAAACGACTGGCCGATGGCGCCGGATGATATTGCTGTGTTGTTGTTCACCAGTGGCACTACTGGGACTCCTAAGGCCGCGGTGTTGCGTCACCGACACCTGGTGTCGTACATGTTTTCTGCCGTTGAATTTGGCTCCGCCGCCGAGGATGAGGTCGCGCTGGTAACGGTCCCACCTTATCATATCGCGGGCGTGATTTCGGTTATCAGCTCGATCTATGCCGGCAGACGTGTAGTACAGCTACCGAATTTCAACGCACGGGATTGGATAGACATTGCTAGGCGGGAGCGAGTCACCAACGGATTCCTGGTGCCCACGATGCTCTCCCAAATTGTAAGCGAACTGGAAGGGCAGGATTCTGCCAACCTGCCGCTACTGGCTTCTATTTCTTACGGCGGCGGCAAGATGCCGCAGCCTGTAATAGAGCGGGCAATGGCTTTGTTACCGAACACAAAATTTACGCAGGCTTATGGCTTAACTGAAACGAGCTCTACCATTTGTGTGTTGTTACCATGGGAGCATCGCGCAGCTGGTGCCAGTAATGATCCTGCAGAGCGTCGCCGCCTCACCTCAGTTGGCCGACCACTTCCAGGAGTAGAACTGCAGATACGGGATGAAGAAGGTAGGGCGTTACCGCCCGGTCATCGCGGGGAAATCTATGTTCGCGGAGATCAGGTCTCTGGTGAATATGTTGGCCGTGGTAGCGTACTGGATGCCCAAGGCTGGTTCCCCACCCGCGATGCGGGTGAGTTGGATGAAGAAGGGTACTTGTTTCTCGAAGGTCGTGCGGACGATGTTATTGTGCGTGGCGCTGAGAATATGTCACCCGGAGAAATCGAGGACGTATTGCTACGTCATCCGGCGGTGCTGGATGTGTGCGTGGTAGGCGTTCCCGACGAGCACTGGGGCGAGGCGGTGGCGGCTGTGGTCGTGCTGCGTCCCGGTGGCGAAGCAACCACCGATGAACTTCGGGATTGTGTCAGGAGTCAATTGCGCTCCTCTCGGGTCCCCCAGTTCATCAACTTTGCTTCGGAGCTACCCTACAACGAAACCGGCAAGCTATTGCGCCGAATAATTCGGGCGAACTGGGCGGCTAACTAGCGTGTCATAATGATGGTAACAAGCTTTTAGTTGTATCAAATTGACACGTTATGACTTGCTGCTCGTATAGAGCTACCGGCAGCGAAAGACCTGATGTCAAGAAAGCTGCTTATCTCATGGCCGGGTTCTGCTCAAACAACCGCGCGGCGCCGCTCTATTTTCGGAGCCGAGAAGCGCCGGTAAGCTGATGAAAACAGTGACAATAATTAAAATAGATTACCCCCGCAATGCGCTGCAGGGTGTTCAGGGAAGGGAGGTCTCTCACCCTCAGACCTAATGACTGCTGACTAGCTCTGAGCAGGGTATTCCGCTTACCTTTAGCTGGCCCCCTATTCCATTCTCAGGCGTTGCGGATAGCTGTTGCCATCGGTATTTTCTTTGTAGTATTGTGCAGTGTGTGCAAGTAAATAACACGCTATCGGGAAAAAAATCCTCGATTCAAGGCTAGTGTTTTTAGGAGGATCCATTCCATGAAGCAATACCGAATTGCGCGCAAAAAAGCACATGCTACCATTTCTCTTGCCTTGGCTTGTCTATCTCTTCTTGTCACCATGGGGGCCGCTACGTCGGTGGTCGCTCAGCCGCCATCCTATACTCTTTTCGAGTCTGGCCAGGTCAGGCCGATTATACTCACGCCTGACGGCAATACGCTGCTTGCGGTCAACACGCCGGATAATCGCTTGGAGGTATTCTCCGTAAGTGGCGGTTCGCTAACACATGTCGATTCTATTCCAGTGGGCATGGAGCCCGTTGCTGTTGCGGCTCGGGATAACAATGAGATCTGGGTGGTAAACCATCTGTCTGATAGCGTAAGTATTGTCGATCTCTCCGCCAGTCCTGCAAAGGTTGTGCGCACGCTGTTGGTCGGTGATGAGCCACGGGATATTCAATTTGCCGGAACCGCATTCAATCGCGCGTTTATCACCACCGCACACCGTGGGCAGCATCGTACTCATCCGTCGATTTCAGGGGTTCCCGGATCGGGAGGTCCGCAATTGACTACTGAGGGCATCGGCCGAGCGGACGTTTGGGTTTTTGATGCCGCAGCGCTTGGTACCACCATCGGCGGAACGCCACTCAGCATTCTCAGTTTTTTTGGTGATACACCGCGAGGTTTGGCCGTCACCCCCGATGGCGCTACTGTGTATGTCGCCGTGCATTTTTCAGGTAACCAGACCACCGTAATCAACGAGACTGAAGTAGCCAATGGTTTTGGACCCAACGGGGTGCCCGGGCCGGGGAACAATTTCCAAGGTTTCCCTGCACCTGAAACTGGCGTGATCGTCAAAAAGATCGGCAACAACTGGGTTGACTCAAACGGAACGAACCGCAGCAACCGGGTGCGTTTTGATCTGCCGGACTACGATGTGTTTGCTATCAATGCCAACACATTGTCCCCCGGGTCAATTCAAGAGTTTAGCCATGTGGGCACCATCAACTTTAATCTGACGGTTAACCCTGTGTCCAATAAAGTCTATGTGACCAACATCGAGCAGCCGAACCACGTTGAGTTTGAGGGGCCTGGGGATTATGGCGGCAGTACCGTTCAGGGCAATTTGTCTCAGTCTCGGATCACTGTGCTTGACCCCTCTGGTGCAGTGGATGTGCAGCACCTGAATCAGCACATTAATTACAGCCTGCTTCACACCGATGCGGGTGCGAACCATGCGACAATCAATGCCCAAAAGGAACACAGCCTGGCAACGCCCCTCCATCTGGTAGTTTCCAGTGACGGAGCCAAGCTTTATGTTGCGGCATTTGGCTCCGGGAAGATCGGCGTTTTTGATACGGCAGACATAGAAAGCGCTAACTTTGAGTCGAATTTTGATCCCACAGTCGAGAGCGCAAACTACATCCCGACCAGTGGCGGCCCCAGCGGAATTGCTCTGGATGAGGCCAATAACCGCCTTTATGTCCTTACCCGCTTCGATAACAAGGTTGAGGTTATTGATCTGGCGACCAAAGGTACTACTGAAACACATATTTTATATAACCCTGAGCCTCCTGAAATCGTTGTGGGTCGCCCATTCCTGTATGATGCAGTGGCGACATCTGGTAACGGGGAGGCTTCATGCTCCAGCTGTCATATTTTCGCTGACCTGGATGCCAATGTCTGGAACCTCGGCAATCCTGATGATGAAGTAACAACCAATAATATTCCCTCTGCCGTTCCCTTGCCCAGCGCGTCTTCGTTCCATCCGAGTAAGGGGCCTATGACTACGCAAACGCTTCGCGGGACATCATCGCATGGATCGCATCATTGGCGCGGTGATCGAGCTGACGGCCACTTTGGCACTGATCCCTGTAATGAACCTACTGGCGCAAGTTGCTCGGAGGAACTATCGTTCAAAAACTTTATTCCAGCGTTTGAAGGTTTAGTTGGAATGGAAGGCACTATAACTGACGCTCAAATGGACCAATTCACCGCATTCGCATTGAGGTTAGCACTGCCGCCAAACCCGATTCGTGCGTTGAATAATCAGCTTTCAGCGTCCGCAGCTGCGGGAGAGACTCGTTTTTTCAACGGGAGTAGCGATGGTATTGCAACGTGTGAGGGCTGCCATACGCTCAACCCAGCCGAGGGTTTTTTCGGAACGGGGGGCGATCAGACCTTCGAGGGCGAAACCCAGGACTTCAAAGTGCCGCACATGCGGAATGTTTATCAAAAGGTTGGAATGTTTGGGCTTTCCACTGGTGGCAGCAATACCGGACCGCAGATACGTGGAAACGGTCTCCTGCACGACGGCTCAGTTGACACTCCTTTTAGTTTTTTCTCTGCGAGTGTCTTCACGTTGTCTAACGCCGATAAATTGAACCTGGAGAGTTTTACTTTCGAGTTCCCTACGGATCTTGCTCCGATGGTTGCCCAGCAGGTAACGCTAAATGCTACCAACTCTGCCGTAGCTGGCCCACGTATAGACATGATGATTCAGCGTGCTGGCACGATTTATGATTCGTTGACGGCTGGAGGCGCTGTGGCTGAATGCGAGTTGATCGTGAAGGGTAGTGTTGCCGGCGAAGAACGCGGCGGGATGCTGGAAGCGAGTGGTCAGTTCCGCTCGGACGACGGTAGCCTGGTATCCGATGCTGCACTGCGCACGTTAGCAGTGAGCGAAGGACCACTGACGTACACCTGCGTCCCACCGGGCGCTGGAGTCCGCATGGGTATCAACCGGGATGAGGATGATTTTCTGGATAACCTCGACAATTGTCCGGCAGTCGTAAACAATGGGCAGGAAGATAGTGATGGCGATGGCATCGGTGACGCCTGTGACCTGGTCGCGGCGGATGATATCGACGGAGATGGGGTTGTCGATTCGCAAGACAATTGCATCATTACTTTCAATCCGGATCAGTTAGACACCGACAACGATGGCATTGGCGATGCCTGTGAAGGAGGAGGCTGTTAAGGTCCACTCTGGCTGGAGCACACGCATAGCGCATTGTGAGTGTGCGTTCCTCCGCCGACTGGCTGCGGAAGATCCCGGGGTGTATCCAATAAGACAGCAATAACACAGTCTCCGAAAGACAAGTCTTAACTTCTAATTCTATAGGGACGGTCATATTACTATGTACCCTGGCGGTCTATTTGGTCTGGACGCATTACAAGCCCTGATTTCACCCGTAGCACTATTCGGGATTCTGTTTTTCATACTCTATCTTCGTAACGACGGCGTTCGGGCCGGCCGTGCGATTATTCTGTTGCTATGCGTTGCTGTGGCGGCGTTCCTTGGCGCAAAATTGTTTTCTCTGTATGTGCGTGACTGGCAACCTTACCAGCCGCTGTCGGCGGAATGGCGCGGTGGTTTGCGATACCCCGGTGCGCTTCTGGCAATTGTGTTTGTAGGCCCCTTGCTCAAGCGATGGATTTTGCCCTCCTTACCTCTGTTCAGGTTTCTCGATGTATTAGCGATTACGGTCTGTTTTGCGTTTGCGCTGGTACGCATCAGCTGTTTCATGAATGGTTGCTGCACTGGCCCTGAGTGTGATTCGGTCTATTGCCTCAGCTATCAGCCGGGTAGCCAGGTCTGGTATCTCCAGCTCCAGGCGGGTTTACTCGACCATTCAGCGCATCCCAGTCATCCGGTATTGCCACTGCACTTCCTGTTTATGATCGCATCCCTTGGAGTGGGTATTTTTCTTATGTGGTTTGATGGCAGACGGAGTTTCGATGGTCAGATTGCCTTGCTTTACCTGGTGCTTCATGAGGGCGCGAAGGGACTGCTTGAGTCTCTGCGTGAGCCCTATGTTGCACAACTACAAATGACATCGTTGCTGATGAGCGCTACGGGCCTACTGTTATTGATTATTATTCTTCGTCGTCGGGCGTAGAAGAGGCGGTAAGGTGTAGTCGGGTGGTATACTGATGAATGGGCCGAAAAGCTCAACAAGATTAGGGTTGTCCTCATGGAGCAGGGTAACGTTGCCAGAGGCTCGTCTCATGATGATCCTGGTGTGTGTCGGTCTGGGAAACGGATGACGCGAGGCGAAGATTCTGAGCAGTGTGCGTCGCTGAACTGAAGAACTTTGGCTGTTTGTTGAAGGATGGTAACGTGAAACAGGGCAAAGAGTTAGTATTTGCGCAGGTAGAGATAAGAGGAGAGGCGTGCAATGAGTCTGATAGAGTTACTGAAAGAAAAAGTTGAAAAGCAAATGGCTGCCTATGACGAGCAGCTTGAGGCAGCGCAAGCGAAAGCCAGCGCCAAGAGGGCCCAGGCGGAAGCTGACGCGGCGGGAGCCGATCTTGAGGAGCAGTTCCTCACCCAGGTCAACGATATCAAGAACAAGATGGCTGACGGTCAGGCTTATCTGAAAGAATTGGCGGACGCAGGCGAAGATAAGGCCGAGGAAATCAAGGCGAAGGCCTCCAGCTTTTTCCAATAGAGTGATAGGCAAAGCCAAGCAATAGATGGGTAGCTGCGCGGCATTGCTATATTGTCTAGTTCAGTGCTTCTGAATGGATGCGTTGGAGATCGGCGCTGACTGGTGGCGCTTGCAAGCGCAGCCTGCGTAAACCCATAGCACAAGGCAGGTGTGCTATGGGTTTTTTGCAGCCTAGATAAATCCGTAAAGCTTGCCAGCGGTTTCACAAAATATCTTTCGTTTTTTCGCCTCGTCCAAACCTTGTGACATCGTGTTGATCAGATGATGTGAGTGCGGCCAGTCAGTAATGTGGTGGGGAAAATCGCTGCACCACATCATGGTATCTACGCCTACAGAATCACAATTCTGAATGCCAAATTGATCACTCACCACGCCAACTTTGCAATTTCGCAGGTAGTAGTCGCTGGGCAGCATTGAAAGATTGACTCCGGTCCAGTAGCGGTTGCGGCGATATCTGTCATCCAGTTCCTGTTTGAAGAAGGGCACCCATCCAGCACCCACTTCTCCGCCGACAATAGTGAGTCCCGGGTAACGCTCAAATACACCGGTAAAAATAAACTCTGCAAAAAGTATCGGCATCCGGCTCATGGTGGTAGAAAATTGCACTAGTTGCGATGGGCCGCCTTTCTCAGCCCACCGTTTGGTTTTTACCGTGGGTGGCGTCAGGCCGATATGGATGTGAATAGGCATGTTCATTTCTTCAGCCACCGCCCAGAATTGATCATCCTGTGCGGAGAGAATCGCTTCGCCGCTGGGCCAGGTGGCCAGTCCCACACCTTTTGCGCCGGCTTCTTTGGCGCGTCTGAGTTCCGCAACTGAATCGTCTATGCCGGTGGCCGGCATTTGGAAGATAGCGCCCAGTCGCTCTGGCTTGTGATTGCAAAAATCGGCGATAAAATTGTTGTAACCCTGCATCCCCGCTAGTGAGAATTCTCTTTCCTGTCCCATAAAGTAAATCATAGTGCGCTGCGGCGGGAAAAACACGGCAGCGTCTACGCGATCTTCATCCATGAGTTCAAGTCGGCTGGCGGGCTCATAAATGCCGGGGTGCATTTCGGCGTATTTCACTCCGGTCCATTTCAGGGTCTTGGGTGTTTGGTTCATTGCCGCCACTAGCCCCAGTGATTCCACCGCTTCGCCGAGCAGCCAGGCGTCTCCGCCATCTTTATCCTCAACTAACTTGGGAGCAAGTTTCTGGTGTTTTTTGGGGAGATAGTTTTCCCAGAGGTCTGGGGGTTCAATCACATGCTGGTCGCAATCAATGGTCTTGTACTGCATGGTGCTCTCCGTGTTTACGTTTCTATCCGAGAATAACTTCAGGCATGTGCACCAATATAGAGCTTTAAAAGACATCTGTCATGTAAAAAAACTACAGCGGGTATAGCTTTTTAGTGTGTGGGACGCAGCGTTGAGGTGTTTGCGAGCAAGTGGGCTTTTTCTGCCATGTCCAGCACAACATCACCGAACATTGCTATCTTGGGGTTGTCGGCACCGCCCTGAACGTAGCGGGCGTAGCCGGCCTCCAGTACGCAGGCCATCTTGAACCGCGCTAGTACAATGTAATAGTCCATGGCATCCACTGGTAGGCCACTGATGCTGGCATAGCGATGCATCATTTCTTCGCGGGAGGGCATGCCGCTGAAGTCTACGTAGCCAGAGTTTCGGTCCTCATCGGGGTCAGGCCAGGTCATCAGTATCCACGCCAGATCCAGCAGAGGGTCACCGACCGTGGCCATTTCCCAGTCGACGATGGCCGCCAGCTTTGCCTCCTGTCCGTGGTGAAACATTACATTGGCGAACTGGTAGTCGCCATGCATAATGCCCGCCCTAAAATGCCTGGGAGTGTGCAGGCGCAGCCAGCGTGCTGCCTCCTGCAGACCGGGAATCTCCCGGAATTGAATCTTCGCCAGATGAGCCAGCCAGCGATCTACCTGTCGGTCGAGGAAACCCTCAGGTTTGCCGAAGCCCTCCAGTCCAGCGGCTCGCCAGTCGACCTGGCCAAGTAATGCAATCGCATCAACCAGTTCGTAAGCCATCGCAGCCCGTAGTTTTGGGGCGCTCACAAAAGGTGGTGGCAGTTGCCCCATCGGCGTCCAGCCATCGATGTGCCCCATGATGTAGAAGCAGGATCCCAGGATCGAAGTGTCGTCGCAAACCGCGATACCCGGTGGATGCGGTACG
The DNA here is from genome assembly GCA_002862985.1 of Haliea sp. GTDB lineage: Bacteria > Pseudomonadota > Gammaproteobacteria > Pseudomonadales > Halieaceae > Marimicrobium. The sequence goes on from PKCY01000315.1 coordinate 18,469, forward strand.
TCGGTGCCCTTTAAGGCTGCAATGACGCGATATTCTCGCAGCATAATTTCGTTTCGACCCGGTGGCACTTTGGTCGGCGGCTTACGCAGTGCCATGCGAACATTACCCCGTTGCAGTTCAAAGATCTCGTTGGAGGCGCCGCCGCTGATATAACGAGTTGTCAGGGGAGAGCCGCTCCCAGGCAGTTTCTGGGCGTCCATCCATTGTAAAAGCGCGCTAGCGTTCAGAGTGGGTTCTGTGTCGCTGTGGCCCTCGGGCGTTTCATTCATCAGAGGTTGCCTACGGTATCGTCAAGAATGTCGGCGTATTTCTTGCGCGCATCAGCGATCTTCGGCGGAAGCCACTCGCTGGGCCACAGTGAATCCGGGGAGGGTTGATGTTGGCGTAGTACCTGCTTTGCCACTGTCATCCGATGGACTTCGCTGGGCCCATCCACTATGCCCATGGTTGGCACGGTCATCCACAGATTGGCAAGTGGCGTTTCGTTGGAGCAGCCTAGCGCACCATGGACCTGTACGGCGCGGCGCACAATGTCGTGTAGTACCTCTGACGCCTGTACTTTCACCGCTGAAATGTACGCTCGCGATTTGTAGCGATCACCCTTGTCGCACCACCAAGCGGCATACAGCACCAGCAGACGAAATTGTTCAAGTTGAATAAAAGAGTCGGCGATGTAGTTTTGTATGGTCTGCTTTTCAGATAAAAGGCTGCCCTGGGTGTAGCGGCTGAGCGCGCGTTCACACAGCATATCCAGTGCTTTTTTACAGTAGGCGACTGTACGCATTGCATGATGAATTCGCCCGCCGCCCAATCTTTTTTGCGCGAGCTCAAAGGCTTTACCGGGTTCTCCCAATACCGAGTCGGCTGGCAGGCGGACGTTGTTGTATCGCACCCAGCCGTGACTCCCGGCTTCGTCGAGACTCTCGTGCATCAGACCGACGTTGCGCAGAATTTCAATGCCGGGTGTGGTGCGCGGGACCAGGAACATGGTGGCACCCTTATGAACTGGCACGTCTGGGTCGGTGACAGCCATCACAATGATAAATTCAGCGAAGTCGGCATGTGACGAGAAATATTTTTCACCCTGAATAACCCACTCATCACCCTCACGCCGAGCTTGGCAGGTAAATTGCCCGGGATCAGAGCCCGCTTGCGGCTCTGTCATTGAATAGCAGGAAACAATATCACCGTTAAGCAGCGGTTGCAGATAGCGATCCTTTTGAGCATCGGTGCCGTAATGGGCAATGATCTCGGCGTTACCTGTGTCTGGCGCCTGCGTGCCAAAAACCCGCGAGGCCCAGGTGGTGCGCCCCAGTATTTCATTCATAAGCGCCAGCTTTACCTGGCCGTAACCTTGGCCACCTAGTTTAGGTGTAAGGTGGCAGGCCCAGAGGCCGCGCTTGCGAACCTCCTGCTGTAGGGGCTTGATCAGGGCGCAGGTTGTTTTGTTGTGGACGTCGAAGGGGTCTGTTGGCTTGCTCCACACCAGACCGATGGATTCGATTTCCTCACGTACGAAGCAGTCCATCCAGTCCAACTGCTGTTGGAATTCAGGTTCGGTTTCGAAGTCCCACGCCATAAATTACCGTCCTATTTTATGTGCAAAAAAATGTCCTGTTATGCGGCGACCCGAAGCTAGCTCCCCAATCCCAACAGCTGCCGTGACACTACGCTGCGCATGATTTCTGAGGTGCCGCCGCCGATTGTCTCGGTCAAACTCTGTCGCCAGATCAGTTCCGGACCTGCCCCGTTGACCAGTGCCTCAGGCCCACCGAAGTCCAGCACAGTGCGAACAATTTCCTGGCAGGTGACGGTATGGATGATTTTATTCATCGCCGCATCTACCGTTGCGTCCTTGCCACTGGACATCGCTCCCAATACTTTCAGGCCCATAATTTGGGTCTCCATCACTTGCGCGGTGAGTTCTGTAATACGGTGACGAATGACTGGCTCATTACTGAGGCCATTGTTATTCAGCCACGCTACCATTTCTTCTAAATCACGACGCACACGGCCGGGAGGAAACTGAATGTGGCGTTCATCCGCCAGCGCTTCGCCTATCAGAGGCCACGCGCGATTCTCTTCACCCACCCGCTGTTCCCGGGGAACCTCCACTTGATCAAAGTAAACTTCGTTTAACTGGTCACCATCAAGCGTGGGAAGCCTGGAGACAGTGACACCCGCTGCTAATCTGTCGCAAATGAAAAGGCTGAGACCGCGTCCGCGGCTTTGCTGAGTGCCAGTGCGGGCCAGAACCCAAAGGAAATCCATATGTTGGGCATATGACTGCCAGCACTTTTGACCGTTGAGCTGGTAGTGCGTCCCCTTGGAGTTTTTGTCTGCGCGTAACCTCAGGCCGGCCAGGTCGGAGCCTGCTTCCGGTTCGGAGTAACACAGTGAGAAGTGAATTTCTCCGACACGAATTCTCGCTAGCCAATGCTCCTGTTGTTGAGGCGTGCCATGCCGAATCAATGTCTGGGCGACAATGCCAGCACCCAGCGGATTCCTTGCCGCTCGGGTATACGCAACTTCATCCCACAGAATAAATTCGTATACCGGTCCTTTGGCCATCCCTCCGAACGCTTTCGGCCAGTTCAGTGCCAGCCAGTTTTTCTCTCCCATCGCAGCAAAGAGGGCTCTAACCTGCGGCCATCTGTGACCCTGGCAGTAGAAGCCGTCCAGGTGCTTGTAGTCTTGTAGGAATTCCTGTACCTCTGCCTTGAAGGCTAACTCGTCTCTGGAGAAAGTGAGATTCACAGGATCGCGCTACGTTTTATCATCGGGGTCAGGGTTCCATACCGGATCGCGTTTCTCCCCAAAGGCCTTGGGGCCCTCCTCAAAGTCGGGGTGCGTCCAGTGGGAGCGGAGCAGCCCCCAGCCTGTTTCTAACGATTGCTCATAACCCTGATCTAGCGACGCCCATATCGCACGTTTGGACAAGGCCATCGCCTGCGGTGAATTCTTTAGCATCTGTGTCGCCATCTCCCGCGCCAGTGTGCGCGCCTCTTCGGGCGTTTCCATCAATTCGTCCACTAATCCAAGTTGGTGGGCACGCTCGCTGGACAGGTGATAACTGTTCCCCATGAGCGTCATACGCAGGGCAGCCCCCAGTGGCAAACGTTTTGCCAGACCAATATTCTCTATTGCGCCGACCATACCTACATTCACATGTGAATCGAGAAATTTTGCATTTCGCGAGGCTATCACGATATCTGAATCCACTACAAAATGATGTCCGCCCCCGACGCATGTACCATTGACAACACAGATGACCGGTTTCCAAACATCGTTCTGGTAGGGTGACCAGAACACGGACTCTCTGAAAGGTTTGTCGACGAATACGTCGTCAGCGGCGCTGTCGCTATCTGCCTCAGCGACGTCAAAGCCGGTGCAAAAATGTCGTTCCCCCGCAGCGTTGATTATCGCAACGAGGACTGTGGGGTTATCGCGTACATCACTCCAGATCGCCTTAAATACCGCTTGCATACCGGGGGTCAAGGAGTTGCCGCGTTTCGTGCGGTCAATGGTGATGGTGGCAATGCCATTAGATTTTTCATACCGCACACCAACCATGGGTTGATTCACGTCGATGGTTGCCATTTTCTTAAGCTCCTAAACCTGCGTCTGCGAGCAGGAGTTCCTGCTCTCTGACGCCAGTGGGTGGTGTGGACACAAGCTGCCTTATTCGCCGTGAGAAATGAAACACCGGACCCTCTAAGGTGATACCTATGCCTGCAAATACCTGGTGACAAGTGAAAGCAGCCTGCAGGCTGGCGCGTCGCGCCGAGACAAGCGCGCCTGCGGCCTGGCAGCGCGCTTTTTGCATTGCCACGCTATCCTCTATTTCAGCCTCATCGTAGTAAGAGGCTGCAGCGCGGGTCAAAACTTGAGCCGATGATATCCCAATAGCCGCATCAGCCAACGGGTGCGAGACCGCCTGAAATTCTCCCAATGTTTTGCCAAATTGTTTGCGGATTGCAGCGTGCTCACTAGTGCGGTGAATCAAATGCCAGGCGGCACCGGTCAGATATGCCGCTGCGCAGATATTGCCAAGCAGCAGTCCCCGGTCAGCTCCCGCCATGGGTTGATCGACGCTCAAGGTTGCGCGTCCCCAGATTTCGCCTCCCAGGGTAGAGACTGGTTCCACCTTCTGTGGTTTGTGGGCGCGGGCAACAGAGTTATTGTCCACTACCAGAAACAATTGCGCTTCCGTGCCAAAGGGGAGCAGAGTGCTCCCAGCATTGCTCACTGAAACCAGGGACCGGCCGTCGATCACTGAGGAGACTTCGTCAAAATCAAGAACTTGTATCGCCAGGAACGTTGATGCAATCGGACCGGGAAAAACATGATGGCCCAATCGTTCATTGATAGCGCAGATCTCTAGTGCGCCGCCCGCCTCGGCGTTCCCGGGTGCAGCAGGGGAGAATACACCCAGCCCTGCCAATTGGTGCCACAGGTCTCTTGGAAAAGGCTCACCAGACTGCCTGGCAATACGTTCTGCATCATGCTGCTCGCAAAAGCGGTCGACGGCAGACCTGATCGCTTCCTGATTTTCGCTGAAGTTCAGGTCCAGAGAGAGTCTCATCAGGGCTTATTGCCCCAGCGCGCTTCAACTAGCGCACGTCTAGCGGCGCCGACACCGCCAAGTTCCTGTCTTAACGCCAGCAGTCTCATGCTCCACACGTGAAGGTCAAACTCACAGGTAAAACCGATGGCACCGGACATCTGGTGTGCTTCTGTGAACACCTGGTCTGCGGTTTCCAGAGTGAAAGCAGCAGCTGCGGCGACCGCTTCAGTTTGTGCGCCGTGATAGGCTGCTTCCCGCACTAACCAGCGACTTGCTTCGACCCCAATTGCGCACAAAGACAGCCGATGTTGAATGGCCTGGAAAGACCCTATACTGCGGCCGAACTGCCGACGTTGTTTCAAATACTCTACAGTGTGAGTAAGCGCCGCGTCCATCGTCCCCACCGCTTCAACCGCCAGCGACAGCCGCCACCAGTTTGCCATCGCCAGCGCTGCATTGGGTCTAAGGCAATTTCCCGCAGCATTGAGGTTGGCAAAACGATCGGCCTCAGCCAATCGTCCCATGGGGTAGCCGAAGCTGCTGCGCACCGGCTTTAGGTCTCCAGATGTTAAGGGGATCACGTGGACGTCTCTATCGCCCAGCACCAGCAGAGTTTTTGCGTGCGCTCCGAACCGCAGAGGAACAGGTTTCTTGAGGTCGTCCAGCGTGCACAGGGTAATTGGTCCGGTTATCGCAGCTTCCTGAACGGCTGGCGCCACCAGCATTTGCGCGGCGCAGGCGACGACGCCACCGGCCCTGGCGACGGCTTCGACGATTAATGCAGCCTCTAAGCCGGCTGGACCATCTTCGGAGGCGAGGTCACTGGCGATGGTACTAAAACCCGACTCATCCAATAATCGGTGCAACGCGTCGTCATACATTCCATGCCCGTTCAGTTCGATGGTACGCGTGGCCCCAGCATGGTGAGCCAGCAGTCGATCCACCGACTCCGTAATGGCTTGCTGATCTTCGTTCAATTCAAAGTTCATGGGAGCGCCTCATTCCTTAGGCAATTCAAGGAAGCGGGAGGCAATCAGGTTGAGTTGCACTTCTGTCGCACCGACGGCAATACCCGCGGTCATGGCCATACGGAAGTTGGTATCGGCGAAGGAGGCATATTCGCGAGACTCCTGCCCGAAGATTTCCAGTGCCAGTCGGCCGATGGCATTGTCACAGGTAGTACTCAGCACACGGGCAAGCTGAGTATCGGCGGTTGGCGGGCGACCTTTGGCGCGGATATCAATGACTTTATACACCAATACGCGGGCGGCCTCGCACAGCGCACGGGCCTCACCTAAGCGGTCTACCACAATGGGGTCCTCCAGCATGCCGCGTTCTCTGGCAAGCTCGGCGAGTTTGTCCAGGGTGACGGCGGCCCGGGCGTAGCGCGCAGCGCCTATACGTTCAAATTGCAACGCGTAGTTCACGACATTCCAGCCGTTGTTTGCTTCTCC
>PKCY01000236.1 GCA_002862985.1 Haliea sp.
TGGATCGCGGGTACGCCTTACCGTCTCACAGCCGATGCGACCCTCGCCTCCCGGATCGGGCGTCCCTCCCCCCCGGGGGCTCCCGCGAGGGGGGGGAGGGAGGCCCGGTCCTTCCGATCCCGGAGAGACACCGATGCTCGATACCGATCCCGATCCCGGAGTTTTTGGGAAGCGGGGGACGCTAGGCCCTCCGCCCCCTCCGCCCCCGCCGAGACAAAAGCCAAAGCCGGAGAGCGAGCCCAACTCGGGCGGCCCAAGGCAAGCGCCAGAGAGCGAGCCAAAGAGAAAAGCAAAGGTCTCTGGCCCAGAGAGCGAGCCCCAGGCAAAGGTGTTACCCACCCCAGACAGCGCCACTCCAGTTCTTCACCCACGTTTTCCGACCGCGCGTACAGTACCCGGTTTCAAGCGTTGCACGTGCTACCTATCGGCACGCGGAGCGCCCTGCAGAGTCTATCAGTAGACTCCGCAGGGAGGTCTGCTGGAGGAGGTCTGCAGGAGGAGGTCTACAGGAGGAGGTCTGCAGTGCAGACTCCGCAGGGAGGTCTACAGGAGGTCTGCAGGAGGAGGTCTACAGGAGGAGGTCTGCAGGGAGGTCTGCAGGAGGAGGTCTGCAGGAGGAGGTCTGCAGGAGGAGGTCTGCAGGAGGAGGTCTGCAGGGAGGTCTGCAGCCTGCAGGACTCCTGTAGACCTCCTCCTGTAACAGGAGGTCTGCAGCCTGCAGTGCAGGAGGACGTCGGTTTGCATCGGCTAGCGTACTGTACGCTTTGTACGCCCTTTTGGGGCGTACAAAATTACAGAGAAAAATAGGCGTACGGTACGCTAAGCGTACTGTACGCTTAGCGGGCATACAGTACGCTTCCTTTCTGTACGCCCCAAAAGCCTGTAGACCTCGGAGGTCTGCAGGAGGAGGTCTGCAGGAGGAGGTCTGCAGGAGCCCGGCGCCTCTGGCCCGGGCTCGGCGCCTCTGGGCGGTGGCCACGCAGCCTGTGTGGGGGCCCCCAGGCCGGGTGCGCTCCAGGCCGGTGGCAGTGAGCTCGACGGGGCTTCGCCTCGGCGCCGTCGAGTGTGAGGGGGCAGGCTGGGGGCTGTAGCGGGACTCCCGCTGCGGGAGGCGAGCCGGCGCGCCGCCCGGCGCCGCGCCCCGCCCGGGCCAGAGGTTCCGCGCCCTCCTCACGTCACGGGCGCTCGCGCCGCGCCGAGCGAAGTCGCCGCGGCGCCTCTCCCTCGCCCGGAAGCTGCGTGGAACTGCGTCGCGGCTGACGGGGCGGGGCCCGCGCCGAGCGCCAAGCCCGGCGGGGCGCCAGCGCGGGTCGCAGCTCCCGGCCGCGGGGCTCTCACCCGCGCCGCAGGCTGCCTGGTTAAAAGCAACACCCTTCGGGCTGAGAGGACCAAGAAGCCGATGGCGAGCTAGCGACCTCGGCCTACTGGCTGCCAGTGGCAACCTGTATGCCACTGGCTATGCTGATCGCGCACCCCTACGCTGCAGCGAACCGGCGGCCTATGCACACGCCAGCAGTGAGGCAGTCTTCGCAATACTGACCGCGCTTGCATCGGGTCGCCCTCAGGTGATCGACCTGTCCATGCAGGAAGCGACCATGATTGCCAGTATGGGTAGCGCCGGGCAATTTCCGAAAACCGGGCGAAAAGGGGTACGTCAGGGCGCCGCTTTGGGCAAGACGCGAGAGATCTGGCCCTGTAAGGACGGCTTTGTTTCTTTTGGCCTGCGCGGCGGACCGTCCCGAGCAAGAAATTTCGAAATTCTAACGCCCTTGCTACAAGAGCAAAATCTACTAACCCCCGCATGGGCCAACCGGGATTGGCGAAACTTTAACGCACAAGCACTGGACGATGAGGAATTGCGTGCCATAGAACAGCCGTTAGCCGATTATTTCTCCCGCCATACCATGGCCGAACTTTATAAATTGGCGGTTACGTCAAACCTGATGTTAGCCCCGGCCAACTCCGCTGCCGAAATTCTTGCCAGTGCACAGTTACGTGCACGGGACATGTTCATTACGGTAGATGGCATGGATTCGTTTCCGGCGCGATTTTTTCTAGCAACGGATCCGGAGGGCAAGGCAGTATCGCAATCCCAATTGCAACGCGCCCCTGAGCTCAACCAAGGGCCTTTACCGCATTGGCCTATGAAAAAAAATGACGAGCATAGAATTTCCGGCACACCGACCCATTCGGACTTCGCATGGGCTGGAGTGAAACTGCTCGAGTTCGGTTCCGGTGCCGCGGGTCCTATCGCCAGCCGCTACTTTAGCGAGCACGGCGCCACTGTCATCAAAGTCGAATCGCGCAGTCATCCGGATTTTTTACGCGTCATGGCCGCCGACAGCCCCCAGGGACTGGAAGGTTCAACGCTCTTCGATGCGCTCAATGTCGGAAAAAAAAGCATCACCATCAACCTCAAGCACCCCGGCGGTAAAGACATTGCCCTACAACTTATTCAGTGGGCGGACGCGGTATTAGAAAACTTTGCGCCCAAAGCGATGAAATCCTACGGATTACATTACACAGAGTTGGTCCGGGAAAAACCCGATCTGGTAATGTTATCGACCTGCCTCAATGGCCAAAGTGGGCCGCACAAAGACTACCCGGGATTTGGGGGTCAGGGTGCAGCACTGTCTGGATTCAACTTTCTCACCGGCTGGACAGACCGGGAACCCATCGGCCCCTTCGGAACGATCACTGACTCATTGGCGCCCCGGTTCGCCGCCGCCAGTCTCGCTGCGGGATTGCTGTATCGACGGCGTACAGGCAAGGGTGTACATCTTGATATTTCCCAAGTGGAAACCGGTGTTTATAGTTTATCGCCCTGGCTCCTAGAGCACGCTATCAACGGCAGCAGCGATTCCCGCAGTGGCAATCGCTCCAAACGCGCGGTGCCACACGGCGTATTTCCGTGTCTGGGTGAAGATCGCTGGATTGCGATCGCTTGCTGGAATGATGCCGATTGGCTGAACCTTGCCACAATACTGGGCATAGACGCACGCCAATATCCAGCACTAGAAAACAGACTAGCGGCAGAGGATGCCATCGAAAAGATTATCAGTGAAATTACGCGCCACAGAAACACTGACGACCTGGCCCAGCAATTACAATATGCGGGAATCGAGGCCGTACCTGTCGCTGATTTCGAGGACCTGCTGCTACGTGATCCACAGTTAAAACAACGGGGACATTTTGTTCACCTCAATCGGTCGGAAACGGGAGAATCGATCTACGAACGCAACGGCTTTCGACTAGATGCCGCAACATCTGATTACCGCCATCCCTCTCCTTTACTGGGGGAACATACCCAGGACATCCTCAGACACATTCTGGGACTCAATGCCGACCAAATATATGCATTGAAAGAGAGTGGCGCGATTGAGTAAATCTCAGATAGAGACCTTCGAGTAGCTCAGCGCCAGGAACATCCAATATTCGCCAACATAATGGCAGGTGGTGTTTTGCGACCGGAGCTCTTTGACTTTACAGCTGTGAACGCAGTGGCCGAAGTGGTGGAGAAGGCAACTGAACGAAACCGACCGGAGACCGCGCCGCGGTATGTGCCACTCGCCTTGCTCTGTTTTGATCCGATGCTTGCTTCGTAGACTGAATTTTCACCACCGAATTTAATGCCACAACGCAATAGCGATGTATTTTCGCCACCTGCAAAAGCTGTCGTCGCGAAAACTGTGAACAGTAGGGTAAGCAGCAATATTTTCATCGTCCTTTCCCAACCCGATGCAAAAGGCCCAGGTAATACTGGACGCCGTTTTGGCATTTCAAATTCTATGGAGTCATACCCTTTGCGCTTCTGTATTACCGGCTTGAGCGCAATTGCAGGTCTGAACGACAGTGTACGAACGTGGGATCGATGGTTTGCAGCGCGGGCACATTGTCGCGCCCTAAAACAACTCGTTGATTCCGACAATCCCGCTGTCGTAGAACTTACGTCCCTTAGACCGGTCACTTTGCGTCCCTATCTTTCGACAGGTTTGCCCTTCTTACAGAATGCTACGCCTGATACGTTAGGGTATCGAACCCCCTCCCTTCAACACCGAAAGCTACAAAAAAATACCAAATCGCTGCAGGTTATTTCTGTCTAGATCACCTGGTTATAACATGACAACAAGTTGAGTCGCAGAAACCTCTAAACTCAACTGCTACAAGTGTTGATCATATACTGCCGGCAAAAAGGCAAACTGGGTCACAAGTTTAGACGCAAAAAACTGTGAGCCAGATCACAATAACAGCCGCCGTGGCGCCTCAAACCAAGTACGTAAATCGCAGTAAGTCTGGTGGTTTCAGGGTATTAATGGAACGTCCCCGATACTACGGTCGCCCGTTTATTTTTGCCCGGTTTACAGGTAGGATGACGAGACCAAGCCCCTGGGAGAATAACCTTTGTCAACACAAGTCAATATCCTGCCTCAGCTTACTGGCGGGCCAGCTCCCCGTACGGTCGTTGGACTAGTGTCCGAAGGTCCACGCTTCATTGGTTTTAACAATAGTAAAGTTCGCCTGAGAGACCAGGTTGCCTTTGGGCGCCTTCTGAGCCTCGGTCATCTGGAATTACTGTTCGGCTTGGGAACCAGCGAGGAAAAATCCGATGCTGAATTGGTCAACTCAATTCGTGCCAATTTCGATGTCAAACCGGACCAACTAAAGAACATCACCCGAGCTTTTCGAGCACTGCAAAAAGCCGACGATGAAGCGCAGGATGCATGGCGGCCTCCGACTCCCACCCCCCCCACCGAAGAACCCAATGAAGCTCGCATTGCCGATGCAATTGGAGCGACGAGACTCCTTGCGCCTCATGTGCCTCTATTATTTCGTGTCGGTAATTCCGGGTTTGAACATGTCAGTCATAGCGGCAAGGTTGATTTGAGCCTGACAGCGCGAGAACTCTCCGCCCTTCGTCACTTCACTGCCCCAGCCACCATTGCCGAAATAACGCAGCGTGTTAGTCAGAGCGAAGAGAACCTTTCCGCCGAAGAGGTGAAATCCTTACTCGAGAGATTTGCTTGCGCCGGGGTGCTCAGATCATTTGAACCCGAGGACCCGGGATTCGAGATCGCGTATCAGGGTGATGCCAAGCGAAAGCGCCAGGAAGAGCGGGTTACCCAAGCTCTTCATGACGCGATTAAGCGAGCCGAAGAGCGCAATCCACGCAGACGCGATGCGGTATCGGTGTTCCCGGTGAACATCGATTGGCAAATCGTACCACTTGCACTCGGTTTTCTGTTTTCCGCGGCACGCGCGCATGACGGCGGACGCCTCACCGACTCCTTCGACTTTCGACCCAACTGGTTAACGGACGAAACAGCTCCTGTTCCCGACGGACCAATGGTCATGCTGCACTCACACTACATCTGGAATTCTGCCGGTATGCTCGCCTGTTCAGCACGGGTGAAAGCAGCAAACCCTCTGGCACTGAATATCCACGGCGGGCCGGACGTTCCCAAGTACGAGCCCGATGTCGAGCGCTACTTCCACGATCATCCATACGTGGACATCGCTGTACACGGTGAAGGAGAAATCACCATATGTGAGATCCTCGAGACACTCGAAACCGCACTGCTATCGCGAAACCCAGTCGACCTGACATTATTAGATGGTGTCACCGGGCTCTCCTACCGGGGCGCTGACGGTGTCCCTGTGCGAACAGCGGACCGACCTCGCATCAAAGACCTCAATGACATTCCTTCGCCCTATCTAACCGGCGAATTTGAAGTATTTGCTGAGGCAGGTGTTCCCAGCGTCATAATGGAAACAAACAGGGGTTGCCCTTACGGTTGTACATTCTGCGATTGGGGCTCAGCTACAGCATCCAAAATTCGCAAGTTTGATCTGGAGCGAGTTTTCGCCGAGTTCGAATGGTGCGCTCGCAACAAGATTGAATCCATTGGTCTGGCCGATGCCAACTTCGGCACCTTCCAACGCGACGTGGAAATAGCAAAGCGCACCGCAGAGCTGAAAAAAACCTATGGCTACCCTATGGAGCTGGGCACCAACTATGCCAAAAACTCTGTCAAATACCTCAAGCCCATTGTAGACACACTGGTAAAAGGCAATATTATTGCGAAGGGCTTGCTATCTCTGCAGTCGATGGATGAGGACACCCTGTCGGTAATCAATCGCGCAAATATCCGACTGAGTAAATATGAAGCACTGGCGGCAGAGTTTCGCGCCAACAAATTGCCACTCTACGTTGACTTGATGATGGGACTGCCCGGCTCAACCATCAAGTCATTTTGCAATGACCTTCAAGAATGTGTCGATCGGGAAGTATACCCCAAGGTTCATCCCACTCAACTTCTCGTCAATAGCCCTATGAACGAGCCCGCGTATCGCGAACAGTACGGCATTAAAATTGGGCCGAGCGAGATGCTTACCTCCTGCGCTACCTTCACTGAAGACGACTATGCAGAAATGACCAAGATCCGACGGATTTATCTCGTTGCGGAAAAGTTCGGGATTCTGCGTCACGCACTACGATATGCTCGCCAGGAAACCGGCCAACGCGAAATCGACCTGCTAACTCGTCTCATGGTAGCAGTAGATAACGATGGCGATCGCTGGCCGGCACTCCGGTTTACTTTTTTGTATGTACCCGCGGTGATGGTACCCCCAGTGGATTGGGGGTGGTTTATGGCTGACCTGCATCGCTTCTTTGTTGAACAACTTGGCATACCGGATGACGCGGCTCTCGATAGCGCACTGCGCGCTCAGCACGCCATGATTCCTGCTCCCGAGCGACAGTTTCCAGAAACAATTGAGCTCCCTTGTGACTATGCGGCATGGCATGCGGATGTTCTGACAGCTAAAGAGAACGGTCATTTGCAGGATTGGTTCAAAACCGTTGCTCCGCTGCGTTCGTACGGAGCTGGAATCCTCACCGTCACCGATCCAAACCAAATCTGCGAGCAGGCGCTGGGTCGATCCTTCAATTCCTATATCTGGTCACTTTGGGAACTATCGTCGGAGATTGCACGTCCATCAGATGGAGCCATAACGGCCTGAACGGTCACAGATTTGAACGCAATTTGAGATTTTTCATTTTGAGAATTCGTCGGAGGTAGGCATATAGACTGGCGATAGAACAAAGTAACTTCGCGTCAAACTTCTATCACTTACCTCGCAGAGCACTCACCAAGGGCCCGAACTCCCGGGCTATCGAACCTGGAATAGTCACGTAGCTGATCCCCCAACGTGCTCTCCACCTTTGCACAGTCTCAACACACTCTTCCAATGTGCCCGCCAGAACGTGAGGACAATCCTTCAATGTTTCTATGGATACTCCGATCATCTCAGCTAACGGTGCAAGCAGAGACGCAGTGTCTCCATCCGTAATACCGCCGGCAAAAACTGTTGTTTGTAATTCCAAATCATCAAATCGCCCTCCAGCCCCTGCCTTGATCCATTTAAGTTTAGTATCAGTGATATCCGCGAAGGGCGTGGATGTATTGGGAATCGAAAAACCCAAGGGAAGCCCAAGATTTAGCCCGATGGTATCCGCGATACGCGCCGCCTGTTGCAGCATTACCGCTCCCGCTCCGCCTATAAAAACTGGAATGGCTGAACGAACCGGCTGGGGACTGCCCGTTAAACCGGTGATGGTGTAATGCTCTCCTTGAAAATTGACGGGCGCACTCGTCTGTAATGCTTTAAAGATCTCAAGCGCTTCGAAGAGACGCCCGATACGCACCGCCGGTGTATCAAACGCAATCCCCGGCGCCGTAAAGTCGGGCGGATACCATCCTGCGCCAATACCCAAAGAAAAACGGCCGCCGGACAGGACATCAAGTGTCGCAGCTTGTTTATACAATAGTGCCGGGTGACGAAGGTCATTCGCCAGAACCAGGGGCTGTACCTCCAGCATTGTAGTCGACGCCGCAACAGTCGCCAGCGTCACCATAGGCTCCAGCTCTGCGCCGGGATAGTTGAGATGATCGCTGCAATTGAAAACTGAATAACCCAATTCTTCGGCCATGCACGCCAAAGTAACAAGTTCCTCCGCGTGCTCACTGCCACCGGCGTTAATACCAAAACGAAAAGAGCGTTTAGTGAACATAGCGACCGACTAATTCATCAGCCAGGAAACAATCGACGACTTAATACGCTCATAAGCCTCGCCGCTGGCTCTGCCCCCTTGCCATTCGGGATGCTGCCGCAACTGAGCAATGATTTTTGTCCAGTCCTTGGGAATGGATTGGCCTGCACTGTCATCGATAGACACATTCCCCTGCGCGGCATGTCCGCGGCGCGCTAGTCTGTGCAACAGTTCGCTCTGCCTGAGGTAGAGCAGCGTAATGGTAGTGTCGTCCACACACATCCATTTACTGCGGTTCCAGACGGCCTTTAGCTCCTGTTTATATCGTCGCGCTGTCGCCACTCCAGCGCCAATTACTGCACCTGCTACCGTCGCGGTCCCGAGGCTCAGGCCGCCGACCATCAAATCGACCCCGGCACCCGCCGCAGCACCAGTGAGCGCACTGGAACCAGCATTCAAACCGAACGCTTTGAGTGTGGCGGGTGAGAATATATCCAGCTCCCAGTGTCCGTCCTTTACCGGCAGCTGCTGTAGTTGAACATCTACCTGACTAAAGGAGAAAATCGCCAACAGGTCCTTCAATGTAGAATGCTCGGCTTTGCGTACAAAATGTTGCATTTCTTGGGTGCTGTCTCCGGACTCCGCATCCACTACCCGGCGATAACAGGCTACCTCCTTCAGTAATTCAAAAATTCGCTGCGCCGCTGCGCGGGAAAGGCTCTCCCAGATTTCCTGCCGATAATCTATAAGCGACTGCAAAGCTTCATAGTGGGGTTCAAGCACGCTTTGCAGTTTCTGATAGAGCCTTTTTTCAGACTCAAAATCAAAAGCCACCGTATCGAACTCAAGAGCAGAAAATAAATTGAACTCTGCCATTTGACCACGCCAACGGGCCAGCGCTTTTTCGTTATCAGCAATAAAGTTGAACACGGGAATAATTGGTTTTGCGCACTTGCTAAGAACACTGACTTCGTCACGGTACTTACCAAGCAACGGTTCACGCACATCGATGATGTATAACAGTACGTCGCTATTGAGTGCCTGCAGCAATATCTTACATTCCTGGTCGAATTCACAATGCTCGTCTACTGATGTTGCAAATTCATGCAAAATCTCACTGGGGGCAACATCAGAAAGCGTCTCGCCGAATTCTTCCAGGGCCAGGAGTAACGCGCTGGAATCTTCAAAACCAGGCGTATCGTACAAAGCCAACACTTCCTGGCCAGCAGCGTAAACACCTACTTTTTCGACGCTGCGGGTGGTACCTGACTCATCCTCTATTTCGCCAAAGCCTTCGTCTCGCAAGAGCGTACGAATCAGTGATGTTTTGCCGGTATTGGTATGACCGACAATAGCAACCCGAAGACTCTTACCTGCAGAGGACCGGGCGGTGTTACCGATTTGCGGTCGTGGAGCAGTCACGGCTAGCTCCCCACTCTACGAATAACATGGTCAGCTGGCACCTTGCACTCCCGAGCAAGGTGATACCATGCGGCCAACCGCAGATCGGAAACGGGCGGCTCACCTGCGGCATGAATCAATACCAGCCAGGTGTGCTCTGCCGCCGTACTCAGGGATAAAATCGTGCGCTTCAGCCCACGGTCTGGCGGCCTGGAGGCCATTACCACCACAGCAACCTCTACCCCTTTGCCAGCCTGTATTTTCTGACCAATGGCATCCAGTGAAGCGCGGTCGACGACTCGACCGAGGTTATGTTCAGGGTCGGCATACTGCAGCGGCCAAGTTACCGCATTACCGAGTTCAACCGCCACCCAAAGCGCAGTGGCGGGCACCTGCCCTACCCCGGCACGCTCTTGACCTGTTGTTACCACGCTCGGTGTCGCTTCGGGCGATTTCGTATCAGCATCTACAATCTCACTACGTCCGTGTGTCGGCATGAGCGCCTGGCGCAGATGGATGTAATACGGGAGGTAGTTGTCGAGCACAAACTGACTTTTCGCAACGCCCAGGAGCGCCCTGCATATAAGCCACAGTATTAGTCGCGGAATGATACCAAACACCAATAAAGCACCGATCAAAAACTGCGCCCAATTGTAGCGATGCTCTGCGCCAAGCTGATAGCCTGCGCCTATGCGGGTCTCCATCACTTGCTGTGCACTAGGAGTGGCAAATCCCAGCAATTGCAAAGGCTGCCCCAGTATTGCAGTCAATTGCACGAAGGCCTCGTCGGACAACAGCGTAGTACCCCACACAAAATCAAACTGTCGCGTGATCAAGACCGCCACCAGAACCCCCAAGCCCGCACAGAGATATGCCAGCCAGAGCTGTTGCGTCATCTGACTAAAGCGCCATTTACCCACAGCGCCGGTAAAATGACACTCCACCCAGGCACGATCGGCTTTTCCTTTGGAGGTGTCTGTTTTACCAAGCAGAGCCGGCACCCAAGCAGTCGCTTTGGAAAACACACCGCTGGTTAGGCCTTCTGCACCTATGCACACGCCCACTAGCCAAAGGCACATTGAAAGCAGGTTGAATCCCACCAGCACCAGTAGTATCCAGTAGATATTGAGTGTGCTGATTCCAGAGACAGCGGACAGGGATGCCAGCGCACCGATCAGTACGGCCAGTAGTGTAGTGAGGATATTAGAATAACCCCAAATTCGCGCTGCATGTGACAGTGTGTCCTGAAGGCTGTGCTGCCTGATCAGATACTGCGCGCGACGGAGGAGTCTCCCGTCAAAGTCGCCGTCGGGACCGGTATCGATAGAGTCGGCAGTGAGCGCCTGCGGCGACTCGATGCCGCGAATCTGTTCAACGAGCACCTTGTTGTCGAAACTAAAACTTGTCACGGGCGGCGCAACTATCTCAACTGACGATTTAGCGGCTGATGTTATCACAATCGTAGGCCACATCGGAGAAGCAGAAAGCGCAACCGAATCCAGCGATCGCCAACACACCAGAAATCAACAGAGCGGCGGTGGCGTCTTTATATTAACCTATGGAACACAGGAAAGAGTCATATTCAGGTCTCTGGGGAATCTTCGCAAAAGCCACCGCTATAGCGCTCGATAGGCCTCATGCCCCGATCCAAGTATCTTCAGAATATTCAGATTCAAGTCCCCACTGGCAAGCGCCTCCAGACCATTGGGGAACTGGTGTATCCAATCGGCTATATAGCGTCGTCTGGAAATTTTCCATTGCCCATCGCGCTTTTCCAACTCATCGAGATAGCGCCCTCCAAACATTGTGTCCTGTAACTCGCCCTGTTCGTTCTCACTAGAGCCCACAGAAATACCGTAGCACTCACTTTTGGCGTGATTACCCTTGACCTGCACCATCACCCCGGTGCTGACATGCCAGCGATTCGGCGTGGCCGCTTCTACCTCCATAACTACAGGCACCCAATCTGCTCCGGAACCGTTGAAAAAGCCATAATCAATTTCTGCATCGGGCCAGAAACAGCCGGCCTGACCCTCTTCATCCAACCAGTCCAGGGTGCGTCCATAGCGCATCAATACATCTTCGCACGCTTTTCTGTCCAGAAGCTCCTGCAGTTGCTGTTCCATATCGGTTGCGCCTCATATTATCCGGTACCGCTAAACCTAGGCTGGTTCGCCGCTGTTAGTTTGATCTATCCGCCACATTAGCTAGCCACCGAAACCGGTGACCAACTGACTGTCGACCATTCCCGCAGCGCGTTCCTGCATTACGTTCTTCCACTCGGGATGAGTCAAAATCCAGAAATGATTTTCTCTAATTGCAGTGATGATCATCTCTGCAACATCGATCGGCGCAATACCCGCTTCAACAATGGGTCCCGCGATGTTTTTAAACGCCTGGTGCGTTTCCGATGCATTCCCCGCAGCCAACCCAGTTGCCTGCCGATTTCGATCGCTCTCGCATATCCGCGTTTGTACCGCTCCGGGACAAAGCACTGAGGCTCCAATCGGTAGGTCTCCCTCATCCAGCTCCAAGCGCAAGGTTTCTGTAAGACCTACCACACCGAACTTCGCCACGTTGTAGGGCGCGATATTGGCAGAGGCCTGCAAGCCCGCGCTGGAAGACGTATTCACTATATGACCTTGGCCTGCCTGTTTGATCAGCGGCAAAAATATCTTTAGGCCGTAGATCACACTCCACAGATCGACCCCCAGCACCCACTGCCAGTCCTCCAGGGTTAGCTCCTCCAGGGTTCCCGCTCGTACCACGCCGGCATTATTGTGTACGACATTTACTTTGCCATAGGCCGCTATCGCCTGATCTGCCAGATTCTGTACCTGCTCAACCCGACTAACGTCTGTAGTCACACCGATCACATCGTGCCCGGCGCTCTGCAGGGATGAGACCGCAGTATCCAATGCGTCCTGCTGTATGTCGCCAAGCACCACTTTCATACCCTCTCGGGCAAAGCGGGTGGCGGTGGCCAAACCGATACCGCTGGCCCCACCCGTCACTACTGCAACGCCGTCTTTAAAATCCTGCATACCATTTTCCTTCTTTCGGGTTCATACCTGATTCAAATATTGTTGTTGCCGGATATTTTAACTGGTAATTTTTTAGGTGGCTGTGAGACCTCCGTCTACTGTCAATACACTGCCGTTGCAGTAGCTACTATCATCGGATGCGAGAAACAAAGCTGCTCGCGCCATCTCTTCTGGTCTGGCAAACCGCGCGGTGGGAATACGCGCGAGAAAGGGGTTCGCTTCAGTGGCCTCGCCGTCTTCGGATTCATCTGAGGCATGCTGACTATAATTTTCCAGCATCGGAGATTCGACACCACCGACAGCAATTGAATTGACACGAATTCCTCGAGGCCCACATTCGATTGCGGCGGTGCGCCCCAGTCCGATGATGGCGTGCTTGCTCGTTACATAGGGCGAACACTCACCCACACCAATAAGCCCCGCTCCCGCGCTGCATAAAATAATACTCCCTCCAGCGCTCATCACTGGGATAACTGCCTTAAGCCCCAACCACATACCGCGAATATTAATACCGTGCACTTCATCCCACTCTTGCTCTGTCACCTCAGTAAGCGGCTTCATAGGACCGGGAACTCCGGCCAGGGCATAGAAAACATCAACCGCCCCATACCGATCCAGTGCGGTTTCTGCTATTAGTTGATTTCCAGTTGCAGTAGCCACATCGGCAGCCAAAAAGCTGACCTGACTGGCCTTCATGTTATCTACCGTTGCGGCAAGCCTACCCTCGTCGCGAGCAACTAACAGGACATTGGCGCCCTCCTTTGCAAATACCCTGGCGGTCGCTGCTCCGATAGTGCCAGATGCTCCGGTTATAATTGCAGTCTTACCCTTAAGTCGACCCATGATATTGCCTCGCTAAATTGTTTGGACCTGCTACCGATTACCTTTCTCCTGCTCCACATGTGACGCGGAGCCTCGCGCCACAATCGTAGGCAAATCGAGAAATGTCTTTATGCCCAATGACGCATCGCAAACATAGGGAACTGCATTAACCGCATGAACAGCTGTCGAAAGGAGCACATCGCTGTTCCAGAGCGCGCCAAAATCAAAAAACAGTTCCGGATTGCCTTTCATAGTGATGGAATGGTTGCCGGTAGGCCACTGGTCGCCCACCGATGCATGCATACGCCAAACCGTTTCATGGACGATAATTTTTTTCTTGTTTACCACGCCTGCCCATTCCCAACGTTGACCGGCAATAGTGCCTTTTTCTACACTTCCCGCTGCTACCTCGATGTTCTGCGTGGCCAGTTCAACTGTCGACTGCTCGCTAATACTATCCAGCTTTAGCGCCAAACCATCAGCCACCATCTGAATACTTTCCTTGAACAACCCCGACAACCACCCTGTGTACCGGGCAGCTTGTAACTTAAATTGTTCTAGAGTACGGCCGAACCCCATCATATCGAAAACGATTTCCGGGGATGGGTAAAATTCGAAATTGGTGATTTCCTGGACATGAATCTTATCAATACGCTGGGATATGCCGGATATCATCAGGGGCAACATATCCCCTAACCATCCGGGGTTAACCCCGGTGCCATGAAAACTACTGCTACCCTTGCGACACGCTGCTTGCAGGCGATTGATCACCTCCACGCCGTACACTTTGGGATACATATAACCAACGGTGGTGACGACATTTTTACCCGACGCCAGCAATGCACAAATGGTGTCGAGATCCTCGTCCGGATTCTCGCCGTAAACCAGAGAAGGCAGCGGCGTGTGAATGACGCAATCGGCATCCATCTGCAGCAGTTGGTTCTTGTCATTGGTCGCTTTAACACCGAGCTTCTCAATGCCCGCTACTTCGCCGGCATCCACTCCCACTTTCTCCGAGGTATACACATACAATCCAACCAGCGAGAAATCCTGACGCCGCGCCACTGCACGAATAGCGTTTTTTCCAACATTTCCGCTGGACCACTGAATTACTCTGTATGCCACTGGATCTCCCTCGTCTTCAATATTGAATACCATGGCGCTTCACCTGAACGACTACCGGGCACATCAAAACCACCTTGAGTGTGACTGGCTCAGCCAATAACTTTGTAACTGATATGCAATTTATTCAGCGCTCGCAGAACCATTCCAGGCGCGTGGGAAAAATCGTTTTTACCGGGGGTAAATTCAATATCGTCTAATCGGTTCAACAATTGCTCGAAGGCGATCAACATTTCGACCCGCGACAAAGTCGCTCCAGGGCAGCTGTGTATCGACTGGGAAAAAGCCATATGAGAGCCGGCATTTTCACGCGCGACATCCATACTATGAGGACATGCAAATTTTTCAGGGTCTCGGTTTGCAGCCCCGTAGCGCACATGTACCACGGCACCTTTTGGCAAGGAAATACCCGATAATTCGACGTCTTCCATTACGATTTTTGGCATACCCTGCGTGGGTGACTCTAAACGCAGCACCTCTTCAACCATATTTTTTAGAAGTGACCGGTCCGCGCGCACCTTTGCCATTTGCTCAGGGTTTTTCACCAACAGCCACATTCCCGAGGCAATGGCGAAAGTCGTGGTCTCATTACCACCGATAAACAGATGATCGATAATTGAAATTATTTCATCGTCTTGAAGCGGTCGCTCCCCATTGAGCGATGCCTGGGCGAGCTCTGAGATTAAATCATCCTGAGGGTTCACCCGCTTTTCTCTTACCTTCTCGATAATGTAGTTTTGGAATTCCACACCTTTTCTGGCGACATCCAACTGATCTTCTTTACTCAGCTCGCCTTCCCAGACGCGCACCCAGGCTGCCGACCAGACAACCAGCTGCGGTATGTCCTCAACAGGAAAACCCAAAACAGTCGCAATCACCAGCCGTGGCAATGGCGCGCAAAACTCTTCAATGAAATCTATCTCCGGGCGATCGATCCACTCATCAATCAGTGCCACAACAGCCTGTTTGATAAAAGGTTCATATTTGCGAATACCGTTTCGCGAGAAGGCATGTTCAATGAGTTTACGATAATGCTTGTGGATAGGCGGGTCCGCAGACAACGGGAACATACGATCAAATCCATGCTCCGCGTAAATGGCTCGGGCTTCAGGGTCAGCCAGCAGGGGGTCTCTCGTTAATACACCCTGCTGGTTTGAAAATATTTCGGGGTGGCGAACAATGTAACGGATGTCCTCGTACTTCGTGGCAATGTACATATTATGATTTGGCAAAAAACAGATCGGCGCCTGTTCCTGCAAACGCGTATAGGATGGATACCAGTCCTCCTGTATCTCAGGGTCGAACAAATTGATATGCGCAATGTCAGTACTCATCGATGGAGGCTCTCCGTTTCGCTGGAATTCACAGGTATTGCTTCCACCAGGGTTGCTCGGACACGGGATAGGTTTGCGCAGCAGTTTTAACCAAATCCTCCGCCGCCTCCGGCAGCTCAGTCGATTTGGTGGTCATCAGAGGTGAGGCATCGGCCACCGGGTCCACCCATTCCATATCGAGCGATTTAATCATCGAAGCAAAATCAAATCCCTCGTGGTAATCGCTAATTTGATGCTCCCAAAAAGCCACACTATCGGTAAAGCTGAGCAGGCTGTAATACTTGCCCGGCTGAGCCGCTCGAAAGTATTCGTAACGCACACAGTTGGGCTCTTCCGCATGGGTTCTGCGGTACATTTCCTTCATAACCCGCTCAAACTCAGGTTCTTTTCCAGGGTTAATTTCAATGTGACATAACAGCGTTGCCATAAGACGACTCCGAAATTAGTTGCGATAATGGGCACGACGCCGCGACACTGGTTTCACTGCGCCACTCCACGTGAATGTTAACACGTTAACATTGCTTATATTCGATATCAATATGTTATTATCTGAGTGCAACTGAACACTCAACGTCGGAAATAGCGGATGAAACTGGTCGAAGAACAAAGCCTGGAACGGCATGAACGCATTCTGGAAACCGTCCGGCAATGTATCGTAGAGAAAGGCGTCATCGATCTCACTATTCGCGATCTCGCTGAATCATGCCGCGTCTCGGTACCCACTTTGTACCGCCGCTTTGGCAGTAAAGAGCAGTTATTGGTGGAAGCGATTCGCTCGTTTTTCGATTCCCAGGTTATCGGCGATGAACTGAAAAATGGCAACTTGCGCGGTGCCGACCGGCTGCTGGCAATTGTCGACCTGTGCGGTAAAACCATCGCGGACATGCCCGAATACAATCAGCAACTTTTCGCCTTGTTCATGAGCTCAGACTTCGGGGCAAGATTGGGCTGGGATATTACCGAATCGATAACCTTCTATGCGCGGCAGGGCTTGCTCGAAATTGAGCAGGCTGGAGAAATGCACGACTGGATAGATATTAATGTTCTGGCAGAGCGAGTGGCTGCTCAATGCATTATCTCCGCCCTGGAGTTTTGCAATGGTGACGTATCTACCAAGGGGTTCGTAGCCGTCTTTGATTACAGTGCTGCCTTATTGATGCTCGCCTCAACCAGCGGCGAAACGCACGCGACTTTTAAAACACGCGCACTGCAAAGCCAAGGCCACGTGCGCAGGCAAGCTAACCCGCGCCTGCAGCGAACACCAGGCAAAATAGGCGAGTAAAACGCTACACACTCAAACAAAAAAGGGGTCAGCTTTTTGCGTTCGCCGCATGCATGCCCTCAAAATACGACCGCAATGTCGTTGTCCCGCGCTTGGGACCCACGCCATCAATCTCTCCAGCGGTGACAATAAACTCTGCCAGGTCACCAAACTGCGAAGAGAGCATACCGATGAATTTTACCAGTCCACGCGCTAGCCACATTGGAATTACAGTAATTTTTGGCGCCTTTCCAACAACATCAAATGCGAGGATCGCAGCCTCGCGCTGCGTCATAACGTCGGGGCCGCCTGCTTCAACTTCCAACTCATCTCCTTCGGCTGCTTCCACACAGACTCGAGCTAAATCCTGACCGTGTATCGGGTTCATTTTGTTAGTGCCGTCTCCCACTAAAAATGCGCGACCGCTCTTGGCCATGTCGTACAAGGCGCCCATGTCTGAAAAGTATCCACAGGGACGAACAATCCGGTACTCCATACCCGAGGACTTTAACGACGCCACGACTTTTTCATGAGCCTGGGTAATGGCAAGCTGCATAATATTTTCGGCGCCCTGCATAGAGACATACACAAAGCGCTTGACCCGCGAGTCTCGGCACTGATCAATAAGGTTCCGATTGCATTGATAATCCACCTGCTCAAAACTTAGCCCATCTCTCTGTCTGGAAATTCCCACACTTGAGAAAACCAGGTCCACACCATCCATTATGCCGGCGAGCGTTTGCGGCTTGGTGATTTCACCGACAAACACTTCATCAACATCACTCTTTACCAACGGGGGTGCAGTAAAAGGTCCTTCCTTATAAAGCCGCTCTTCACTGCGCGTTAAAACGCGGACCTGATAGCCCTGCGCCTTGAACGCTTTGACGACAAACTTCCCCAAATAGCCGGTTGCTCCGGCCACCAGCACCCTGCTTGACGTGTTATCAGACATAGTTCGTATCCCTTTTAATACCCATGAGCACAGTCGACTTGATCCCGCGACGGATATTTCGGCCTTTTGGAGCTGCGCAAGCCGTCAACATTGCCCAACGCATTAAAACACCCACCTCGAATCATGTAGACATAATATTAACATGTTATCATTATGGAAACTCGCAGACCAAAACTGTAGCACTCGATCCTATACATGCTAAAAATTCACGCTACCATGGTGCCATAAGCACACTTGCCAACACTGTACCTGCGCTAATAATAAGGGAGGCTAAGATGACCACTACCGTCAGCAACAAACGTCCCTGGGACGACCCCAATCTGGCACACGTATCCGGGTTTCGTACCGGCACTGATAACCTCGCCTACGAAATAAGTGCAGACAAAATTAGAGGTAAAATCCCAGAGAGCTTGCATGGCATTTTCCTGCGCAACGGCCCGGCCAGAAATGAATTGGCCGGTATACCCTTTGGTCACTGGTTTGACGGTGATGGATGCGTACACACCTTTCGTATAGAAAACGGCAAAGTCGATTATCGATGCAGTTTCGTAAAGACCCCCAAGTACGTGGATGAAACCGCAGCGCAACGAGTAAAGTACCGTAGTTTTGGTCACAATGCGCCCGGCGGTTTTTTCAAAAATTTACATATGCCAGCCAACGCAGCCAATACCAGTATCGTCTACCACGGCAATAAATTGCTTACCTTGTTTGAAGGTGGTCTGCCCTGGGAGCTCGACCTGGACACCCTGGACACCATGGGCCCCCACAATTTCGATGGCGCCTTGAAAAGCATGGATACTTTTAGCGCCCACGGAAAACTGCATCCGCGCACCGGCGACTATTTTAATTACGGTATGGCCATGGGCATCAAGCCAAAAATTAATCTCTTTAAAATCTCGCCCGAGGGCAAAATGACACAGCGCAGTACTGTGGCTATAGAGCGAATGGCTTTTTGCCATGACAATGCCATGACCGAAAACTACCTGATATTTATGGTGATGCCGGTCAATTTTACCAGTCCGCTAAACGTACTTCTGGCTCGGGATACAATCGATAAAAACATGGCTTTTCACCCAGAAGAAGGTATGAAGGTCTACGTTGTGTCGCTGAACGATTTCAGCCTGGTACGTACCTTTGAGGTGGAGCCTTTTATGTTCGCCCATAGTTCCAACTGCTGGGAACGGGATGGCGAGCTGTTTATTGACGTGATCGAGATGTCGGAAAAAGACGGTGAAGAGGGCACGCTGTTTTCTCGCAATCTCTTCTCGCAACCGAAGCCCTCTACCGGACAATTGACTCGCTACCGATTCGACATGAAAACCGGCGCATCGAAAAAAGAAATTTTGCCCAGCGCTATTCCGAGTGAATTCCCCCAGTGGGATTTACGCAAGACCGGCTCTGAATCTCGCTACACCTATACCGCGGGCGTCTGCGAAAATGAAACGCCCGGGTTTTATAACGCGCTGCAGCGGATCGACTATCAAACCGGCGAAACTAAAGTCTACGATTGCGGCCCTGGGCGCTACACCTCTGAGCCAATATTTGTGCCCCGAACGCCCGATGCTGACGAAGCGGACGGCTATATTCTGGCAGTCGTGTATGACGCGGTCACCGAGCTCTCGGAATTGATAATCCTGGACGCTGTTTCGATGGCCGACGAAATTGCGGTAGTGCCTCTGAAGAATCATGTTCCACACGGGTTTCACTGTGGGTATATTTCTCTGTAGAGCGCAAACTCAAACGATTAATGATCTCAGTTTAAGGAAAAAAAGATGAGGAGACTATTGATACTGGTCATCGCTTCGTTGCTGCCACTGGCATCCCACAGCCAAGAGACAGCCTTGGGAGAAGGATCACTTAACATTACAATCACCAATATAGAGAGCGGCAGCGGCACACTATACGTTGCAATACTGAATTCCGACAAAAACTGGTTAAAGTCAGATACAGACGCCCTGCCCTTTCGCGATGTGGCACGGCAGGTGACCAGCACTGATGACTTGTTAATCAGTGTTGGAGGATTACCACCTGGAAAATACGCGGTTTCTGTCTTTCAGGATCTCGATGGGAATGCTGAGCTGGATACAAATTTTATTGGTTATCCCAAAGAGCCCTTCGGCTTTTCTGCGCCAATGGGACAATTCGGTCCGCCGGACTTTAACGAAGCCGCGATTGCAATTTCAGGTGGAGAGTTCAACGTTGAGGTTTCCCTCAATTAGGGAGAACTGCGAATTCTTGCGCCCAAGATCGAAGGGCGAATTGGAACCACATTAGCCCCCATCTTGTACTTTTTTACTTTGTCTATCATGCAATAGTCTGCGAATCGATATATCTGTATACGACTACTTTGTGTCGAAAGCGCACTACACTGATGGTCTGGCAGGGTTTAAGAATTGGCTAGCGAGGGCTGGCATGAGCCTAGGTAAGCGCGTTAATCTGAGGGCATAATTTCAACGTATGACAAGGAGAGGATAATGCCGGAGACATCCGTATCTGATTTAGGCATTACCATCGAAGCTTTAGGAGAGTCACTCCCAGATTTCCTAAAATGGGAGTGGGATGACCGCTTTGACGGAGTGTTAGCCGCTTTTGAGATAACAGAAAAGGATCGTATCTTAGCTGTTCTTGCTGCGCGGTTTGGCCAAGCGTGGGATCTCACTAATATTAGTGACGCACCCGAGGGCACACGGGCTGCTATTCAACGCTTTGGGGGCCTGACGGCAAACCAGCTTCTATTCACCTCTGATTGGAATCAAGGCGTTGTTTTACTGGGCTTTTGGTGGCCTTGGGGTAACGGCGCTAACATCTCCATACGCTTTGTCCCCTACGGTTTAGACGCTTCAGGCAGTGATATTGAGAGCGTGAAATCTGCCTTCAAAATCGCATTTGGCGTCTAGCGTATTAGGGGGCTTTATTGTCCCGCCAAATGGCAAACAGCGAGCACATTGAATTTCTCGCTTCCTGTGCTTCTCCTTTACCAAGCCTGGACCGCTCAAATAGTGGATCAACATCAGAATGTGGTGGAATTAATGACGGTAAATTATAAATATCGTGTTATCTTTTGTTCGTCAAAACAGTGCCTTATCAGCACCATGGAGCGGGTGGTTGTTTTGGACCACCAAGTTGCGTGAATCGCTGACAGATACAGCAGCTGTGCCGGTGCTGACAAGTTAACTTGAGGTCATGGGCTCTACAAGAACCAGGATAAGGTGATCAAGAATCCATTGCCTGGCGCCACTTTGAACGGTATTTATTGGTTTTATACGCTCTGATTCTCCACTTTCCCAGCGGAGACCGCACGCAAAAAACGGAGTCTGCCAATGCCCACTAACAAACCAATTCTTATTGTGGGTGCGGGGCCGGTGGGGCTGGCTGCGGCGCACCGGCTTCGCTGGCATGGGTGCGGGGTGCGCATTATCGATCCACAGGCGGGACCGACTGCCTTGTCCAAGGCTCTCGTCGTCTGGCAACGCACACTGGAGACCCTCGACAGCAGCCTTCCCCATGAACGGTTCCAGCAACATAAGGACGCCCAAATCCTGCAAGGGGCCATCGTCCAAACAGCTCAGGAAACAATTGGCAAAATTGTCCTGAACCAACCAGGTTCGCCAATCCCGACCGGCTTGCTTCTTCCGCAATCCGCAACCGAGGCCACCCTGATCGAACGGCTCCGCGAACAGGGCGTCGAGGTCGAGCGCAAAACTTCGCTGGGCGATTTTCGTAACGATGCGGACGGCATCACCTGCCAGATTCACTCAGAGGCCGAAGGGGATTCGGAGGCACACTTTCTCTGGATGATCGGCGCCGATGGTGCGCATTCGCGGGTCCGCCACGGGCTTCACCTTGACTTCCCCGGCGCTTCCATCGAGCGCCGCTGGATCCTCGGTGACTTCGAAATCGACCAGGATTTTGATCCTCAATTTATCCAGGCCTGCCTGTCCCGCGATGGAATCGTCGCACTCTTCCCCGCGGGTCGCCGGCGCTGGCGAATCATCGTCGACGGCGGAACTCCCGGGCCAGAAGCCTCCAGCGGCCCTCCCACCGAGACTGAAATCCAGAACTTGCTCGATACCCGCACCTCCACGGGATGGACCATCCGGGAGAGTTTTTGGTTGAGTGAGTTTTTCATCAACGAGCGCATCGTCGACAACTACCGTCACGGCAGAATCCTGCTTGCGGGAGATGCCGCCCATGTCCACAGCCCGGCTGGTGGCCAGGGCATGAACACGGGGATTCAGGATGCCGTCAATCTGGCCTGGAAATTGGCTCTCGTTACCCGTGGCGAGGCACACCCAAGGCTGCTCGACTCCTACCACGAGGAGCGTCATCCCATAGGCGCCAGGGTGGTCGAGAATTCTTCCAGAATGATTCATCTGGCGATGCTGCGGAGCCCGGTTCTGCAACGAATCCGAACCTTACTGCTGCGCCACCTCTTGCGGACGGACTGGGTTGCTCCTCGACTACGACCCTTCCTTTCCGAAACGGACATTCATTACCGAAGGACGTCACTGGCACAGGGGACAAAAGGTGCCGCCGGGCTGCAGCCGGGGGATCGGCTTCCGAACTTGCAGGAAGCGGGGAAACCGATCTATGAGAAGCTACGACATCCGGGCGCCACGCTTCTCATCGCGGGGCCAAAAAAAGAGGATTGGTCTTCACGCCTTGGCGGCAGCGAGCTGGCCCGCTCGATCATCCCGATGGAAATCCAACCGCAAGGCCTGCTTGCGCGCACACTCGGCATCCAATCTGGACAAGCGGTGCTAGTGCGACCGGACACCTATATCGGCACCTTTGCCCGCAAAAGCGGCGACCTTCGTCCCTGGATCGAGATGATGGGCGGCTGAACCCCCAGATCGCGATCCCGAGAAATCTTTGGTCGTTACGAATCCCGCTCGCGCTGATCGCATCCAGAGTCGCCGCGACGTATGTCCACTGAGCATAGCCCGAAACCACACCACTATAGGACTCAAATTCCTACGGGGTATAGGGAAGATTAATACCCCCGAATTTCCTCCCTCTACTAAAAGGTTCCGACTACTGACATTTTTTCAAGGCAATGTAAGCCACTGGGTTAAGCTCGCGTATCGCGCATGGGCATCTGGAGTTTACCAGGGGCGTTTTGCTACGCTGAGACGAACGCTTTCACCTCAAAGCGACCGTATTCGCCTCAATCGCTGGGAATAAATGGCTCCGAATTTAGCGCATCTGTTTTAACTGATCAGGTATGGCCCGGCATTCAGCCGGTAGCATCGTAAAAACCGATGCCGGTGTTTCTTTTTTCAAAATAGACGACGGGAGTTTGGGAAATCTTGCGATCACAAAATGGCGCGCTGCTTTGGGTCGAAACGGCATTTACACATAGTGTCAGTTATGCGGCGCAGGCGCACAGCCTCTGGCTGCGCATAACTGGGCATTATGTTAACCCGGAGGGCTCGATACCGTGAAACTATTAGATGGCTAAGTGGTGTGCTACGCCCATATTGTTGGCTACTTCTAATTCCAATATTTTTGGGGAATTATTTTTGAAGCCCATTTCAAAAAAATCAAATAACCGATAACTACAACAACAAAAGCCACTGATGAAGAAAATGCAGATTTCAAAAAATAGTAAAAAAACATGAGGACTATAATTCCAAAAAACAAAATAATATCTTCTTTCGCCTTTTTATTTAGTCTCATTTTTTATAAGCCTACTATTTTCCGGTACTACTCTACTCTGCCCTGACCCAGAGCCATTACTATCGAACAGTTTTTTCCCAGCATATTTAACCCCCTGCAAACTAACTGTGTAACAATCTCATCAGAAATTTTACCCACATGCTTATCTATCCTACTATTTACCTTATTAAGCCTATTGGTAGTTCTAGCAGCCGATTGCTGTGTTTTCAAAGTATTTATTGCCTTGCC
>PKCY01000180.1 GCA_002862985.1 Haliea sp.
AACAATCAAATAAGTGAGTTTGAGTCGCTCAACATATTCGGCCAATTTATCGCCTACGTAATGCCGATCGCCGACAATAGCCCAATCGTCCACCGAAACAGGATCAGCTCGCATGGATGAGGGGACAGCGTGCTCGAGCGCCGCACGCACTCGCGTGGATTCGTCAGTGCTATCAGTAACAAACACCGAGCGCATGACAGGAATGGTGCGCACAGCACCCTGCCCTGCGGCTGAGACATCCAAATGAAAACGCTGATACTTTTGTTCGAGCACTGCCAGAGATTCTATGGGCGAGGCAAGATAGGGAAGGCCCAGGCGTGCCACCTGCTGTAAGGCAAGGGGTCCAAATGCCGCTACCCAGATTGGCGGTGACGGTTGCTGCACGGGCAAGGGCGCCAAACATATGGGCGAACCATTCTCATCATAGTCCAGAGGCTCACCACGCCAGGCGCGTTGCATAATCTCCAAATTCGCCTGAAACAATTTGCGCTTGTTGGCGGAATCCACTCCAAAAGCCTTGAACATCGCGCCCGAAAGCCCGCGACCCACACCGAGAATTAATCTGCCCTGACAGAGCTGATCCAGCACCGCCACGTCTTCCGCCGCCAACAGCGGGTGACGGATTGGCAAGAGGTACGAGGTGCACCCTAAACTAATAGTCTGCGTGCGACCGGCTACCGCTGCCAGAAGCATCAGCGGTGAGGGAATCGCACTGCGCTGGCCAAAATGATTTTCCGGCAGCCAGAACGAATGAAAGCCCATGGCCTGTGCTTTTTCAGCCTGGGCGCAGAGCGAATCGGCAGCACCGAGCGAGCCCCAGGACCAGGCGGTCGTGCCGATCTCTATCGTTGCAGCCAATGGCATGTCCGATCAAAACTACACAGAAAAGTAAGCTGCTCTACTTTTGCAGCGTTGACCTGCCTCAACTTACACGCACCACCAGTTTCCCGAAGTTGGCGCCGCTAAAAAACCCGAGGAACGCTTCCGGCGCATTTTCCAGCCCGTCCACAACATCTTCCCGGTACTTTATTTTTCCCTGGGCCAGCCAGACACTCATATCGCCGATAAAGGCCGGAATACGATCGCGGTAATTGCTGACAATAAACCCCTGCATTTTTAAGCTACGCTGCAATATCATGCTTTGTAACAGAGAGACCCGGTCCGGCCCTGATGGCAACTCGGTCTGGTTGTAATGAGCAATCAGTCCACAAATCGGCACGCGCGCAAAGTTGTTCAGTATTGGCATCACCGCTTCCCAGGAACTACCCCCGACATTTTCAAAATAAACGTCGATACCATCGGGGCAGGCCTCGACCAGTTGACGTCCCATGTCTTTGTCATAGTGGCTGATACAAGCGTCGTAACCCAGAACGTCCACCGCGTAAGCGCACTTTTCTTTCGCGCCCGCAATACCTACCACCCGACAACCCTTGAGCTTGGCGATCTGGCCTACTACAGAGCCAACTGCACCGGTAGAGGCAGCCAGCACCACAGTTTCACCGGGCTTCGGCTCGCCGATATCCAAAAGGCCCACGTAGGCCGTGAGTCCGGGCATACCCAACACCCCCAGCGCGTAAGAAGAAGGTTTAATTCGGGGGTCCAGCTTCATCAGATCGTTGCCATTTGACACGGAATAGTCCTGCCACCCCGCGTAGGCGGTAACGAGGTCGCCTGCAACAAATGCCGCATTTTGGGAGGAAACGACTTCGCTGACTGTACCACCCACCATGACATTACCCAGCTCCACTCTGTCTGCGTAACTCTTCCCTGCGTTCATGCGACCTCGCATGTAGGGATCCAGGGAGAGATACTTTGTCCGCAGCAGCAACTCGCCATCACCCGGCTTAGGCACCGGTACCGATTCCAGTGCGAAGTTATCCAATGTGGGAGCTCCCACCGGGCGTGAGGCGAGCACTATACGTCGGTTTACCGGCGATGTAGCTGCCTGTGCTGGGCCAAGCGCAAAGGCGCCGAGGGTTGAGAGCGAAGCCAGCGCGAAATCACGTCGATTCAGGGTCATAGATATTGCCTCCAAGCTAATTGTATTAAAGAGCTGCTAACCATAGACGAGTATTCGCACAGTGTCTTGGATTTCACCCCGTCACCGGGTGAAATCAGGAAATAGAGAAGCCAGCAGTAGCAAGGTCGTCAAATTTGAACCGGCCGAAGCATTTGACCTGACTTCACTAACCCGTCCCTCTAGAAGTTGAGTAAACTGTAGCCAATACTCAGTGGGAGACTATACATATGTACGATCTGGTGATTCGAAACGCAACAATCGTTGACGGCACAGGCAAACCCGCCTTTCCCGGCGACCTGGGCATCGCCAACGGCAAAATTATCGCTGTCGGCAAAGTCAAAACCGGTGGCTCGCGAGAAATCGATGCCAAAGGGAAACTGCTGACCCCTGGGTGGGTGGACGTGCATTCACATATGGATGGCCAGGCCACCTGGGATCCGCTGTGCAGCCCGGCGGCAAACCACGGTATTACCACTCTCATTATGGGCAATTGCGGTATCGGGTTTGCGCCCTGCGAGCCCAGCAAGGAAGCACAGGCGCGCCTGATTACGGTAGTCGAAGACGTGGAAGACATTCCCGGAGCCGCACTGCACGAAGGCGTGAAATGGGATTGGGAGAGCTTTCCAGAATATCTTGATGCGGTGGAAAAGTTTCCGCGGGCCATCGATGTAGGCGCACAGGTGCCCCACTGCGCGGTGCGCACTTACGTGATGGGAGAGCGTGGAGCCAAAAACGAATTGGCAACCCCCGAAGATGTGACCGCGATGGCCGCCATCGTCAAAGAAGGTATTGAACATGGCGCTATTGGTTTCACCACCTCGCGCACAGAGTTACACACCACTGGCGGCGAGCAGGCTATGCCGGGCACCTATGCGGACGAGGCCGAGCTGTTAGGCATTGGCAAAGTCATCGGTGAGCTTGGCGGCAAAGGCATCTTTGGTCTGGTCTCTGACTTTCACAATTGGGAACAAGAAATGGATTGGATGAAGCGCCTGTCCATCGACAACAATTGCCAAATTAACTTCGTCCTGTTTTTCCGCGAGGAAGCGGATTGGGATCGTGTACTGAAACAACTGGCATATAGTCGCGAGGCCAATGCAGAGGGCGCACAGCTGATTCCCCACGTCGGTGCCCGTCCAGTAAATATACTACTGAGCTGGGATGGCACAATTAATCCTTTCAGCTTTCACACGAATTACGGTCCGCTGTCCGTCATGTCTCACGAGGAGCGCCTGGCAGAACTGCAAAAGCCCGAAGTGCGCGCGGCCATTCTGGCTGAAGATCTGCCGTCAATGGGTGACGAATTCATGGACACCATCCTCAGCGGCTATGACAAATTGTATCCGCTGGGAAATCCTCCGAACTATGAACCCGCGCCCGAGGACAGCATCGCCGCAAGAGCAGCCGAGGCAGGCGTATCACCACAAGAATTCTGTTATGACCTGATGATGGAAAACGCCGGCAAAGGTGCCGTGTATTTCCCCTGCTTTGGATACGGCTCGAACGACCTGAGCCGCCAGGTGGAATTACTGGAAGATGACAGTACCGTGATTTCACTCGCGGACACTGGCGCCCACTGCGGCGTCTTATGTGATGCTAGCGTTCCCACACAAATGCTGAGCTACTACGTGCGCGATCGGGAACGCGGCCATCGTCTCCGTCTCGAGGACGTAGTCAAAATGCAAACCCACGATACGGCGCGTTGTGTGGGACTGGATGATCGCGGTACCCTGGAAGTTGGAATGAAGGCAGATCTCAACCTGATAGACTTTGAACAAATACAGTTAGAGACCCCAGAAATTGTTTTCGATTTGCCTGCAGGCGGAAGACGCATGTTCCAGGGCGCACGAGGCTATATCGCCACCGTCGTCAGTGGCCAGGTAATTATGGAAAATGGTAAGCACACCGGTGCGGTACCCGGCGCGTTAATTAGGGGCAGCCAAGCCGCACCAAAAGCGGCCTGATTACAGACTGATGAATATCAGCAGCAATCTGCGCCTTAACATGACCGGCGCAGAAGCTGACCCCACCCAGCGGGCGCAGCGCTATCGCGCAGCGATCGACATGGCCAGTTTTGCTGATCAACAGGGCTTCTCCAGTGTCAATGTCGAAGAACACCACGTGGCAGAGAACAGCTGGCTGCCCTCCCCCCTCACCATGGCTGCCGCCATCGCGGCACGAACAGAACGCTGCAGCATAGGTGTTATGGCGCTCCTGGTTACCTTGTATGACCCTATCCGGCTGGCGGAAGACATAGCCGTGGTGGACCTGCTCAGCGAGGGTCGCCTTAATTTTGTTGCTGGCATGGGCTACCGAGAAGTGGAATTTCACATTGCCAACAAGCCTTTTGCCGAGCGCGGCAAGTGGATGGATCACGTGCTGGAAACCTTACTCAAAGCCTGGGAAGACGAACCTTTTGAGTATCGCGGCGAAATGGTCAACGTCACACCTAAACCCTTCAGCCGACCTCACCCAATGTTTCTGGTGGGCGGCATGAGCAAGCCCGCAGCGCGCCGGGCTGCGCGCCTCGGCCTGCCCTTTGCACCGCCTGTGGCTGACCCGGTACTGGAAGCATATTATTATCAGCAGCTAGAAAAATACGGTACCCAGGGCTTTACCCATTCTCCACCGGCGGATTTTTCTATCCTGTTTATTCACGACAAACCCGACCAGGCGTGGGAAGAACTGGGGAAGCACTTTTTAAACGAGGTCATCGAATACAGCAGCTGGAAGACTGAGGGCGTCAACCGCCCACTGGAGTTCAGCAGTGACTCGGTTGAGGCATTGCGGGCGGAAAAACGCTACGAGATCATTACGCCAAAGGAATGCATGCAGCGGCATCGGGATCGCACGGACTTCTTCGCCGCAATTCATCCCCTGATTGGCGGCATGCCACTGGACAAAGCCTGGCAGAGCCTGCATCTTTACAGCGAACAGGTGCTGGCCCCGTTGCTGGCAGAACAAACGCGCTGATCAGCGCAATCCACCGAGCAGAAACCTGATAATAATGGAGCAAACGATGAGCAAGTCACTGGAATTCTATTTCGACTTCGGCAGCCCCACCGCGTACCTCGCGCACAAGCGCTTGGGCCAATTATCTGCCCAGTACGCCTTGGAAGTCATCTACAGACCTATTTTGCTCGGTGGAGTATTTAAATCCATCGGTAGCGCGTCCCCCGCGACTATTCCAGCCAAAGGACATTATATGATGACTCACGACTTGCCACGATTTGCAACGCGTTACGATGTGGAACTAAACCCCAATCCTTTCTTCCCCATCAATACACTCAACCTGATGCGCATGGCTATAGCCGCCGAACGCCTGGGTTGCGCAGAGCCGCTCATTGCCGCAATCTATAACGCGGTATGGCTTCAGGAAAAAAATATGGGCGAGGCCGACGTTGTCGCAGATGTACTGACAAAAAACGGATTCGACACACAGTCCCTACTGGAGTTATCCCAGAATCCGGAAGTGAAAAGCCAATTGATAGCCAATACCGAGGCTGCCGTGGAACGCGGCATCTTCGGCACTCCGACTTTGTTTATGGACGACGAAATGTACTTCGGGCAGGATCGACTGGATTTCGTGGAAGAAACCCTCAGGGCCTGACCTCGATTAGATTAGTGGCTTCGATAAGAACGTATATTGGCATCGATTCCGCCTTACGCTGACTCACCTAAAACACAGGTAGGCACACAGTGTCCTCCAGTAACGAGCTAAACAGCATCTCAAAATGGCAGAAGGTCTTCCTGGAATGCCACGGGCTGGGTATTGATTTTTTAACAGTTGCACTTAAATGGTTTAACCCCCTGGCACATACGCTGGCCGCACACCAAAACCGAGCCGGCCGACCCATAGTGGTCGCAATTAACGGCTGCCAGGGATCTGGAAAGACGACCATCACCGACTACCTGCGTACTTTACTAGTAGAGGAGCATGGACAAAATGCTGTCGCCCTATCGTTGGATGACTTTTACCTCACCCGCGCCGAAAGGGAGGCTCTGGCAACCTCAACTCATCCATTGTTGGCTACACGAGGCGTACCAGGGACTCACGATATACAGCTTTTGCAGCGAACACTGACGCAAGCCCTGGATGCCAAATCTTGTAAATCCATCGCGATTCCGAGATTTGATAAGGCCACAGATGACAGACGGTCCATCACCGAATGGGACTCCATTACCGCCCCGGTTCAAATAATTTTTCTCGAGGGGTGGTGCCTGGGAGCTACGCCAGAACCTCCTGATAAATTGTCGCGACCACACAATGACCTTGAGCGCTATGAAGACCCCGATGGCATGTGGCGCCACTACAGCAATGAAGTGTTACGTCAGGAATTTCAGCCGCTGTACGAACTGGTCCATCAGTGGGTCATGCTCCGAGCTCCCTCATTTGACTGCGTGTTTGACTGGAGGCGCGAACAGGAACGCAAACTAGCTGCCACACTCGCGCCAGAACAGGCCGCTCTACTTATGAATGACGACCAACTCCAAAAATTTGTCCAGCATTACGAGCGAATCACCAACAATTGCATCGAAGAATTATCGAACAAAGTCAATCACTTATTCCTACTTAACAAGGAACGTCAGGTAACCGCGTATCGCCAACGCTAACATACGACGACGGTTCCGTAGGAGGCCGATCGTTTTGTTAAGTTCCAGCAATACCGAAAGCGGGCAGGAATTAGTGGCACCGTGAGGGATACACTAGTATTGTTGTGCAGAAGGCTCTAAAAAAACCTTACGTCCAGCCAGGGGACTATATGGCTCGCAGCATTCCCAGATCGATGCTGAACGGAGGTGGTGCGATGCGTTCAAACCATTTTCTCGTCGAGTGTACAGTTAGACTCAAACAGGAGCACACGTTTTGACATTTATGCAGAAAGTATTCTGGATTATAACGCTGATAGTCTTCCCTATCTCTGTCTATGTCTCATGGGTTGTTTGGCCGCCAATGCATTTTTTCAGCATTATACTTGGCATCTATATCATCACCGGGGCCTACGATATGTGGTTCAGTCCCCACACGCTGAATCGCCTCTATCCGGTTGCAGCCTATATGCGTTATGCGCTCGAATTTATCCGGCCAGAAATTCACCAGTATTTTGTTGCCGATGATACCGAGGAACTACCGTTTAGCCGGGAGCAACGCGACCTCGTCTACCGCAGGGCCCAGGGCCTGGACGATACGCAGCCCTTTGGCACCGAACACGACATCACTGCAGCCGGCTGGCTGGGTGCAGCCCATTCCATAGCCCCGACTGAGGTTCGCGAAGAAACCATGCGCATTGCGATTGGTGGCGAAGAATGTACGCAACCCTACACCGCGGCGCGCCTGAACTGTTCGGCGATGAGTTTTGGTGCACTCAGCGCCGAGGCAATTATGGCAATCAACAAAGGCGCCAAGCGGGCAAATTTTTACCACAATACCGGCGAGGGAGGGTATAGCCCTTACCACCGACAGGGCGGTGACATCGTATGGCAGATTGGCACAGGGTACTTCGGTTGTCGGAATGCCGATGGCAGCTTTAACGCTGAAGCCTTTGGCGAGTCAGCCTGTCTGGAACAGGTCAAGATGATTGAAATCAAGATCTCTCAGGGCGCAAAACCGTCCCATGGTGGGGTGCTGCCTGCCGCAAAGGTCTCTGAAGAGATCGCTAGAATCCGGCTGGTGACTGTAGGCGAAGACGTTATCTCACCGCCTGGTCACCGCGAATTTAGCACGCCGAAAGGGTTGCTGAACTTTGTGGTGAAACTGCGGAATTTGAGCGGCGGAAAACCGGTGGGGTTCAAATTGTGTATCGGGCGCAAGTATGAATTTCTGGCCATCTGTAAAGCCATGCTGGAGACCGGGATTACACCTGATTTCATTACTGTCGACGGCGCGGAAGGCGGCACCGGCGCCGCACCCGTGGAGTACACTAATCGTCTTGGCGTGCCTTGCCTGGAGGCCACCAACTTCGTGCACAATTGCCTTGTGGGAACCGGGCTACGCGACAAAATTCGAATTATCTCTTCGGGTAAAACAGCCACCGGTTTCGATATTGTCACCAAACTGGCCATCGGCGCTGACCTGGTTAATGCCGCTCGCACCATGATGCTGTCTCTGGGCTGCATCCAGTCACAGTCGTGCAATACCAACAATTGTCCTACGGGCATTGCCACCCAGGACCCGATACGGGGCAAAGCCCTTGATGTGGAAAGCCGACACCTGCGGGTAGCCGGATTTCAGCAACGCACCCTGCGTGCCGCGTTCGAC
The DNA here is from genome assembly GCA_002862985.1 of Haliea sp. Taxonomy (GTDB): domain Bacteria; phylum Pseudomonadota; class Gammaproteobacteria; order Pseudomonadales; family Halieaceae; genus Marimicrobium. The sequence continues at coordinate 8,280 of PKCY01000180.1, forward strand.
ATGATCGGCGCCATGGGATTGGACGATCCAGGCAAGTTGTTCGCACACCTGATCTGGCGGCGCAGCGCAGATGGTGTCAATCAACACTTTGATGAGGTCTTTCCTCCGGTATCAGAAAATTGTCTATTGGGGGACGATCGACCCAAGGCGTGGAGGACAGACTGGGAACTTGCTTCGGCGGAGACTTTTGCTCCCAGCATATAGCGTTTTAACTTTTTGCACGCCCCTGCCGGCTGGTTAACGGCATCACGTGTGGGTATTCGCCGAGCTCAAATTCAACGGACCTGCAGTGACAGCTTGCGTTATGCACGGATCGCATTTTTCATGATTTCCGCGATTACTCTCTGGGCGAGTCACCAGGGCCCATTGTGCTCGCTACTCTAATCACCAATGCGGATAATGTCAGATACACCGCTGAAGGGTTTCCCGTCATTGTCGAAACCAAGATGAGTCAATCGGTATTCACCAGAAGTTGCATCACCTGGCACCTCCCAACTTAGCTCAGCAATATATGCGTCACCTTCAGGCCGCCAGCGCACGCGGGTATTCCAGTCACCATCATTTGCTATCGCTTTCCAGCCTGTTGCTGTTTTACGTTCCAACAGCAGAAAATTACTACCTGCCGGGTAGTGCGCAGTCGGGTTGCCGGACCAAAATTTGGCAAAAACAGTGTCTCCACTCCGGTATCGCTGTTGGGCCAACGGCAGCGCGTCACCAAAGTGCTTTTGGTCTGGTGCAGAGCCAGCCGAACCGGTGGGCAGAGGTTGGCCTACAGATTTTTCGCGCCAGTCATCGTACTCAACATCGCTGGTCACCTCGGTGTTTGACTGCAATGAGGCTGCAAGCTCGCTCGCTACCTGCTGATAAGCGGGCAGGCTCCAGCGCCCGTGCAGGGTATGCCCGCCCTCGTACTGTTGCAGCATGTACTCCTGTGGAGTAGTGACATAGCCAGCATAGCCGTTGGAATAGCCTGCCAGCACAATGTACTTCGCCCAGGGGCCCAGTTCCTTCATTACGCTATCGCGCAGTCGACGACCGGCCATGGTGGTAGCTTCTGCAGGCATTGCGAGAATAACCAATTGACCGATACGCGCGACGGTAACGGAGTGAACCTGCGATTGCAGAGACGGCTCGCCGGTGCCCGTTTCAAATAGGATGGGTTTGGGTGTCTGGCAGATTTGCACTGACTCAGTCCACTCCGGCGCGCCGGTGACCAGACGAATCAGCCAATCAAGCCACATGCTCTGCTCGGTCATTCCTTCCTCGAACAGGAAGTGGCCACCGCCGTCTTCGCCTGAACCGCCGGCGAAGGAGTAGCCATAAGCAGATGGGCACGTGTGCTGGACGCCTGCACCGGTGAATTCATCCTGTACCGCGTAACCTTTCAGATCAACATAGACACGGCGTGAATCGACTGGACCCCGCAACTGCTCCTGCGCCCTATCGAACAATAATTGCGCAGCCTGCAACTGGCGTTCACCCATAATACGGGTAGTCTCTACATCAGTAGCCCCCGGCCCGGTATTGTCCAGATTCGTATTTGGCGTGACATCACCTGGGTCTGACTGTGCAAAGGCTGCCACAAAGTCGCCTGCAGACTCATACATCGCGCCCTGCTCCTGCTCCATTTGCAAGGAAGCATAGCCTTTGTGATCTCCGGAGATAAGGCGATTATAAAAGTTCATCGCAGTGGGATGCAGCGCATACCAATTTAACATGCCAATAGGGCCCGAATCATCGACAAACTTCAGCAGAGTCATGGTGGTATTGGTGTTAACGCTGTATCGAGAACGCTCGGCTGCTGGATTTTCAAGGTACGCCACTACCGACCGGTTGACGCCCGCATTGGGAACATTGCCCCGGTTAATCAGTATTTCTCCGGGCTGCACGTCTTCATGGGCTGTCACAATTGAGGCCATGATGCCCGTCACGATAGCTTCAAAGTGTGCGGGGAAGAGGCCTCCATCAAGGCCGGTCGCAGTGCGCGACTGCCAATAACCTCCAGGGCCTGAGTGGGTATGGGTCGCACTGATGATGACATTGTCTAAATTGTAGAGCTCACCAAAATGTTGCTGCAGTCGCTCAACAACTTCCAGTGTGATGTGATGATCAATGCTGCCTAGATCAGCACTCACAAATACTAGTCGCCGGGCGGGGTCATTAGCCTCTGCAATTACAAACGCACGCGATCTCTGCCGGATATGAAGGCCCTCACCGATCTGGTCAGGCCGCCCGAAGCCCCACAACTGCATGCCATATGCCGGACCCGTAACATCGGCAATACCCCGCCCGATCAGGTAAGGTTGATTGTCCTGAGCGGTGGCGGGTAATACGTGAGTAAGCGCGACTAAACACAATAAAAATAGTTGTCTCACCGTACGGTTACATCCAGCCGCCGTTGAACCATGTTGCATTCCCCTAGCCCCTCGAAAATTTCGCTAAAAGTAGTTGATAGCAAGCCCTTTGCCGGATCATATCGTACTTTTGCAGGATACGCGTGACATGCTGTGGGAAATAGACTCCAGGAACAGAAATTCAACGGCGTGATACGGACACTTTCTACCTGAGTCTAAGGACGGTTGATGGGATATCTGAGCGGTCAGTGGCCCAGCGGGACAACGCCTACCTGGGGCATTTCTGCCAGCCCGATATCGCGTGCGTGTTGTTCAAACCCTTTATTTTTCCAGAAGAAGGCACCGGGCATCGTCGTGGGGATGACCAACACATAGAACAGGGCGCGACCAACTATAGCAATCAGCAGGGCTGCAACAGCAAACAATGGCCACAGCGCGGGCGCTTCACCCAAATAAAGTGGCGCACATAACAACGCTACAGCAATGACCGCCAACGCGGTATTGCGCAGGAACCAGGTTTTTCCGAAGGTGGTTTTTTGCACGTAATGGGACACCGCGCCTTCAGATTCTGCCGCGCTGAGATCACGAGCGTGTAAGATAAGGCCAACGCCCTCAATCGCCAGCCCCACACCCATAATCACAGAGCAGGTGGTAAGCAGCGGAAGCATCGAATCACCACTGACCAGTAAAGTCAGGCTACCCAAGCCAGCCAAGCAGATTGAACCCAGATAAATACTACAGCCCAGAAAAGAAAAACCGGTCTGTTTATGGTCCCAGAAAGGCCGTGCCCTAATGCGGTAACAGCGGTACATGTAGTATAACCCCACGCCGGCACTGACTAGCGCAACCACACCACAAACCCGCCCACCGATTGCCAGAAGAGGAGCAAATTTTGCCAATAGTGGCAGCTCGGCTACCAACCAGGAAGCCTGCGCGAGCACTAACAATATATGTATACCCGCAAATACCATGAACGCTGCAACGCCGGCCCCTTCCCGAGCGACCGGGGAGTGGCGGAGATTATTGAACCCGCGATAAAATCGCATCGGTTTGCCCAGATGAACAGTGGACATCAACAGGCCAAAGGCGACCAGAGTAATACTGAACAATACGGCAACCGGGTAGGCCGCACTGGCCGTGAAGGTGGTTATGACGGGAATGCCAAGTGCACTGCCCAGCAACATTAATGCAAACAAACCGATTGCCGCCTGCGAAGCCAACGTAAACATCACCAATGGATTTTCTTGACTGCTAAGGCGTGCAATATTCCAATGCCGGGCCTTACCGACTTTCTGATCCACCATCGGTTTGTATATGCCTGCTTTATCGTGACGTCGGTACTTCACAGGCATGCTATCAGTGCGAGTCACTTCCCTGGGCATGGTTTTAGTCTGCTGGAAACGAATATTCGGATGAGTAATTTCCGGGTCCGGAAATCCGGGAAGCTGTTTTTCAATCTGCTCCCGATTATCGGGTGCATTTTCGACCACGCCAAAATCCAGTGCATTACCCAGACACGCAGCAACACAGGCGGGCTTGAGCCCGACTTCCAGACGGTCCACGCACATATTGCACTTCTCCACATGTCCCGCCACCGGGTCCAGCTGTGGTGCATTGTAGGGGCACACCCAGGTGCAGTAGCCACAGCCAAAACAGATATCCGGATCCTGGATGACCGCTCCGTACTCAGGGTGCTTAGTGTAGGCCCGCGTTGGACAACCCTTCAGGCATACGGGATCGTCGCAATGATTACAGGCCATGGAAATATTCATGCGTGTGTAATTGGGATAGGTTCCCCCTTCCACATAACCGACACTACGAAAACTCAGGTGGGGCGGCAGATCGTTCTTTTCGCTACAGGCTGACTCGCAGGCGTGACACCCGATACAGTTATCGGCGGTGAAGTGGAAGGCGTGCTGCTTAAGGCGATTTGGGTTGAACCCGACCTCGCGCACACCATTAATATTTAGTGAGGTTGCCTCATCAACCAAGTCAAGCAGGACGATCTGTTCACCGTAGCGGTTCTTATCCTGTGTCGAAGAATCTTTAAGCAGGGCATACTCGGGCTCGTTGTCTCGCAACGCAAACAACGACTTGGAGGGCCGCGCTCGATCGATAGGATCGAACAGGTTAACGCCAGTGTCTAGAGCGGATTCAAACGCAGTCATTCTAGTATGTCCTCAGTTCGCGATTGAGGCGCCCCGCCTCCACTTGATCCACCTTCTCGATACGCACTGCCGCCTGCTTGAAGGCTGGCTGTCGGGAGTGCGGATCCAGTAATCCCAGCGACACCCGATTGACGCAGTCAAAAAAATGAAACGGTACAAACACCATGTCGTAAGGCACACGCTGGGTCAGTTGTGCCATCACCACCGCATCGCCGCGCCTTGATACGAGTCGCACATATTCCATCTGTTCGATGCCCATCTTCCGCGCCGCGTCTGTGTTGATTTCCATGTAGGCCGTGGGGCTGTATTTGTTGCAGTTGCCCACTTTTCCGGTGCGCGTACGCGTATGAAAATGCTCTACCACGCGGCCGCTATTTAACCAAAAAGGAAATTCGTGATCCGGCTTTTCATTATTGTCATGCCACTCCAGCGCCAGCAATTTGGCCTTACCGTCTGCGAACTGGAATACGCCGTCGCCGTATAAACGCGCCTGACCCGTTTCTTCCCCGGCACGCATGGGCCATTGAATGCCGCGCTGCGCAAGAATCTTGTCGTAGTCCATGCCGGAGATGTCGAGCATGCGAGCCTTACCGTTAACGCCAGTACCAATTGAGAGCACTTTCATTTCCTCAAAAACTTCCTGGGCACTGTCCGGAAAGGACATCCCCCTACCCTGTTCCCAGCGCGTTGCCAGCTGATTAAAAATCCACAGGTCGGGCTTTGAGTTGGCCAGAGGTTTAGTGACGGGTGTAACCCGGTTCACACGTCGTTCCGTATTGGTGAAGCAGCCATCTTTTTCCGCCCACACACTGGCGGGGAAAAATACATTGGCATACTGGGCGGACTCCACATCTGCATAGGAATCCTGAACCACGCAAAATTCGAGTTTTTCAAGGGTTTTGCGAATGCGTGCAGTATTGGGCATCGAGGTTAGCGGATTCGTCGCCACTAACCACAAGGCCTTTATTTCACCAGATTCGATGGCGGGGAATATATCCGTCATAAACAAGCCGCGCTTCTTCGGGAAAAATTCCGGATCGACGCCCCAGAACTGGCCCACTTCTACTCTGTGTTTTTCATTCTCCAGTAGGCGGTAACCAGGCAGGCCGGAACAGGAGGACCATTCACGTGTACCCATGGCATTACATTGGCCAGTTATTGACAGGGAGGTGCCACCAGGCTTGCCGATATTGCCGGTAATCAGGTTGAGATTGTTGATGGCACAAACACCATCGGATCCGTGGATACTCTGGTTAATTCCCATCGTCCAGATAGTCATAGCCGCGCGAGCGCCGGCGTAGATACGCGCTACGTTGCGGATCATATCTTCGTCAATGCCGGTAATTTTTGCTGCGGTCGCCGGGTCGTAGCGCTGCACCAGCGCGCGCAGTTCATCGCTCCCATTACAATAGCTGGCCATATACTCTTCATCTGCCAAGCGCTCTGAAAAAATCACATGAGCAAGGCTGTTAAGCAGTACCAGATCTGTACCGGGTTTGATCGGGAGGTGGATATCGGCAAACTGGGCAAACATTGTGACGCGCGGATCAACGACAATGACAGGAAACTTACGCTTCTCCAGTGCCTCCTTAAGGCGCCAGTAAATCACAGGATGTTGTTCCGGGAGATTTGAACCGAAAGCCAGTAGACACTCGGTGTGGGAGATGTCGTCATAACAACCCGGTGGACCATCGCTCCCAAATGAGCGTTTGTAACCTGAGACCGCAGAGGCCATACACAGTGTAGTATTGCCATCGTAGTTGTTGGTACCGATCACTCCCCGAGCCAGTTTGCCCAGCGTATAGAATTCCTCGGTCAATATTTGTCCGGTAGAGACGATAGCAACAGAGTCACGACCGTAGGTCTGTTGGATACGTTTGAACTCAGTAGCAGTTTTATCCAGTGCACAGTCCCAGTCAGTCGCTTGCCAATCCTGGTAGATGTGATCGCGTATAAGTGGGTCGGTACCGCGACCCGGCGCGGTGAGTATTTCCGCCTCTGTAATCCCCTTGATACAGAGTTTTCCCTGATTGACCGGTGCATCCGCGACGCCCCGTGTAGTCACTGCTTTGCCAGTGGCATCCAGGCCCACCTCCATCGAACAGCCTGTGGAACAATAACCACAGGTGGCATACTTCCACTCAACCACAGCTTTATCGCGCAGAGTGATAGGCTTCTTTTTGCGTCGTCCGAACAACATTACTGTACAACTCCGCTTATACCGCTACCAGCACAGTGTCACCGTCCAGCCGGACATCGTAAACGCCTACCTGCAAGTCCTGCTGCTCCAGGCAATCGCCGGTAAGTAGGTCAAAATGTTGTTTGTAAAGGGGTGATGCAACTACTAATCGACCGTCGATATCACCGAGGACACCACGTGACAGTACATTCGCATGACCGATGGGGTCGCGATTGGACACGGCATATAGCTGCGGCTGCTCACCCGGGAGATAAAATAAAGCAACTTGTTCAGTGCCCACCAGCGCACACACTCCCGACCCCGGCACCAGATCTTCTCTGGTGCAGATCGACTGCCACTCATAGTCCGGAGCCGCCTTCATATTGTCATCACCACTCACTGTATTCTCCCCATCACGCTACTCAGTCACTGCGACCAGACGCAGACGTTCTTCCGGCCTGACCGGTCTGATCTGTTCTCGTTCCTTTACAAAAACCACACCGCTGTCGGCTTCCCCGGAATTGACAAACTGACGGAATCGGTTCAGCTTCAGCGGATCTGCCAAGGTTGCTTTCCACTCACAAGCGTAAGTTTGCACGATATGCGACATCTGCTTCTCTAACTCCGCAGCGATTCCCAGGCTGTCCTCAATGACCACTTCGCGCAGGTAGGCAACACCTCCGTCCAAGCTGTCCATCCACACTGAAGTACGTTGCAGGTGATCCGCCGTGCGTATATAAAACATCAGAAATCGATCGATATAACGAATGAGTGTTGCGTCGTCGAGATCAGTAGCAAATAAATCCGCATGCCGCGGCCGCATCCCGCCATTGCCGCAGACAAAAAGATTCCAACCATTCTCCGTAGCAATCACACCGAAATCCTTGGATTGGGCTTCGGCGCATTCACGGGTGCACCCAGACACGGCCGATTTGAGTTTGTGGGGCGAGCGTAGACCCTTGTATCGGTTCTCCAGCAAGATCGCCATTCCCACACTGTCCTGTACACCGTATCGACACCAGGAACTGCCGACGCACGACTTAACAGTCCGCAGGGATTTACCGTAGGCGTGTCCGGTTTCAAAGCCAGCCTCCACCAGTTCCCGCCAGATCGCCGGTAGCTGATTGAGGCTCGCACCAAACAAATCTATGCGCTGGCCGCCGGTAATCTTGGTGTATAGGCCGTACTTTTGCGCGACGCTGCCCAGCACGATCAACTTTTCTGCGGTTATCTCCCCACCTGCTACACGCGGTACCACGGAATAAGTACCATCCTTTTGCATATTAGCCATGAACGTATCATTGGTGTCCTGAAGACCCACATGTTTATGTTCGAGAATATGTTCGTTCCACAGGGATGCCATAATCGACGCAACAGCAGGTTTACAAATGTCACAGCCCCTACCCCGTCCATGGTATGCAAGCATGTCGTCAAAGTTCTTTATCTCACCGACTCTGGCTAGGTGATAGAGTTCCTGTCGGGTGTGTGAAAAGTGCTCGCAAATACTATTATCTACAGTGACGCCGCGAACGATGAGTTCTTCATCCACCAGTTTTTTCAACATGGCACTGCAACCACCACAACCGGTGCTCGCTTTGGTTTTACCTTTAACCTCTGCCAGTGAGCAACATCCACACTCAACCGATGCCACCACATCGCCTTTGGTAACGTTATGACAGGAGCAGATTGTCGCGGTTGCCGGCAGTGCGCCCACCCCTAACAAAGGAGCCTCTTCTGTCGCAGGAACAATGAGACACTGCACATCTAAGGGTAGCTGTATCTCATTGAGATAGTACTGCCATAACGTATCATAGCCGTCGCAATCACCCACCAAGACGGCACCCAATAACAGCTTGCCATCGGCGCTTGTGACAATACGTTTGTAACAGGCCTCTCGCTCGTCGCTAAAAATGAAGGACATAGAACCCTCCGCACTGCCGTGAAAATCACCAATTGACCCAACATCAACGCCCAGCAGCTTCAACTTAGTACTCATATCCGCACCTTGGAACTGCGCCTCTTCTCCTGCCAGTTGCTTCACTACAACTTCTGCCATGCGGTAGCCAGGCGCTACCAGCCCGTATATACGACCGCCAAACAGTGCACACTCACCAATGGCGAAAATATCGGTATCGGTGGTTTTACATTTGTAGTCGATCACTATGCCGCCGCGTTTCCCCACTGCCAGGTCCGTCTCCCTGGCGAGATTGTCACGTGGACGAATGCCGGCAGAGAATACAATCAAGTCAGTTTCGAGGTTTTCGCCATCCGCAAAGACCATTTTCAGCGCGTGTGCGTTACCTTCATCGATATTCTGCGTATTTTTGCCCGTATGTACCTGCACACCCAGCGCTTCCACCTTGTGCCGCAGCATGCGCGAACCACCCTCATCCAGCTGCACGCTCATTAGTCCTGGCGCAAATTCCACCACGTGGGTTTCCAGTCCAAGGTTGCGCAGAGCATTGGCACACTCCAGACCCAGTAAGCCTCCGCCTACGACGACGCCTACCCTACTCCCCTTCGCTTTCGCCCGAATCTGACCGAGATCGTCAATTGTGCGATAAGTAAGGCACCGCGTATGGTCGGCGCCAGGTACCGGCGGAACGAATGGATAGGATCCGGTCGCCAGAATCAGTTTGTCGTATTTGAAACGACGACCCTTACCGGTAACAACCTCCTTGCGGTCGCGCTCGATCCTACTCACTGGATCACCAAAATGGGCATCCACACCCCAGTCACGATAGATTTCGCGTGTAGCCATAGCCAGCTCTCCTGGCTCACGCCCGGCAAAAACATCCGACAAATGCACCCTGTCGTATGCGGGTCGTGGCTCCTCGCCGATAACGGTGATACTGACATTGAGTCGTGCATTTACCAGCGACTCCACAAAGTGATGTCCCACCATGCCATTGCCGACAACCAGAATTTTGCGCTCACTCACTCTCACTCTCCGAAGGTTTACCGGGACATCAGCTCGTCTGACGTGGGTAAATATTCCGTTCCATAATGATTCACACTGCAATTGCTGTGCCAACAAATACTTTTTTCGAGTTGACGGCCAGCACTGCGGGTCTAGACATCTGGCGCGGCGGCAAGGCGCAATTAACGGGCAACTGCACCAATCGTGTGCGCAAAAAAAGGAACTACTAAATCTAAATTGGTGCAAATCGACCAGCTAATGCGTCACATTGACGCACCAGAGCCCCTTTTATGTTTGTAGTGTTATTTGGCACGGTCATTGCACATAACCATAAGTGTGTCGCGGGACCTCAAGCGCCCCTCATTCCTGTCAACTTCCTAACTGCATGGAAAATCAACATGAGCAGCCCGGTAAAAATTCTCGATTTCGGCAATGCCTCTATCCGAACACTGCACCTTAGTTGGATCGCCTTTTTCCTCACCTTTATGGTGTGGTTCAGTCATGCACCACTGCTGGGACAATTGAAGGAAGCCTTTGATCTCAGCGATCAACAAATCAAAGCCCTGTTGATTCTCAATGTCGCACTGACAATACCGGCGCGAATTATCATCGGCATGCTGGTAGACCGCTTTGGTCCAAGGATCACTTTTAGTGCTTTACTCATCACCAGCTCCTTCTTCTGCTGGGGGTTCGCGTTTGCGAATAGCTATGAAGTACTGGCACTTTTTCGCTTCCTTTGCGGCTTTGTTGGCGCCGGGTTTGTGATCGGTGTCCGCCTCATAGGCGAGTGGTTTCCCGCCAAGCAGGTCGGTATGGCACAGGGGATCTACGGCGGCTGGGGAAATTTTGGCTCCGCGGCAGCGGCCATGACTCTGCCTACACTGGCACTGATGTTCGGCGGTGAAGATAGCTGGCGCTACGCCATCGCATCCACCGGGATATTGTCATTCTGCTATGGTATTTTCTTTTGGTTCCGCGCACGCAATACACCCAGGGGCGCAACGTATTTCAAGCCCAAGAAAAATGGTGGTTTGGAAGTTAGCAGCTGGGGAGATTTTTACTTCTACATAGCGATGACCGTACCGTTGTACCTTGCGTTGGCTGTTCTTTCATGGAAGCTGTCACCATCAAATCTGGGCCTTCTCAATAATTCGGCCACCAACGCGCTCTATGTGGGCCTTAGTCTGTTGTTTCTGTTCCAGGTGAGTCAAATTTGGAAAGTCAACATTGATAACCTGAGAGAGGGCGTACCTGAGATAGAGAGATATAAATTTAAACAGGTAGCAGCGCTGGATTGGGCTTACTTCGTTACTTTCGGCTCTGAGCTAGCGGTGGTATCCATGTTACCGTTATTCTTTATGGAAACCTTTGAGTTGAGTGCCGTAATGGCTGGCCTGATGGCATCCGGTTTTGCATTTATGAATCTGGTAGCGCGGCCGGCGGGCGGCTACTTCAGCGATACGTTCGGGCGCAAGCGTTCGCTGTCACTCCTGATCGTTGGGCTGGCAGTGGGCTACCTGGTGATGGCCCAGGTTGATAGTAGCTGGTGGATTCCGGGTGTCGTGATCACAACCATGTGCTGCTCCTTCTTTGTCCAGGCGGGAGAAGGCGCCGTTTTTGCAATGGTGCCACTGGTTAAACGTCGCATGACTGGACAGATTGCAGGCATGGCCGGCGCCTTTGGCAATGTAGGCGCAGTCACCTATCTCACTATATTGTCTTTTGTCGACACTGCCACTTTCTTTACCATTATCGCCGCGAGTGCAGCGGTATGCTTTTTTCTCATACAGTTCATTGAGGAGCCAGCAGGGCAGCAGACGGAGTTACTGCTGGATGGTACTGTAAAATTGATTGAGCTTACGTGATATGAGCGCCGCACAGCAAACAACTGAAGGACAGACGCATCTACTGGATAAAATGCAGCTCAATGTGGGTCAATACAGTATTGCCGGCTGCAAAGCGCAGAATGAGGACGCCATTGGGATCCGTATTCCCACTGGTAACCTGTTGACAATAAAAGGCGTAGCGGCAGTGATCGCCGATGGCGTCAGTGCGGCTGAGGCAGGCCGGGAAGCCAGCCATACCTGCGTGTCGAACTTCCTGTCTGACTATTTCTCTACACCCGAGTCATGGAGCGCAAAGCAGTCGGCTCAGCAAGTACTCACAGCACTTAATCGATGGCTTTATAGTCGCGGGCAAGGTTTCCACGACAACCGGAAAGGCTATATCAGCACCATGAGTACTGTGGTATTCAAGTCCCATACCGCGCACGTTTTCCACGTCGGTGATAGTCGCGTTTATCGACTACGTGCAGGCGTACTGGAGCAATTGACTCAGGATCACAGTTCGCGTGTCTCAAACAACCACGCCTATCTCTCCAGAGCCATGGGCCTGGATGTGCGCCTCGACGTCGATTACCAAGTGGCCCCACTGCTACCTGACGACCTATACCTGCAAACCACCGATGGCGTTCACGATGCCTTAAGTCTCGATACAATAAAAGGCATACTGGAAGACTCCAGCGCAATGCCCCCTGCGAAATGCCAACAGCTGGTGGAGCAGGCTCTGCAAAACGGCAGCGAGGACAATCTCAGCTGTCAACTGATACACATAGAAAGCCTGCCGAATGCCAATATTGATGAAGTGATCAACCGGCTCACTCAGTTGCAATTTCCCCCACCCCTCGAGCCCGGTATGATATTAGACGGCTATCAAATAGTACGAGAACTCCATGCAAGCAGCCGCAGCCAGGTTTACCTGGTGCAGCACACGGCGTGCAATAAATACTATTGTATGAAAACCCCGTCCGTGAACTTTGAAGATGACCCCGCCTACATTGAACGCTTTGTCATGGAAAGCTGGATCGGGTCACGTGTCAATAGTCCGTATATTGTGAAAGTAATTGATCCAAACCGCGCCAAAAGCTGCCTCTACTACCTGACGGAATATGTGCAGGGTATGAGCCTTGCACAATGGATCCGGGAAAATCCAAAACCTCCGGTGGGAGAGGTGGTATTTCTCATTGACCAGATTGCAAAGGGTATTCGCGCGCTGCACAGACGTGAAACCCTGCACCAGGATATCAAACCGGACAACATCTTGATCGATAATCAGGGGCAGGCAAAAATTGTGGATTTTGGCGCATGCTATGTCGCGGGTATAGCAGAAATCGCCACTGTACTTGAGCGAGATACCGCTTTGGGTACTGCCAGCTATTCGGCACCGGAGTACACGCTAGGCATGAAAGCCAATTACAGGGCCGATCTGTTTTCCCTGGCGGTCATCAGCTATGAAATGCTCACCGGAAAGCTGCCCTTTGGCGGCAAACTGGAGCACTGTAATACACAGCGCGATTTTCTTTCTACAACCTATACCGAAAGCCATAAATTGAACCCCCTCGTACCAATTTGGATCGATGGCGCGCTAAAAAAAGGATTGCGCCTGAACGAAGAGCGACGGCATGCGGATGTGGCTGAGTTTGTCTATGAATTGCAGCATCCCAATCCGCGCTATCTGGAGTATCATCAACGGCCATTGATGGAGCGCGACCCGTTAAAGGCTTGGAAAATTCTCTGTGGCATATTAGTGATTTCACAGATCGCCAGCCTGATTCTAATACTGAACTAATGACACTAATAAAAGGCATAAATGCATCGAAATCTCGACGGTTCTCCACACTGATTAGTGTAGCAACATAAACTCTTTCAAATCTTGATACTAGCGATGGATGCCAGCGACCACACCAAGTAAGATTTAAAACATCATTAGCACCTCCAGCAACTTTGTGCGGATTACAATCGCGCGGTGCAGAATGGGCATTCGCGGGGCGCGATGTTCGGTGGATAGCTCCTAGTATATAGCGGAGCCACTACAGTCTCTATCACACTTTATTCTTTCCAGTCATCATTACCGGGTGCCCGTTGTAGTTATACTTAAACGACAGCGAACAACGAAATTTCATGCTGCAGACGAGGCCCCTGACTGTACAGCGAACTTTGCAAGCGTCAATTTTGCTCTCGTCGCCGGTAATGTTCCACTGCAAAGCCTCGGTACTGCATAAAGCGTGCGCGCCGGGCTTTTTCTTTGATGTCGACGGGAGCATCGAGGCCAAACTTTTTTTGCATTACCCGTGTCGCCAGCACGCGCCAGTCCACCTCGAGTTGTTCCAGAGCCACCTCGACCTCGGCCTCAGAAACACCACGCTCGCGCAATTCTTCGCGCAAGCGCACCGGCCCATAACCTTTATCAGCTCGCTGGCGAGCATAACTCTCTGCGAAACGCGCATCGCTTTGAAGCCGCTCCAGTGTAAGCCGGGAAATCTGTTCATCTATGACAGCTTCATCACAAAAACGACGCTTTAGCTTATTGCGTAATTCACGAACAGAGTGTTCGCGGCGTGCCAGTAGGTTCATTGCTGCCAAACGAATGTCAGCAGCAGTGGGCGGCGCGGCCGCTTCAGTGGCGGAGTCGTCAGACGGGTCGGTCGATGCAGTGATTTCAGACATAGTAAAAAAGGGCGCCGGGGGTAAGATAGGGGTACGTGAGTTTCCGGCGCCTGAGGAAAACAAACAAATGAGATGCAGCTATCTGTATTGAATGACTACTCTTTTGCCGTTGCTTTTGCCGGTGCCTTAGCAGCTGTCTTACCTGTTGCCTTGGCACTCTCGACAACACCTTCAATAGCACCTTCTTTGGCTCCGGCGGCATCAGCATCAGCGGCTTTATCTGGCTCAGCCGGGGTGAGCAGCTGTGCTCGAATCTGCCCTTCGATCTCGTTAGCGACGGCGGGATTGTCACTCAGGAATTTGGCGGCATTGGCTTTACCCTGGCCGATTTTGTCGCCCTTGTAGGAATACCAGGCCCCGGACTTCTCCACCAAATTTAACTTCACACCCCAGTCGACGACCTCGCCCATACGGTAAATACCCTTCCCGTACATAATCTGGAATTCTGCCTGTTTGAAGGGTGGCGACACTTTGTTCTTCACCACTTTCACCCGGGTTTCATTCCCGATGACCTCGTCGCCATCCTTGACCGCGCCAATACGACGAATATCGAGACGTACAGACGAGTAGAACTTGAGCGCGTTGCCCCCGGTGGTGGTTTCCGGGCTACCGAACATAACGCCAATTTTCATACGGATCTGGTTAATGAAAACAACCAGACTGTTAGTCTGCTTGATAGCGGCCGTTAGCTTGCGCATGGCCTGGCTGAGCAATCGCGCCTGCAAACCCACGTGAGAGGCACCCATTTCGCCTTCGATTTCTGCCTTGGGCGTCAATGCAGCCACTGAGTCGATCACCAGCACATCAACCGCGCCGGAGCGCACCAGCATTTCCGCAACTTCCAGCGCCTGCTCTCCGGTATCGGGCTGGGACAAAATCAACTCGTCCATCTGCACGCCTAACTTCTCGGCGTAGGCTGGGTCCAGCGCGTGCTCCGCATCAATAAACGCAGCGGTACCACCTATTTTTTGGGCCTCGGCAATCACCTGCAGTGTCAGTGTGGTCTTACCGGATGCCTCGGGACCATAGATTTCACAAATTCGCCCCCTGGGCAGCCCACCTATGCCCAGCGCAACATCCAGACCCAGGGAACCGGTGGAAATGACAGGAATAGCGACGTGCTCCCTGTCGCCCATACGCATAACGGTGCCCTTGCCGAACTGTCGCTCGATCTGGCCCAATGCGGCATCCAGTGCTTTTTCTTTATTTGTGTCCATAAATCACCCCTATCGTGAGTACAAATATTCAGCAGATTTTCGTTCGTTCTCTGCTTGATCCCGGTTTAGCTTG
>PKCY01000130.1 GCA_002862985.1 Haliea sp.
GTGGTGCGAGTGGCGGGACTTGAACCCGCATAGCCGTTAAGCCGTCAGATTTTAAGTCTGATGTGTATACCAATTCCACCACACTCGCATAACAAACGCCTAGAAACATTCCACTTCTTCCTGAGTGTCTAGGCGAACCTTTCTGCAATAGCACTGTAAAATGGCCCGGAGAACGAACACCGGCACCAAAAGACACCACCACCAACGTGAGCGTTTTCTTCGCTACAGAAAGGGGCCAAATAATAGCACAAAAACCTCAGCTTAAAACAACCCACGACTAGTCGAATTTCTCCACCGACCTCTACCTTGTGAGCCCTATGAGACCTTCCGCCTCATGATATGATGTCTTAAAAATAACACACGGGTCAGGGTTTTTTCATGGCATCGTCTCGAGGGGAGTTTGGTTCCCGCTTTGGTTTTGTAATGGCCGCATCAGGCAGTGCGGTGGGACTGGGTAACATCTGGGGTTTTCCGACTCAGGCTGCCACTAACGGTGGTGCAGCTTTTTTGCTCGTGTATCTCTTCCTTGCCTTCGTACTGGCGTATCCGATTCTGATGGCCGAACTCGTTATCGGTCGGCACGCTCACGCCAATGCCGTGTCTGCACTACGCCAAATCTCGCCCACCCGCTTAACCGGGAATATCGGCGCACTAGGCGGTATGGCGGGTTTTGTTATTGCCAGCCTTATCCTCACGTTTTACGCAATAGTTGCCGGCTGGATGATGGCCTTCTGTCTAGCCTCGGTTGCGGACCTTATAGGTTTAACGGACTTTAGTCGCTGGCTGATGACCTTCGGTTGGTGGCGCAATGTAGTGTTCATGCTGGCATTCATGGCGCTTACTATGGCCATCATCACTGCAGGCGTGCGGGCGGGCATTGAACAGTGGTCACAACGATTAATGCCCACCCTATTGATCATGCTGGCGGCTCTAGTTGGTTATGTTCTGACACAGGAAGGCGCAAGTGACGGTCTGAAAGTATACCTAATGCCGGACTTTAGGAGCGCACTTTCTCCACAACTTATCATCGCGGCACTCGGTTCTGCATTTTTCTCGCTGTCACTGGGCGTGGGAACAATGTTGATTTATGGCTCCTACCTTAAAGACGACGAAAATCTACCGATTGTCGGTGGTCTGGTAACATTGGTAGACGTATCAATCGCGGTACTTGCGGGATTCTTGGTATTGCCCGCCATGTACGTTGCGCTGCATAACGGTGTAGAGATATTTACCGAAACCGGTGCTCTAATCTCCGAGGACACATTGATCTTTACCGTCCTACCCGAGCTCTTTGCGACAATGGGCATCGCAGGGGTATTAGGCTCCATCACTCTCTTTTTTCTTATGAGCATCGCGGCGCTTACTTCAGCGATTTCCATGCTGGAAGTTCCTGTCGCCTATGCGATTGAAGAACACGGCACGAAGCGACGCAACGCCGTCCTTATTATTGGCAGCCTGATTGCCCTCGGTAGCGTCGTTATCCTGCTGCATTTCGAGAGTCTGTTTGGTCTGGTTATTGCCATTACCACCCGCTACAGCCAGCCACTGCTTGGCCTGATGATGTGCGTCTATGCCGGATGGGTTTGGCGCAGGGATTCACTGCTGCGGGAACTTCGTAAAAACGATCCCAGCGCGGCTGAAGGCTTATTCTGGAAAGTCTGGCCATGGTATGTAAAATTCGTGTGTCCAGTCATTATTCTGGCGATTTTCTCTCATGCGACCTGGGGATGAATCGCATACTTTAACTGGGCTCTTCCGGGCACTAATTGAGCGCAATTTCTCCTGTTTCTTCGACCCGCTGAGTCGGTACGAGTCCACTAAAGTCTATTTTTGCCGAGAATCGATACGCGAGCTCTTGCCTGCCGCTGTTGCCTACACTGGCCAGAAGACGAAGTACTTCAAACAATTGCAGGTTCGCACCCAGGGTGACGACACCTTCACTATAACCCTCTATGCGTGGGACCTCGTTGGTAACACCGCTGATCACCTCCTTATCCAGCAGTTCTATGCTGTAGCTGATACCGACGATATCCAGTGCCGCCTTATTGGGGTTGATAACTCGAAGCTTGATCTCGAAGCGCGGAACTCCGCCTTCGGAAGGCAGGCTTCGAAAACTCTCCAAGCTGACTTTGGGGGGATCAATATCGGCAGTAATACTGGCGCAGCCCGTAAGCAGAATTAGTCCGAGCAAAAAGAATGCAACTTTGAGAAACAACATTTGCCTCAATGGTTTTTTCCTCGATATACGAAATAGAAAAAAAGGAAGTAGGCCAGGCTGCCCAACGCAAACACACCTGCCACCCAGTCACTCGTTTTAACATAAAATAATACGCTGAAAAAAAACATCGCCAGAGCGATCATTAATCCAATAATGCGTCCGAATCTGGACAACAAACACTCTCCCAATGAGGTCACAGAGCTTCTGATTGGCAGCCCGGCAGAGGACATTCGAGCGGGATAAGACAGACGATGTAGGTACAGGTCGGGCTTACGGAACCTGCAGGGCTACACACTGGCTAAATAGTCTCGCCTGAATAATGGCATTCACTAATATTGTCCCAGCGCTATATAAGATAACATCTACAACTGTATGTATTTAATATTTTTTTATTTAATTTCTGGTTGCCTCCAGCATATCCTCAGCACTGCTTCGATGCCCCTGCTTGCGCACTTAAACATTCCACCGATTACCGCGTTTTCGGTAGATTGCCGTTGTCAGTGCCACACGTTGGGTAATTTAACGGAGAATGCCAACACACGCCCTGCCCACAGACGTTGCGCACCCCCTCGCTGACGGCTTGAAGACGCCATGTCTTTGACCTATAGTAGCCCCGTTGTTGAGTGAAGCGCCACGACCATCCTATTTGTCTGGACTGTGCGTTCCGGATATCCACTTTTCGAGCAAACATCAGTTAACTCGTCATAACCAATTAACAGAGCAGAAGAGCAATGGACGCGTACACCACTTTTTTTATCTCAATGCTGGCCATCACCAATCCTATTGGTAACTTAGCGATCTTCATCAGTCTTATCAAAAATAAGCCGCTTGGCGAGCAAAAGAAAGCGGCTGTCTCCTGTGCTTTGGCTATTCTTATTATTTTGACCATTGTTATTTGGTCTGGTCACATTATTCTGCACGGTTTCGGTATTTCTACGAGCGCCTTTCAGGTTGCTGGTGCATTAGTGATTATTCTTTTAGGTTTGTCGATGCTAAATGGCCATGCTGCCACCTCTAGCAAACAAAGCAGTAACCAAAATTACAGCGAAGACGAGCACAAAGAAGCTCAAAATAGCGAATCTGTTGCTATTGTGCCCATGGCGATTCCTCTCATAGCCGGACCCGGTGCGATTACGACAATTATTATTCACACCCAAGCCATGCCTGATGACCATATCATTACCGGGAAGTTGGTGATGACGGGCATTGCTACTGTATTGAGCCTGATTATTGGCAGCTGCTTTTATTTTGCTTCTTGGTTTAATCGAGTGCTTAGCGTGTCTGCCATTCAAATTACAACCCGTATTATGGGGCTTATTTTAACAGCCATCGCTTTCGATATGCTGGGTGCTGGACTGTTGAGTATGTTTCCAGGCTGGGCTTAATAGCTGCATCGCAGAAACAAAGAAGCATTTGGTCATAAACGACCAGCTGTAGTGGAAATCTTTGCTGGCTCTGTTATTTGACCGAGAGAAATTCTAGCCCTTTCTGCCCTCTCCCTGTGCACAGACGGCCCCAGATTGGCCCTATTCAGCGTGATCAATCAAGGTGTCGGATAGAAACCCCTTGGTGGCTTTGTCGATCGACGCTTGGAGCGCACCGTGCGAAAATGGTTTCGACAGGAATTCCACGGACTCATCGAGACGATGGTCTTCCAGTACGTTCCGAGCGTCGTAGCCACTCATGAGAATGACGGGCAGGTCCGGACGTCGCTTGTGAAGCAGAGTTGCAGCGTCCACACCGCTGCCATCGCCCAACGTAACATCAATCAAAGCGAACTCGAGCGCATAAAGATCAATCGAAGGAAGGTCTCGCTCACAAGCAGCCAAGCTGTCCATCCACTGGACTTGACGGCCCGTTTGCTGAAGCATCGCAATGGTAACTTCGGCGATGAGCGCTTCATCTTCAATCAGCAATACCTTTGTGTTCTCTGGAGCATTCTTCAACAAGCCGGGGGCTTGGGTCAAAATCGTCTCAGGCAACTTCGACGAGCAGGGAAGCAGCATACGAAACTGACTCCCCTGTTCGAGTTTTGACTTAGCGTTCAAGGCGCCGCGGTGCGCACGCATGATACCCAGCGATGCGGCGAGGCCCAGTCCAGATCCCGTGTCGCGGGTTGTGTAGTATGGCTCAAAAATCCGCTCGATTTCGTTCGCTGATATACCGGTACCATTGTCTCTAACCTCGAGCCAGTGGTGCCGCGATTTTTCGAGTGTTGAGTCACGCTCTGACACGTTGAGCGCGCTTTCGGATCCTACTGAAATCGTGATTAGAGACGCACCAGCATCACGCGCATTGGTCAGCAAGTTGAGAATAACCTGCCGGATTTGGGTTGGATCTACCTCGACTGCGAAGACTTTACTCTGGTCGATGTCGAAGGTGACTTTGATACCGATGAGGAGGTCGCGTGCCCAGTCGCGATCGATCTCAGCCCCAAGGGCGGCAAGGTCGATCGTTCGGGTTTCGCGGCGAGCTCTACCCGCATAGGCGAGCATTTGCTGAGCCAGGTCTCGAGCACGGGTGCCTGCCTCCATCATAGACTCGAGGCGGGCCTGTGTCTCGCTGGAAGCAGTTTGCGATCCCTGCATTAATTCGATATTGCCAAGTATGATCATCAAGAGGTTGTTGAAGTCGTGCGCGACCCCTCCAGCGAGTACGCCCAGGCTTTCCAGATGCTCCGCCTGGCGAGCTTGCCCTTCGAGCGCGATACGCCGGCGGGTTTGCAGCGCTAGCGTTGCGAGGTCGGCAATGGAAGCTGCGAACATTTGGTCTTCGAGGATCCAGTCGTAGTCCGTAGTTTCTCGCTCGATCAGAATGACCCCAGCCAAATTGCGAGAACTGATGATACCTACATAAAGAGTAGGCCCGTCTAGACTTTCTTCATCAAGGCCTCCTCTACCTGAGGGCATACCCGCATGCTGATTCGAGGCGACAGTCCGGCTTTCGCAGAGACGCTGTGCGAACTCCTCGCTGATAGACCACGTTTGGTGTTTAGTAGCGCTTGTATCCAGAATGCCTTCACGATCTGAGGCGACAAGCCGCAGCTCGTGCTTGTCGTCTTCGGGCAGCCAGACGGTGACGATCGAGGCTGCGAGATTGATTCGTGCAGCTTCGGCGATCAATTTTAGGACATGCGCGACACTTGTGTCCGAAAGGGCTGGGGCCTTGGCGATATTTTGGATCGCCTGGTTTCTATTCACTAGCTGTTCCGCTCGCGTACCGGAGGCGCGAGTCGCATGAATTCGCTGCTCCTCGAGGACGCAGCCGACAAACGTAGCGAAGAAAAGAAACCAGCCCCACTCTGAAGGCTCGGCAACATTACAGATGGCGACGATTGTGATCCATGCGATCAGGGCGAGAGCTGCGATGGAATAGAACGATACTCTCGACAGCAATACGAGGCCTAAGCCTATAATCAGGATGACAAAGTTAGACGTGTTCACGGCTTGTTGAAACAGGGCGAAGTGCAGCACTGTATTGGCGAGTGCGATACCGGCCAACAGGGCACTTACCAGATGAGCCTGATTCGGTCGGGGGTTCTTTCTCCACACCAGGGCAATAGCGGCGCTCAGCGCTGACGAAATGACGGCAGCCAAGGCCATAGACCAGCGGTGGTCACCGGAAAGTGTGTAGGGGTGAATGACAGCGAGTAAGCCGTAGAGGATAGCCAAGGCCCAAGCCATCGTAGTGATCGAAGCAGAGATAGCTTCTCGTAAAGCGCGAATGCCGGGATCATTTTTCCGTGTTTTCAAGCCGACTATCCCTGGAGGCTGAGCGATCGAATGGCGCGAGTATATGAAGTGTAACCGGCCTGTGTCGAGAAGATAATACTAAGTTAACTTGTCAGTACCACCGCGCCCATTTAGAGGCAGCGCCGTTAGCGGAAAACATCTTAGACATGGGCTTATGCCCTTGCCGCCGAAATTCTGCCCGCCACTTATCCCGGAATTTTCGAACGCTTGCCATAGTCTTGTCCTCTCACTAAACCGCGAGTCCCTGCGCACAAACTGCGCACGGTGCTAGTTGGAGCATCAAACTACTTTAAAAATTGCCCCTAAAATGAGGGGCTTAAATGGAGGCTCGGGTCGGAATCGAACCGGCGTACACGGAGTTGCAGTCCGCTGCATGACCACTCTGCCACCGAGCCTTAAAGGGGGTTTGGAGCGGGAAACCGGGTTCGAACCGGCGACCTCAACCTTGGCAAGGTTGCGCTCTACCAACTGAGCTATTCCCGCACGTGTAACGTGTATCCACCGCCGTGGTCGCCGGAACCGCCGGGGCTGCGTGCCCCTGGCTCCAAGTGGCGCTTATTGTATGCACCGCATCTTGAGAGTCAAGCAGAATACAAGATAAATACCGCAAGCATTTGAATTAGATAGCTTTATCCTGGTCCCTGATGATGGTCCATGCCGCTTTCAGATAGACGGTCATCGACCACAGAGTCAGCACGGCGGCAATGTAGAGAATCACGTAACACAAAGCGAGGAGCCAGCTCTCATCAGTGACCGGGTCTATGGCCAGAAGGCCCGTAATTGCTATCATTTGGAAGGTAGTCTTCACCTTCCCTACATAAGACACCGCAACGGATGTTCGTTCCCCCAGTTCTGCCATCCACTCCCGCAATGCAGAAACCACAATCTCCCGCCCGATAATCACGCAAGCTGCGAGCGTAAACAGCAGGGTATCGTGTCGCTCCACCAGCAAAACCAACGCAATGGCCACCATGAGTTTGTCCGCGACAGGATCGAGAAATGCCCCAAATGCGGTCATCTGCCCTAGTCGCCTGGCCAGGTAGCCATCGAACCAGTCAGTAATCGCCGCGAAGCCAAAAATAATAGCGGCGACAAGCAGGTGATTCTTGAACGGCAGATAAAAAACCACTACTAACACCGGGATAAGCATAATCCGCAGCATGGTGAGGGCGTTCGGGATTGTGATGGGCAAAAGCGTTGGTGTCCGTCAAAGCAGGTGAAATTTATCAATGATAAACGGTGCAAAAGGCTCCGCTTGAGCATAGTACCCTATCAGCCAGCCAGGATACAAAAAATCCCCCTCATGAAATGTTGGAGCAGCCAGGTTTAACCGGAATCAGAAACCCCCGTTGCACTGTTGACCGGATGGAATATTACTAATCCAATCTTTCAGGGAACTGATCGGCACAATTTACCTCTAAACCTTGCAAAGCAGCGCCAATATGTTTTACATTTTCAGACAGAACATGCGTTAGCCGCTCGTAAGTCATTGAACTTATTGGGATGGTACAGATAATGCTTTACCGTTAACGGACATAACTGAATTGGGCGTATTACAAATAATCTGCGATTACTAATACAATGACTCGACCACTTACCCGCATAATTTTTCTAACCCTTGCACTAGCTAGTAGCTTCGGTATGGCGGGAAGCATTGATCCCAATACCACGCCTACTCTCCTTGAAGCGCATGGGCTTCGTGTTCAGGGAGAGCAACCCATCAGCGAAACACTTTTTACTTTTTTACCATTCGCTGCCAACAGCCAGAAAGTAGTCCCCGGCTTCGCAGATCCTCTCGGCACTGGCGTAGATCCGGCTTTACGGGTTTTTAAGGGCAGAGTGCACTTCATGGACTTGCTTGGCGACTTCAAAACGGATGATCCTGGCCAAACCGCAGAAATTGCAATGCCACGCGGAACACTGCGCGCTACGGAACTACTCAGTAGCTTGCTCTCTCGATATTTAGCGAAGGGCAGAGCCTATGACCAATCGATGTTTAACGTAGGCACTGCCGAGGTCACTGAGCGAGACGGCGTGCCTGTTACCTCGGAATCTATCCCTCTTTCTCTGGCCGGATTTGGCACTGTAATCAATAATCAAAAACCCACTTTCCTGCATTGGACCAAGTGCCCGGCGCGAACCAAGAGGGAGGAAAGCATGAATAACTCCAAGGCCAAACGTCGGTGGGAATGCTCAGCGCCAGGCGTTTGTTTTTGTAGTTCGATCTAATGCACTAGCCGCGGTACCCCTGGCACTCATTTATCGCTATGCAGATGATCGTAGACTTGCTGCGCTAGCCTGTCGCTGATGCCGGTTATCTTTCTTAGTTCCTCCACATTCGCGTTTTCCACACCCTGTGCACTCCCAAAATGCCGCAGCAGTTCTCTTCTGCGCTTGCTCCCGACACCGGGGATATCATCCAGACGCGAGCGCTGCCTGGCTTTGTCTCGCCGACCGCGGTGACCTGTAATTGCAAAACGATGTGCCTCATCACGAATTTGCTGAATTAGATGGAGCGCCAGACTGTCGGCAGGTAATTGTCGCTCCTCTCCAGTAGCGCCATTCACCAGCGTTTCAAACCCCGCTTTACGCGTTGAACCTTTAGCAACACCAATGACCTCAATACCGCTTACCTGCAAATCCTCCAGTACTGATATGGCCTGAGCAACCTGGCCTTTGCCGCCGTCGATAAACAAAATATCCGGCATCGCTGCCTCTGAAGACTTCAGGCGACGGTAGCGACGATCCAGTGCCTGACGCATGGCAGCATAGTCGTCGGCCAGCGTAACCCCTTCTATATTGAATTTGCGATAATCCGATTTACGCGCCCCGTGTTGATCAAATACGACACAGGATGCCACCGTTGCCTCCCCGGAACTGTGGCTGATATCAAAGCACTCCATACGTTCTGGCAACTCCGGCAGGCCCAGTACATCCTGGAGTGCCTGCATGCGCTCCAGGGTTGTTTGTCTACCCGCCAGGTGAGCGGCAAGATTGGTTTCCGCTGTCTGATGAGCAAGCTGCAACCACCGGGCCCTGGACTCTCGCACTCGGCTGCGAACCTTAACTTGTCGCTGCGCATGTGCCGACAGCGCCTGCTGCAGCGTGTCTAAATCCGCCGGTGCCGCATTGACAATAATTTCTGCGGGAACCGCTCTGCTCGCGCCCAAGTAGTACTGCGGAATAAATGCAGCCAGCACTTCCGCCGCGCTCTCCTGGAGCTTCAGGGGAGGATAATACGTCTTGCTTCCCAAAACGCGGGCACCACGTACAAAAAGGACTTGTACACAAGCGCGCCCCTGTCCCGTTGCAGACGCTAGAATATCAAGGTCTCCGCTTACACCTTCGATGCCCTGGCTCGCCTGGACCTGCTGCAACTGACTAATCTGATCACGACAGCTGGCGGCTTTTTCATACGCCAGTTCAGATGCGGCCTTCTCCATATCATCGGCAAGACGAACCATTAGCTGCTGAGACTTTCCACGCAAAAACAAACTGGTGCTATCCACCTGCTCTGCGTAATCCTGCTCACTGACCAAATCAACACAGGGGCCTGAGCAACGATCTATTTGATACTGCAAGCAAGGACGCGATCGGTTTTTGAAATAGCTATCTTCACACTGACGAACTTTAAATACTTTCTGCAGGAAGTGCATGGACTCTCGCACCGCCCCAGCACTGGGATAAGGCCCAAAATACGTACCCTTACGTCGTTTTGCACCGCGGTGCAAAGCGATTCGCGGGAACTTATCTTCGCTGGATAGAAATATATAGGGGTAAGATTTATCGTCGCGCAACAGAATATTGTAGGCAGGCCGTTGCGTTTTGATCAGGTTGTGTTCCAGCAAGAGCGCATCTACTTCGGTGGAAGTGATCGTCACCTGGATATCGTGAATACGCGCGACCAGAGCCATAGTTTTGCTGGTCAATCCGCTAGCTCGAAAATAACTCCCCACACGGTTTTTAAGGTTCTTTGCCTTCCCGACATAGAGCAAGTGACCATTGCTATCGTACATCTGATAGATACCCGGCCGTGTCGTCAGTGTGCTGAGAAATCCCTTGTGATCGAACTCACTCATGGTCAGCTGCCATATACCCTGGGTTCGATCTCTAGCTGAATACCGAAGGTGCGGCGCACAGTAGCTGTAATATCGCTGGCCAGCGACAACAGCTGAGGGCCGCTATTACTGCCATAATTAACCAGCACCAGCGCGTGCTCAGGGTGAACGCCCAGGCCCTCTTTACGAAAACCTTTCCAGCCACACTGATCGATCATCCACGCAGCCGACACTTTTACCCTGCCATCACTCTGAGGATAAAGGGGCAGCGAAGAGTATTCGGCCTCCAAAGCCTGAGCCTCCTGCGCCTGCAGAAGCGGGTTCTTGAAAAAGCTGCCTGCGTTGGGCTCGACCGCAGGGTCCGGAAGCTTGCTTTGACGAATTGATACAACGGCATCAAATATTCCATGAGGAGTGGGTGAAACGATGCCATGTTCCAAACAGTAATTGGCAATAGCAGGGTATCGGATGTTCACCTTCGGATGCAGGCTTAGCGCCAGATCAACAGCGGTAATAAGCAATTGATCTTTAAGACCGTGCTTGAAGATACTGTCGCGGTAGCCGAACTCACACTCCTTGGCGTTCAGTTCAATAACCCGGCCATCTGTGAGTTGCCTGGCGTGCACGCGAAGCAATACAGATTGCAGCTCAACACCGTAGGCGCCCACATTTTGAATCGGTGCCGCACCCACAGTACCGGGAATCAGGGCAAGGTTTTCCAATCCGAAGTAACCCTGTTGTAACGTCCAGCGCACGAGTCCATGCCAGTTCTCGCCCGCTGCGACTCGCAGAACGACTGTGTCATCCGTCCTGGCAATTGTTTCGATGCCACAGGTTCTCTGCAGGACCACGAGCGCATCCACATTATCGGCTAAGACAACATTACTACCTTCGCCCAGCGGCACGATAGACAGGCTTCGCGCCCGCGCCCATTCTAGAGACGCAACCAACTCAACATCGTTATTGATCGCCACCAGGGCTGCGGCCTGCACTTGCAAGCGCAACGTATTGTAGGGGCTCATGTCCTGGCTTTGGTAGTACCTCATCGCCCCTACCTCACCCGCAACTTTATCGCCTGCACCAGCCCATCACAGGCAGTCTCAATCAAATCCAAAACCTGTGAGAAGCCCTTGGCACCACCGTAGTAAGGGTCTGGCACTTCTTTAACCCCCAGTTCCGGCGCATAGTCCAGCAGCAAGCCTAGACGACTTGCATAGGGGGCCGGGCACAGCGCTTGCAGCTCATCAAGGTTGTTATTATCCATCGCCAGCACGTAGTGGTAGTTTTCAAAATCACTGCCCTGTAGCTGTCTTGCACGCAGCGCTCTGAGATCGTGGCCGCGTTTTGACGCCTCCGCTATAGCGCGAGCATCAGGTGCACTGCCTACATGCCAGTCACCCGTTCCACAAGAGTCTACCTGCACAGAATCGGATAGCCCGGCCCGGGCAACAAAGCTCATGAACACGCCATGCGCGGTCGGAGAGCGGCAGATATTGCCTAAACAGACAAAAAGTACACGCGTGGGCTCGCCATCCGGCAAGGTCAGGACTTCCCTTGGAACAAGGCGCGAACCAGCATCAGATCCTCCTCGGTATCGACACCCCCTGGCACCGGCTCTATTGACTGCTCCACATGAATACTCACTCCCTGATTCAACGCACGCAGCTGTTCCAACTGCTCCAATCGCTCCTGCGGTGCAGGTTCCCAACGTACATAGTCGTGTAAAAAACCTGTTCGATACGCATAAATTCCAATGTGACGATACCATTTACCCGTTGCGGGCATAACGTCACTCGCCGCGGCGAATGCATCCCGTGGCCAGGGAATGGGTGCGCGACTGAAGTACAAAGCCATTCCCTGAGCATCGCACACCACCTTAACGATATTGGTATTGCGGAGATCTTTAACCGTAACAATTTCTTCGCAGAGCGTAGCTACCCTGGCTTCTGTGTGCCGTTCAAGATTGAGTGCGACCTGATCGATGACCGTGGGCGGAATCAAGGGTTCGTCGCCCTGTACATTCACCAAAATATGATCAGCAGGCAGCTGCAGCTGCTCGGCGACCTGCTGCAGCCGGTCCGTCCCCGATGGATGATCCACAGAAGTCATAGCCACCACTGCACCAAAGCCCTGGGCAACGTCAAAAACCCGTGCATCGTCCGTGGCGATTACAACACGCTCGGCGCCACTGTTATTTGCCTGTTCCCATACACGCTCAAGCATCGGCTTTCCGAAAACGTCCAGCAATGGCTTGCCTGGCAATCGCGTTGACCCGTAACGCGCCGGGATAACAATTGTATACGCCATGGAAAACTCCGTAATAGGCAGTAGAGTTGGTTAGCCACTATCGCGACCAGAACGGCAACCGTGCATGAGCAATGTCCAACTAGTCATCCCTAGGCGGGGGCGACTGTTCCACCGGTTGCCTGGTGGCAATGCTCAGGTGAACAAAACCCATCTGACCCGCTGCATCCATTACCTGAACCACGTCCTCATGGGCTGCCTGCGCATCGGCCGTGATCGTTATCGGCATCGTCGTGTCACCGGCTGAAATTTTGTATATCGCTGCCTGTAGGGTGCGCATGCGTTTATCAACCAGTGCCCGGCCATTCACGCGGAACTGTCCAGACTCGTTGACCAGCACTTCAATCTCTTCCTCGACCAACTCTCTTGGCTGCCCCTCTGCCTCAGCCAAATCAATACTCAACTGGGTCTCACGGGTGAATGTTGTGGCCACCATGAAAAATATCAACAGTAAAAAAACGACATCAATCAGCGGGGTCAGATTAATACTGACCTCTTCACGACGGTGGACGTGAAATTTCACAGCGTTGTGTCCGTATTTTCTTCGCTGTGCAGGGCATCAACCAACTTGATGGTTTCCTGTTCCAGCTCGATAACGATGCCATCAATACGACCAACAAAATATCGGTGCATCACCAATGCGGGAATCGCAACGGTAAGGCCAGCAGCCGTGGTTATTAACGCCTGAGAGATTCCCCCGGCCAGGGCGCTGGCATTGCCCGTGCCCTGCGCCATAATCTCAGCGAACACCTCGATCATTCCCACCACGGTTCCCAGCAACCCCAACAGAGGTGCCACAGCAGCGATCGTCCCCAGGGTATTGAGGTAACGCTCCAGGTCGTGCACAACATGGGAAGCCGCCTCCTGAATACTCTCTTTCATGACCTCTCGGCCATGGTAGGCATTACCGAGGCCGGCGGCCAGAATACGTCCCAATGGGGAGGATTGCCGTAGAATCCGTAATTTAGCCGCATCCAATTCGCCCCGTTTCAGCTGCTTCCAAACCGTTGCAAGCAAATGCGGTGGCGCGATTTTGCGCGCATTTAGCGTGTAGAGGCGTTCAATACAAATTGCCAGCACCAGAATGGAGCTGAGCATTATTAACACCATCAACCATCCGCCAGCCACAATCAGTTCAAGCACAGTTGCTTCCCACGCAGGTGAAAACCAGAACGTATTATACGCATACCCACCACGGGGGTGAAGCGAGACCGCAGCTCACATCCAGTAACGTCGCGTGGCTTGCCTGAACGCAGTGGCCTCTAGTTTGCCCCCGCCATCTGACAGCTCAAACACCAGGGCGCCGTGGGTGGCCGTAGAGAAAATAGTTCCGCCCAGTTGCTCGAGGCGCTGCAGAACCTTTGGGTGAGGATGTCCAAATCGATTGGCGTAGCCGCTGCTGACCACGATGGTTTCCGGATAGACCCATTTGAGCAATGCAGGAGAAGAGGACGTTCGGCTACCGTGATGCGCGGCCATTAGCCAGTCCCCACTTAGCTGGTCACCCCAATACTTCACCAGATCCTGCTCCCTTTTCGTCCCGATATCGCCAGGTAACAGCAGACGGAACCGGCCCACCTGAATTTGCAGGACACAGGAGGCATCATTGCTGCTTATTTGAGATTCCCTCGCCGGGGACAAGAACTGAAATACTTGCCCGCCAGGCCAACGCCAGGCCTCCCCAGCGATACACGCCCGCCCGGCGCCAGCGCCAGACCAATCTCCACCGTAGCGCAATCGCTCAACGGGCATAGCCGCAAGTAACCCTTCAGCGCCCGCGCTGTGGTCGAGGTCCGGGTGGCTAATTACGAAACTATCCAGTGATGCTACGCCCTGCTGCCGCAAGTACGGCAACACCACGGTTGACCCCATATTCACCCCTTCAGGGTCGCCGCCGCCGGTATCGTATAACAGGGTGCGCTCTCCAGAACGTATCACTACAGAGGTGCCCTGCCCCACGTCCAAAACGGTCACGCTGGTGTCCAGCGACGGGGTTTGCGCGCCCTGTGTCTGAGGCAAAAGTAGAGGCAGCAGCGACACTAGCGCCAGTAGCTTTAGGGTCTTCGCACCTGGCAATATCATCAATCCCACGGCCATCAAACCGAGCAATGCCCTGGGTAATGAGCCTGTCAGGTGCAGAAACAGCCATTTGTCCCCGGCATCGGCCAGCTGCGTGGCTGGAGGCAATAATTTCTGTAATGGCCAGCCGGCCAGATTCCAGAGATCGGATGCCACCGCCCACCCACACAGAGAACTAACGACTGCCATCAGGCTCAGCGGAACAACGACCATGCCAACGAGGGGAATCATCAATAAATTGGCCAGCATAGCAACCAGACTAGCCCCGCCAAAGAATAGCGCACCCAGCGGCAACATCACCAAAGACATAAAACCATGGGTACCCAAAAGTCGACGGAGTGCGCCCGCGCCGCGCCGCCACTGTGCAAACCATAACAGCGCCGCAACAGCGCCAAACGACAACCAAAATCCACTTCCCAATGCCGCCAATGGATTCATCACTAACACTACAGTTGCAGCCAGTAACAGATTGTTCGAGGGACCGCTGCTACGACTTGTCAGACCGGCGGCAACAAAACACAACAGCATGCACAGGGCGCGCTGCACCGGGAGCGAGAATCCCGCCAGCGCTCCATACGCAGTGGCTAACAGAAGTGCACACACCGACGGCAACCAGTTTCCCGTCAATCCCATCGGGAAACACAAACGCACGAACACACCACCCAACAAAAACCCTGCTGCTGCCACTAGGCCGACGTGCAAGCCGGAGATCACCAACAAGTGGTTGACTCCATACTGTTGCAGCAAGCGCCATAGGCCGGGGCCAATACCACTGCGATCAGCCACAGTAAGAGCGCGCAGCATCGCCACAACATCAGGCTTCAGCCCCAGTTTGCCTATTTGTTCGCTAATGGCCCAACGCACTCGCTGGTAACCATAAATAGAGAATTGATCCGGTGGCAAACGTTGCTGCAGGCCTTTGCCCTTTACACTGCCAACACCATCGATACCCTCTTGGGCAAACCACGCCTGAATATTGTATGAGCCCGGGTTCGACAGCCCCCAGGGTCTTTTTAACTTAACGCCAAACCGCCAGTTTTGACCAGGCAGGAGAGTATCGTCACCATAGTAGGAGAGCATCAGTTTAGACGGGCCGAGGCAGCGCGCCGGTGAGATCTCGCTCACCGAAAACTCAAACCGCTGACGCGGGACCTCACCACGTATTTCACTAACAACCGGCAGGGAGATAATCTGCCCTTCCACCGTCAATGGGGTACCGACACAATCGGTGACCAGTCGCTGATCTAACAAAACGGTACCGTAGGCCAGACCCAGAAAGCAGCCACAGCAAACACCGCAAAATACTCTCGTGAGCCACCATTGAACCCTGAGTACGCCCATTGACAGCAAGGCGAGCGGGGCCAACAGTGGCCAGGGAGGCAAAACCGGCCATGTACCGGCAAATATCGTCCCGGAAACCATACCAATCATCCATGATTGCATTGGGCGCCCTCTGAACTGACGCTGAGTGGCAACGCAGGATTTCGAGTTTGAAAGTCAGCGCGGTTGGCGCATAATAACTTCTCTGTCTCATCACAGTGGTCAGTGCAATCCAGTGAAACTGAGTACACAACAACTAGTCAATCACAGCTTTCCAGCAGATGAAACGTCACTTCCGACCACTCTCTAATGCCGAAGAATTTTCTAAAACTTATTGTTCCCAGCCCGGCGAGAATTCAGAAGGTGAAAGCACTGCGTATACTCGGAGATTGGGTTTATGCAAGCAATCTCTGGCATATCAATCGTTACTCCGCATCGATGGCTTTCTTTGTTGGACTGTTCGTAGCGTTTATGCCGATTCCCGGTCAAACGATTGTTGCGGCGGCCATGGCAGTCCTTTTAGGTTGCAACCTGCCCCTGTCAGTAGGCCTCGTATTTATCACCAATCCGATTACCATGGCGCCCATTTTCTTTCTGGCCTACAGCGTCGGCGCCATGATTGTTGATGTACCACTACAGGACATCGCTTTTGAGGTTAGCTTCCATTGGCTGGCCAATGGCCTAGTAGTCATATGGAAGCCATTTTTATTGGGCTGCCTGATTTGCGGGCTATTTTTTGGTTGCCTGGGGTATTTTATCATCAACCAGCTGTGGCGCTGGCAGGTCGCGCGCCACTGGCGCGAACGCAAAAAGTTGCGCGCTAGCAGAGCGCTTAGCGATCCTGATTAAGAATTAATGCGGGTGCCATTCTAGCTGCTCGCCTGGCGGGATAAATAGCTGCTGTCACACACATTAGCAGCGCGACTGCGCCCACCGTCAACAAATCGCTGGCTAATAGATCCACCGGCAAAAACGATACCGGGTAGACGTCGGTGTTGAGAAATCGTAATCCCAAAAGTTGTTCCAGCCAACTGACGAACCCCGGCACCGCCAAACTCCCTAGCGCGCCCAGCACACTGCCCAGCAACACGCCTACCACGCCGATCATGGCGCCCTGCAACACAAAGATCCAGGCTATATCAGCGCCGGTTGCTCCCATTGTGCGCAGTATCGCTATGTTTCCCTGCTTATCGAGAACAACTAGCACCAGCGAAGAGACGACATTGAATGCGGCAACCGCAATAATTGAAAAAAGGAGAATCGAAATCAGATCGCGCGACAGTTGTATCGCGGCGTAAAGATTGCCATGCGTCATCATCCAGTGTGTATTGTAAAAGCCCGGCGGCAACGTATCGAGTAAATTCCAGGCGACACTCTGTACGTTGAACAATTCTTTCGTAGAGACTCGAAAACCACTCACCTGACCCTGCAGTCCTGCCAAATCAGAGGCCAACGCCAGGTGCACCACGGCAAGAGCCTGATCCAATTCAGTACCGGTGTTTAAAATGGCGCTCAGCTGCACTGTTTCAAATCGGGTAGGAGCCGAATTTCCACCATGATTTACGCCAGGAACAACCAGGGTCAGACGCTCACCAACGGATACACCGAGCCGCTTAGCGACGCCAGCCCCTAGAATTAGTCCATCTGTCTGATCGCGGAAAAGCTCTGGATTACCTGACTCGGTATATTGCATCAGGCGCGAAAAAGTCGCCTCCTCGTGCTGATCCAATCCGATACCCTTCGCCGTTTCAATATCGGTCCCACGCATAATCAGCGTATCGAATTCCGCGAAGGGTGCAGCCTCCACCACATCGGGATGACGTCTGATTATTTCAAGTTCAGTGCGCCAGTCTGCCAGTTCAGCCTGTGAATACAGTGTTATGTGTGGAACCAACGAGAGAATCCGTTCGCGCATCTCCTTATCAAATCCGTTCATAACCGACAGCACGACGATGAGCAGGCTGATTGCTAGAACTAATCCCAACATTGAAAGAGATGACAAAAAAGCGGACAAATGCCCCTGCCTGAATGCAAAGGTATAGCGTAGTGCAACCCGGAGTCGCTCGGTGTGGGTCAATTCAGGGCCTGCAATATTCCGTCGCGTAGCTCAAGGGTCCGATTCATATGGGCTGCGATGGCTGGGTCGTGTGTCACCACCACAAACGAAGCTGAGTCCTGCCCGAGCTCGTCGATTAACGCCAAAACCTGCGCGGCAGAATGTGGATCAAGGTTGCCCGTGGGTTCATCCAGCAACACGCAGTCAGGCCGGGCTACCAGCGCCCGGGCAATTGCAACCCGCTGCCGTTCCCCCCCGGACAGTTGCGCGGGGCGATGCGTCAGACGATGAGACATCCCCACCCTCTCTAAAATTTGTTCAGCGGTCTGCCATGCCTCGCTACGAGCAGTGCCGCCAATGACCAAAGGCATGGCCACATTTTCCCTGGCATCAAATTCCGGCAACAGATGATGAAACTGATACACGAAACCCAATTGAGTATTGCGCACCCGACAAAGCGTTTTCTCATCGAGTACAGATAAATCCCTACCGCCCATTAACACCTTACCAGTACTGGGGCGATCAAGGCCGCCAAGCAAATTGAGCAAAGTGGACTTTCCGGACCCCGAAGAACCCACTACGGCGATCTTTTCCCCAGCGAGCAAAGTCAAATTGGCACCGCGCAATACCGTGACGGATTTATCGCCATCTTCATAGACACGGGAGAGGTCCTCACACTCAAGGACTACGTCACTCATACCGCAAAACCTCCGCAGGAGCGATGCTGGCAGCACGCCAGGCAGGATAAAGCGTTGCTAGCAAACTCAACACCAAAGAACAGGACACCACCAAAGCGACGTCGGTCCACTGCAAATCAGATGGGAGTTCGCTGATAAAGTACACAGAAGGGTCAAACAGCTTCATCCCCAGAGTACGTTCCACAAACGCAGTTAAGTCCGCAATATTCAGCGCCAGCAGGACTCCGATCAGTGCACCGACAGAAATACCCACGGCGGCAAGTGCCAATCCGTGAGCGACAAAAATAGCCATAATACCCCCAGCCCGGGCGCCCATGGTGCGCAGCACTGCTATATCCCGGCGTTTTTCCGCCACGGACATCACCAGGGTCGACACGATATTAAAGGCAGCCACTGCCACTACACTCAGTAACAGGAGACTAACCATCAGCTTTTCCAGTTTAACGGCGCGAAATAACGAGCCCTGGGTCTGGCTCCAATCTTTCACGCTATACCCTTCTTCGAGTTTTGTCGCCAGCGTAGCCAGTACCCGAGGCGCTTCGAAAAGTGCGAACGTTTTAACTTGCAGGCCGTCTACATGGCCCTTGCTTCCAATAAGCTTCTGTCCGGTGTGCAATGACACATAAGCCTGATAGGCATCCGCCTGTGCACCAATTTCAAACAAACCCGTAACGAGCAGACGTTTACTGCGCGGAAAGACGCCCAAAGGGGTAACTGTCAATCGGGGCACTGTGACATCGATGCTGTCTCCGGGCACTACGTTTAACATACGCGCCAATGTGGATCCCAGAATAACGTTGAAGCCCTCGCCGTTCAGGCTTTCCAGACTGCCTGCAGTCATGGCATCGTTAAGACCCGACACCTTACTTTCCAGGTCGGGCGATACTGCAGTCAGCGCTGCCCCTCGCTGCGATATCCCATGTGCCAGTATGGCTTTTTCGGTAATATAGGGCGATATCGCAACAACATCGGCATTACTTTCAACCTGCTTTGCCAATTCGCGCCAGGAAGTAATACTCCCCTCACTGCTTTCTATGTAACCGTGTGGCACCAATGCAAGAATTCTACCGCGCAGTTCACCCGCGAAGCCATTCATAACAGCCAGCACAACAATAAGACTGGTTACCCCCAGCACCATGCCCAACATGGAAACGGTAGAGACGATTGATGTGAAGCGATTACGCTTGCGACTAAAGCTGTAACGCATTCCGATAAAAGGCGCGTAATTTCTAACGGAATTGTGATGATCACTCAAATGGAGGCAGCCTGTGTCTATTTGTCTGCGGGGTAATACAATCCGGGGCTGTTTTTGCCCACCATCCCATCGCGGGTCTCCTCGTCACAGCGCTGCGGATTTCCTCCACAAAGATCGCAGGCAGCATCAACACCCAGCGCCCCCATTCCTCCGCAGGAGCCCTTAATGGGGGGTCTGCCAAAGACAACACCTACCGCCATAGCGGCCATTACCAGACCAATCACCAACATACTGATGAGAAAAAGTGTCATGTTTCATTCCCGGCGCTGTGATCGCTCTCTAAATCTGCTTGCTCGAGATAGGCGGAAAAGCTACTACTGTGGCTGTGGCTGTAACCCTCTTCCGTTCGGTTGATAAAATATACCGCCAATCGCTGTGCTTCCGCTACTGCCATCGCTCGCTCCGTACCCAGGATTATAAGCGCGGTAGCCCAGGCGTCGGCAAGCATAGCGTGCGCGTGCACCACAGTCACGGATACCAGGTCATGGGTCACGGGGTACCCCGTACGGGAATCTATACTATGCGAAAAGCGCTGACCATCAAGCTCAAAATAATTTCGGTAATCGCCTGAGGTGGCCACAGCAACATCGGTGAGACGCAGTGCCACCGCCATAGAACGGGTACTACTATCGGGTTGCTCTATGGCGATGCGCCAAAGGTCCTCTCTGGCACTCATTCCCGACATTCTCATTTCGCCGCCCACCTCCACCAAAAAACGGTTGACCTGGTTATCAGCCAACCACTGGGCGACTTTATCGACAGCATAACCCTTAGCCAAGGATGAAAAATCCATGGACAGGTCAACCTGTTTCATTACTGAGCGCTTGCTCTGATCCAGTTCGAGTCTAGTTTGCCCTACCCGAGCCAGGGCAGCCGTAATCGCGTCCTCCTCAGGCAGTACCTCGATATCCCCGCTGGGGCCAAACCCCCATAGCGCTATCAACGGCCCCACAGTGATGTCGTAAGCACCATCACTTTTGCGCCCAACGTCCAGCGCAGTTGTCAGTACACGAAAAAAGTCGGGCGATGTATCGAACCAGGACGCTATTCCAAGTGCATTGAAGCGACTAATTTCCGATTCGGCCAGATAAGTCGACATACTGCGGTTGACCGCTTCAAGTTGCACCTCGATGCCCTGCTGGAGCTCAGCCGACGTGATATCAGCTGGCGCATCAACAACAGTTACGTGCCAGGTGGTACCCATGGTGTCGCCTTGTAACTGCAAGACCGCGGGGCCTTCAGCACAACCTCCGATAACACCCGACATAATAACGAGCGCAAACAAACAAAAAAGCCACCCTTGCGAGTGGCTTCCATGGGGACCACAGTGATACCTATCCGCCAAAGTCATCAAGCGATATGTTCTCTGGCTCAACACCCAGATCTGTCAGCATCTGAATGACAGCGGCATTCATCATGGGCGGACCACACATATAGTACTCACAATCCTCCGGTGCCGGATGGTTCTTCAGATACTCCTCGAAAAGAACATTATGGATAAACCCGGTTAAGCCATCCCAGTTATCCTCCGGCTGCGGGTCTGATAACGCTACATGCCACTGGAAATTGTCATTCTCCGCTGCCAGCTGATCGTATTCGTCGTCGTAGAACAACTCCCGCAAAGAGCGAGCACCGTACCAGAAGGAAATCTTGCGCTTGCTGTGCAGACGTTTCATCTGATCGAATAGATGTGAGCGCATCGGCGCCATACCGGCACCTCCGCCGATAAACACCATCTCCGCATCGGTGTCCTTGGCAAAAAACTCACCGAAGGGGCCGTAGACTTTCACCTTGTCACCAGGCTTGAGATTAAACGCCCAAGAAGACATTTGACCAACCGGAATGCCATGGCTACCCGGAGGCGGTGTAGCAACACGGATATTAAACTTCACCACGCCCCTCTCTTCGGGGTAGTTCGCCATGGAGTAGGCGCGGATGACGGTTTCATCCACGACTGACTCAAACTTAAAAAACTCAAAACGGTCCCAGTCTCCGCGATATTCTTCATCTACATCAAAATCAGCAAACCTTACATGATGTGGTGGGCACTCCAGTTGTACATATCCCCCCGCAAGAAAATCGACATTCTCGCCCTCGGGCAAGCGCAGCGTAAGCTCCTTGATAAAGGTGGCGACATTGGGATTAGACTCGACGGTACACTCCCACTGTTTGACGCCAAAAACTTCGTCCGGCACCTGGATCTTCATATCCTGCTTGACCGCAGTCTGGCAGCTCAGACGCCAGCCTTCAGCAGCCTCGCGGCGATTGAAATGCCCCTCCTCTGTGGGAAGAATCGAACCACCGCCTTCACTGATAATGCACTTGCACTGGGCACAGGTACCCCCACCACCGCAGGCAGAGGGAAGAAAGAGCTGAGCCTCGGAGAGGGTTTGCAATAACTTGCCACCGGCAGGAACCGTAATCGTTTTCTCGCCGTTTATCAGAATGCTGACTTCACCGGTACTGACGAGGCGCGAACGGGCAAATAGAATCATAAACACAAGCAGCAGCACCATCACCGTGAACATGCTGACGCCAAATACGATTGTCATTTCCATATCAGTTCAACCCCGCCTAGATATCGATGCCGCCAAACGACATAAAACCTAATGCCATCAGACCAACGGTCATGAAAGTGATACCCAGACCCTGCAGACCGTGCGGAATATCAGAGTATTTTAACTTTTCGCGAATCCCCGCCAGAGCGACGATGGCAAGAGCCCAGCCCAGTCCTGAACCAATCCCGAACACCAGGCTCTCAGTGAAACCGTAATCTCTTTCCACCATAAAAAGCACCGCGCCAAGAATCGCGCAGTTTACTGTGATAAGAGGTAGAAAGACGCCCAGCGTGTTGTAAAGCGCCGGCATAAACTTGTCGAGGAACATTTCCAGAATTTGAACGATGGCTGCGATTACCCCGATGTAGGAAAGCAGACCAAGAAAACTTAGATCAAGATCGGGCAGCCCCGCCCAGGCCATGGCACCATCCGCCAGCAAATAGTGATAGATAAGATTGTTGACCGGAACGGTAATCGCCAGTACCACCGTGACAGCAATACCCAGACTAAGCGCCGCCTGAATCTTCTTGGATATCGCCAGAAAGGTACACATCCCCAGAAAATATGAGAGCGCCATGTTTTCTATGAATATGGAACGTACAAACAAACTCAGCAGGGCCTCCATTTACGCACCCTCTCCAACAGCAGTGTGCTTGGCAATCTTGAATTCAGGCGCCTCAACCTGCTCCTTGCGCAGGCTTCTTAATACCCAGATAAAACCGCCAATCAAAAAGAATGCACTGGGCGGTAATAACAGCAAGCCGTTGGGTATATACCAGCCACCCTCCGTAGATAGTGGCAGGACCTCGTAGCCCATAAGCTTGCCCGAGCCAAATACCTCACGGAAAAAAGCAACCGCGATGAGTACGGCACTATATCCAAGGCCGTTGCCTATGCCATCCATAAAGCTGGCCAGCGGTGGGTTTTTCATCGCGAACGCTTCGGCGCGCCCCATGACGATACAATTGGTGATTATTAGCCCGACAAAAACGGAGAGTTGTTTACTGATAGTGAATGCGTAGGCCTTAAGAAATTGATCTACCACGATCACCAAAGAGGCAATGACCACCATTTGAACAATAATACGGATACTTCCCGGTATTTGATTGCGAATTGAAGAACAAGCTTCTTGGTCATGGTTCCATTGCCTTGGAGATTATCACAGGACAACACAGTGAATGATTTTGAGCCGGCCTCCTTTCTCTTTTACAGAGCAGCAACGATGTACCCAATAGTAGTCTTTGGGGTATTGATATTCTGTAGATCGTGTTATACAGATTCATCGTTAAAAGTTAAATCACCAGTTACTTGATCTTAAGAGTATCCTT